>JAITJI010000014.1 GCA_031279015.1 Spirochaetaceae bacterium
CCAAAGGTCTTAAACAGTTCATAGGTAAGGGTTACGCCTTCAAAGGGCGCCTCCGCCTCTTCAACCAGCTGCTGCAGGAGTTCGTCTATCGTTTTCTCTCCCTCAAAGTTTCCAAAAATTATAAAAGCGGAAATACCCTCTTCGATACCACCCAGGACACCTCCTCCACCGTCACCGGATGACTCAAACTCGACCCCCACAATCTCTGTTCCGGCGCTGTTAATGTCTACCTTGGCGGAAGTGGTATAATCCGGAACAGCGCCTTCCTGCCCGACTGCGATATAGAAAGGTCCATTCCCCGTCCACTCATCGGCGGTGATATTTCCGGACTCATCCGTCAGTTTTAGCTCAACGGTAACGGAGCCGTTGTTTATAACGCCGTCTCCCCTGGCTACTATACCGGTCTCTGGTTGGCCCTGTTCCTCAAAGACCCAAACGGAGACCTTCCCGGTTAAACCGGTAATATTGGTAATAGTGACGGATTTTGACTCCCCATTGTCTTCGGTTCCGGAGTTTCCGGGACAAGCGGCAAAGATCATAATGCTTATCAGCGCAATTCCAATAATCGATACCGTTCTTTTCATAATAAATTCCTCCAAAATATATTATAATAATACCACAATAAATGCCGTATTTCCAAACCTTGTATTGCCGCATGAAAAATGCCGGGACACCGGGCATATTCACATCCGGACAGGAATCTGTTATCCTTTAGAGAGGAGTTTTTTGATCCTCAAAAAAGTAAAGGGGATGGTATCCGGAATCTGATGATGAAGGGTATATGCACAGGTCTGTTTTTCTCATTTCTGTCCGTACTGGTTTTTGGCGAGTCCCCGGTGGCCCTTTCGGGGACTCTTGAATGGGATCGGATGGAACTGAACGCGGCGGTGATTCTCAACCTGGCCCCGGCAGGGATCCGGCTGCCCGCAGGGCGGTCCCGGGCGGAGGAGCTTATTGACACCGAATATCCCGCCCTGATACGGTCCCACATCCTCTCCATACTGACAGATTCCTCAAGTACCCTGGAGGACCTGATGGAGCGGGGAGAATTTTCCCTGCGGAACGCGGGCAGCATTGCCCTTTCTGCCGGCAGGGTTCCCCCCACGGTCTCGGCGGATCTGGCAACCCTTTCGGCATCCTATACCATCGACCTGACCAATATAAGCGCCCTCCTCATCCGGCACAGTCACGCCATGGACATCCGGCGGCCCCTTATCCCGGTTCCGGCGGCAACCTATACGGGGATCATCATCATCGCCTATGAGGAACTGCCCGTCCACGGCAGAAATTCCTCCGCCCTGCCGGTACCCTGCCTCTTTCCAAAGGTCTGGGATACGGACATGAACCTGATCTACGAACGGAATATGCTTAACCCGGACAATACCGCCCAAAAGACCATGGTGCGGTACGTAAGTCCGGAGGACATCTTCCGTTCCAACCCCTCCGGCCTGTCCCCGGAGCTTGGAGCCCTGGTCGGCGCTAATCCCCTGCGGATACTGGCCCGGGGGGTCTTTGGAATCCACCCCACGGACCCCATCATCGACCGGGACGACGCCCTTGTCATCCTCTCCTCCGAATCAAACCGGCAGCTCCTGCGGGAAGGGCGGGTAGCCATAGCGCTCAACCCCGGGACCCTGAAACGGCCCCTGAATCCCCCCGATGAGTGATTCCGAGCCCCTGTTAGAGGGCCTCCTGCTGTGTCCCTTCTCCCTGGACATCGATTTTACGGATCACCGGTTTATCGCGGTAATTAAAAAAAACGGCGGACCCGCAACGTATGAGGATATCCGCTCCTGCGATCTCCTTTCACCCTATTTTGGTGAAGAGTACCGCCGGGATCTGCCCGGGCCCCTTGTTCTGTCCCCCGGTGATGCGGATCGGCTCATCGGCGCCATCAGGAAGAGGATCATCCTGCCCATCGATTTTACGCTGCGGGTACATCCGGCCGCGGCGGCTATCGAATTCAAAACGCTGAATACTCCCTTTTTCAGTTTTGTGTACCACCCGGAAGATGCATCCTTCCGGAGAGAGATCCCCGACGACGCCCTTTCTCTGGGGAACGGGTATTTTTTGCAGGGCACGGCCATCCTGAAGCTTCCCGAAGAACTCCCGGACCCAAAGGGTTTCCTCCCTATGGCTTTTAGCGGTACGGATCGGATTTTGGGGGAGGATATTCTGGCTCTGGCGGCCTGGGAATCGCCCCTGGTCCGGGAGAAACCCCTGCCGGAAAATCCGGAAGACCGGCCTATGGAACTCCGGGGCGCCGCCAAAGAATCCGGCAGGATCCGGATCGCCCTTATCCGGAGGGGAACTGGCCGGGAGGAATGGCTGCCCCTGGCCGGACTGCCCAATCACCGGCTCCGGGGGAACCGGGTTGTGGAGATTATCGGTGATGCGGTCATGGCGGAACTCTTTAGGGAAGGGGATATCCTGACCCTCACCGGGGAGGAGATTCCCCTTTTTATTGATACCCATTCCCGTCTTATTGCGGTCTTTGGGGATGAAAAACTGCGGAAGCTCCTCGATCCGGTCCGGTGTTTTATCCGGGAGGATAAACTCTCCCTGGTACTGCGGTGTACTGCGGATATGGAGGGGGGAGTAGGCCGGGCCTGTGGAATACCGGCGCTGAAATATGGCAAAAAACGCTGCAATGCCCGGGAGGTTTCGGAGCGGCTGGGGAGTCTCCGGAACAGGTCCGGCGGGCAAAATCCCCGGAACCGTTACCTCGCCCTGGATGACCGGTGGGTCCGCCGGGAAACTCTGGAAGGGCTTGGCCTGGGACCCCTGGGTTTCTTTATCGACGGCGGGCCCATCCAGCCCCTTGCTTTGAAACCCGGGGAACTGCTGTGCCGGGGGAGTAAAAATACCGAAGGTTTTTGGACTGACTGCGAGCTCGATCTCTATCCCCATACCGGGACGGGGAATCCGGAAAGAACGTTCACTGAACACCTCGATTTTCTGCGCCGTTACGGTATCCACGGAGGCGTCATAGCCGGGCCGGGCCGGGTGTCGGCGGCCCTGCTTGCGGACTACCTTTTCCATCTTTCCGGAGAGGAGGGAATGGGAAGGGTCCTGGTACTTTTGGATGAGGGCTATTGGGATTCTTTTCTGGTTCCTGAACTCGGGTCCCATGGGGGCGCCCCAAACCCCCGGGAAGGGGCATCCCTGCAAAAGGGGAGAAGGGTCCTTCTTGCAGCCGGACTTTCCGGGATCGATACCGGTTTCTACACGGCCCTTACCGGGGACGCTGAGATACAAAAAACCCAATGGGATATCCTTATCCTGGTGAATCCCGAAGATTCCTTCGCGGGGGCCGGGGAGGACCGCATGAACCGGCTCAGACGTATCAGGACCCGGCTTAAGCTGGGCATCCTGGCAAACGATGCGGATATTATCTCCGATCCCCATCCGAACGACCTCAAAATTTTTTTTGGTATCCGGGGGAAGATCCGGAAGATGAACAATTTTATCTTTCAAAGCCTCACGCAGCCCCTGCCGCTCCCCGCCGGGTACGAGCGGCCCCCCATGACCATACGGAGGCCGCCGAAACCCTTCGACGCCTCCGAGCCGGCGCCCATCGTTATCGGCTCCACCGCGATACTCTTCCATCGGGACAGCCTTATCTTTGGGGGCGCACGTTTTACGGTTCAGCGTAAATTCCAGAGTATCGGTACTCCGGAATTCAAGGAAGAACAGGAATGCTTTCTGTTGAACCCGGAGGAACCGGTTCCCGTGATCCTCTACCATGAAACCGATGGAAGGGAACTGCGCTTTGCCCGGATGAACCAGGCTCAGCGGCGGTCTTTCCTCTACTGGCGGGGAGCCTTCCGGAAGGGGAGAATCCTCCCCACCTTTATGTCCTATATGTACCTCTACGCCCGGGAACTGCTCCTCTCCATGGGAAACACCGGGCCAATGGATTCTTTTCGGGAGCTCCTGCGGCTCTGGAGAAGTTACCGCGGGGACACCCCGGACCTGGACTACTACATCCCCAACTGGCTCACCGATTTTGCGGTTCTCTACGGGATAACCGATACCGCCATGCCGGAGCTCCTCCCCTATGCGGGGGATACGAACAGTTTTCTTCTAAAAGACTTGTACCTCCACAAACAATATATTGAAGAGGACAATCCTATCCTCCTGGAGGATATTGTCAAAAGTCTGGACGAAAAAACGCTGGGCCTCTTTTTTGACCCGGAATTTGGGGAAAGGGTATACCGTCACACCGAAACCGCCCTGGGAACCATAGACCGGTTTCTCCGGGAAACCACGGGGAAGCGGTTTTTTGAATTCTTTTATCCGTCCCTGACCATACCGGTTCTCTTTGAGGCTTTTAACCCCTTTAACGATATGGGATTTTCCTCCTATACTGCCGAATGGATACACTTCTGGCGTCACAAACCGCTCCTTGATTTCTTGCAGTCCCTCATTACCTGCATCGATCTCCGGCTCAGGGAGGCGGAGGTCCGGGAAAGATCCGGCGGAAAGCCCCAGGGGAAAACCCCGCCGGAGAATCCCTGGAAAAACCTGATCGACCGGGCCCTGGGCTTTTCCGGTGCGGAGGCAGGCGAATCCGGCTTCTCCGGCGGGCCCTTCCGGCTACAGTCCGACAGACTCACCCGGATCCGAAACGAATCCGACGAGGTCCGGGGGCTTTTGCGGATTGACGAAGGGGAGGATTCATCGTCTTTGCCGACGGCTTCACCGATACCGGAAGAGGGCAAGGGGGCCGCCGGGGGGACCGGCGGCCAAACCCCCGGAGAATTCCTCACGGAACTCGGCGAGGCGGAGAGGGCCATCCTCCGTCTTATCGCTGAGGAGGGAGGAAGGCCGGAAAACGGAGAACCGGGAAAGGCCTCTCCGCCGGGGTTTAACACGGAGCTGGGAAGAATTGCCCGGCAGTACGGGACCATGCCGGAGATCCTCATCGACAATATAAATGAAGGATTCCAGCAGCGATTCGGGGATCTCCTCATCGACATCCGGGAGGGTCTTCCGGTCATCACGGAGGAATACGGAGAAACGCTTGCGGGAATCCTGAAAAACCATGATTATAATTTACCCGGGCGCAAAAGAAGATGAGCCTTGTCATACCCAAACGGATCAGCGCCGCGATTATCAACTCCTTTGCGGCAGGGGTGGTTCCCCGGATCGGCCTTGAGTATGTGGCGGTAGGCCGGAAACGGGAAATAGAAACCGTCCTGGCGGATCTGGACAATTTAAGCCAGGGAGCGTCGGCCTTCCGCTTTATCGTGGGACGCTTCGGGAGCGGCAAGAGTTTTTTCCTCCAGGCCATACGAAACTACGCCATGGACCGGGATTTTGTAACCGCCGATGTGGATCTCTCCCCGGAAAAACGTCTTTCCGGCACGGGGAACCAGGGGCTTGAAACCTACCGTGAACTGATGCAACGGCTCTCCGTTAAAATCCGGCCCGACGGGGGCGCTCTGGAGGGGATTCTGCAGCGGTGGATTAACTCCATCCGGGGGGAGCTCATCCGGGAGGGGGCTTCCCCGGAGGATGAAGGGCTTCCGGCCCTGGTGGAATGGAAGATCTATGAAACAATCTCCGCCATGGAGGGGCTGTCCCACGGCTTTGATTTTGCTGCGGTGGTCTCCGCCTATTACCGGGCCTTTGTCCGGGGAGAGGAGGAACGGCAGCGGGCCGCCGTTAAGTGGCTCCGGGGCGAATACGCCACCAGAACTGAAGCCAGAGTCCTGCTCCCGGCGGGAGAGATCATTACCGACGAAAACTGGTATGACTACCTTAAACTCTTCGCCGCCTTCAGCGCAGCCATTGGATACCGGGGCTTCCTCCTCTTCATTGACGAATGCGTAAACCTCTACAAGATCCCCAACCGCCAATCCCGGGAGAACAACTACGAGAAACTCCTCTCCATGTTTAACGATGTGATGCAGGGAAAGGTCCGGTCCCTGGGGCTGTACCTGGGGGGGACCCCCCAGTTTGTGGAGGATGAACGCCGGGGGCTCTTCAGTTACCCCGCCCTCAAGAGCCGGCTTGCGGATAACCGTTTTGTCCGGGAGGGTTACGCCGATTTCAACAGTCCCATCCTGCGGCTCGAACAGCTCACCCGGGAGGAGTTGTTCATCCTCCTGGAACGGCTCAGGGAGATCCACGCCCAACACTTCGGGTATCCTGTCTCTCTGGGGGAAGGGGAACTGGCGGCATTTTTGGAGCTGGCCCTTTCTTCCCCGGGGGCGGAGGAATTCATCACCCCCAGGGAGATAGCCCGGGATTTCCTCGGCCTCCTCAACATCCTCAGGGATGATCCCCGGGTGGACTTTTATACCCTTATCCACCGGGAAGATCGTGTTCCTCCGGGCGCCGGGCCGGATGAGAGGGGAGATCCCTACGCTTCTTTTGAACTCTAGGCCGCCGGACCGGGCGCCGGGGGATCCCTGTGCCCGGCTTGCCCCCTTTGTGCGGGAATATATCTACGAAAAACGCTGGACCCGGCTTAGGGCCGTCCAGGAGGGGGCCATTGCCGCCATACTGGAGGGCAAAAAAAACGTCCTCATCGCCTCGCCAACCGCATCGGGCAAGACCGAGGCGGCCTTCTTCCCCATCCTCTCCCTCATCCCCCGGGGGCCCGCCGCAGCGCCGGAAGCCGGGATCCCTCCTGCGGCCCATGAAGGCGCCCGTTCCGTGGCGGTCCTCTACATCAGCCCCCTCAAGGCGCTGATCAACGACCAGTTCGAGCGCCTGGGGGAACTCCTCGCCCGGGGGGACATTCCGGCATGGCGCTGGCACGGGGATGTTCCGGCGGATCATAAACGGAAGCTTTTGGAAAACCCCTCGGGAATCCTGCAGATCACCCCGGAATCCCTGGAAGCCCTCCTGGTCAGGCATCCCGGCAGGGTCCGTCCCCTCTTCCGGAACCTCGCCTTTATCGTTATCGATGAGGTCCACGCCTTTATGGGAAGTGACCGGGGGGGCCAGATCCTCTGCCAGATCCGCCGGATTGGGGATGCCGCGGGCTGTCATCCCCGGCGGATCGGTCTTTCGGCAACCCTGGGAGATTACGATGCCGCCCGGAACTGGCTCTGCCCGGAGAGAAACGGTGAAGACTGCGTCCTGGTCCGGGAGGAAGAAGGCCGGAAGCGGGTACGAATAGCCCTGGATTATTTTTCTCCTCCGGAATCGGCCTACTACGGGGAACTCTATCGTCAGTGCCGGAACGAACAGTCCCCCCGGGGGAAATGTATCATCTTTACCAACAGCCGCCTGGAGGCGGAGGAAACCATCGCAGCCCTGCGGAAGCTTGCGGAGAGCCGGGGGGAGGATGACATATTCCGCGTGCACCACGGGAGCATCGCCGGGACCCTCCGGGAGGAAGCGGAACGGGATCTCCGGGAAAAGGAAGGCCCCCTGGTTACCGCAGCTACGGCAACCCTGGAACTGGGAATAGACATTGGCAGACTGGACCGGATCATCCAGATAGGCCCTCCGATCAGTGTGGCGAGTTTTGTCCAGCGGCTTGGCCGGTCCGGCAGGCGTTCCGGCACAGCGGAGATCTACTTTACCGCCCTTGCCCCTCCTGAGGAGCCGGGGACCGGTGAAATCGACAGAATCCCCTGGCCCCTGCTCAGGACCATCGCCACGGTAGAACTCTATCTGGAAGAAAAGTGGATGGAGAGTCCCCGGGAACGGTCCCTCCCCTACAGCCTCCTCTGCCATGAGACTCTGAGCATCCTGGTCTCCCTGGGGGAACAGCGGCCGGCGGAGTTGGCCCGGCGGGTACTCTCCCTGCCGGTCTTTGCGCAGATTCCCCTGGAGGATTACCGGGAGCTGCTCCGTTCCCTCGTCACGGCTGACTGCATCCGGAAAACCGACGAGGGGACCCTGATCATCGGCCTTGCGGGGGAACCCCTGGTGAACCACTACTCCTTCTACGCGGTCTTCCCCGATGAAACCGAATACCGGGTCTGCCAGGGGGGCCGGGAATTGGGAACCGTACATTTCCTGCCCCCGCCGGGCAGCACCCTGGCCCTGACCGGCCGCTACTGGGAGGTACGGAGTCTTGATGTTCCGGGGAAGGAGATAACCGTGATTCCCGCGGAAAAGGGCGGCCAAAAAGTATGGCGGGGGGCAGGGGCGGAGATCCACCCTAAAATCACGGAGCGGATCCGCCGGGTCCTGGCGGAAGATCGGGACTACCCCTATTTAAGCTCCCGGGCCCGGACAGCCCTGGCGGAGGCCCGCCGCCTTTCCGGGCTTTGGGGTCTGACGGAGGAATCATTCATCCCCATGGGAGCGGACGAGAGGAGCTTCTATATCCTCCCCTGGCTGGGGAGCCGGGGAACCCGGACCCTCCTGCTGCTCTTCCGGAGGGAAGAAGCCCGGGAACGGCTTGGCATCCGTACCGTAAACCGGAAAAACGACTTTGTCCTGGAACTTGACTCCACCCTCCCCCTGCCCTGCTTCCGCAGAGAACTGGAGGGGCTCATCGGTAAATACGGCGATCCCGCTTTTCCCCTTACAGAATTACTGCCGGAACCGGAGAACCTCCCCTACACCGATAAGTACGACTACCTCCTTCCTCCGGCGCTTCTGGCAAAACAGTACGCCGCCCACATGCTGGATTTTACGGACCTGAAAGGGTTGACGGATTGAGGCAATCCGCAGCCATCATGCCGACACCCGCCCAAGGATGGCGCCTTGCAGCGGCACGGTCAACAATAAAACGGCGTCCCCGTTTCAGCAAACGAACACAGGCGTTGACAAAAATATTATATAATTATAGCTTTTGTTAGGACTGGAGAACGATTAAATTGTGGAACTTTTGAAGCAGCCATGCTGCTGTTATTACCCGTTCCGGCAGACAAACGGAGATGCTGAACCATAGATATGAACAGGACTAATTTTGAGCAAGTTCAGTATGGGAACGCAGACGGCGTTAAACCCATTATAACAAATATGGTTTCTACATATCCCCACTGGCACAATGAGATAGAAATTGTCTTTGCCTGTCAGGGAGATTTGCAGTTGGAATACGGCGAAGTAAAGCGTATTCTGCGGCAAGGGGAAATAGCCGTCATAAACTCAACTGAAATTCATGCCGTGAATTCCGTGAGTTCAAAAAACGACAGAAAAAATCTTGTGTGTATGCTTCAAATCAGCAGACAGTTTTTTCATTTGATGTCTGCACCGGTTAATTCTCTGCGTTTTTCAGACCGCATAGAAGGACCCGGGGCAGAAGAAATCAGAAAGTATCTGCTCCTCGTCATGGATGAAGAACAAAATGAAAAAGATTTTAGATCCGCAGTTGTGCATGGTTTCTGCGGTGTTATCGTCGCCCTTCTTCTGCGTTATTTTTGTGAAATCTCTTCGGAGTTAAAAAAAACGAATACTCCTCCGGTTACAACAAACTATGACAGGCTGAAAAAGATCCTCGGTTTTGTTAACGAGCATTATGCCGAAAGCCCTTCGTTGAATGAAATTGCCGAAATAGTATATGTGAGCCCTTACTATCTCTCTCATTTTTTTACCCAATATATGGGAATGACATACGTACAGTATCTAAACTATGTGAAGGTAAGCATGGCAAAACAAAGCCTTTCTTCAACAGACGATGCCATTACAAATATTCTTTCCCGTACCGGATTTAGCAACGCAAAAACATTCAATCGGGTATTCAAGGAAATTGTCGGGTGCAGCCCAAGCGACTATCGCAAATTTGTGCACGGCCAAGTTGATATCAGCCTTCCATCGCTTGAAAAAGCACATTTGGGTAGTTATGTCAATTATCAAAGCCATATTGCAATTCCGCACGCTCTCTATCGCAGTCGCAGTGGAGAAGAAGAAAAAACAGACGGGACAAATCCGGGTGATGAAAGAAAATACATTGACAGAAACATAGAGGCAAACATAAAGGAAGGCAGATATAAGCTTAATGCATACTTTCGAAAAATGATTGGGACTGCCCGTGCAAGTGATTTTTTACGAAAAGAAGTACAGGAACAATTTTGCATTCTTATCAAAGAAATTAGATTTGAGTATGTGCGTTTTCATGGCATCTTTGATGATGTAATGTGCGTTGTGTTGGATGACGGCAGGTTTAATTGGCTGTATATCGATGATGTTTTTGATTTTCTTCTGAAAATAAATGTAAGACCCTTTATCGAATTTTCGTTTATGCCTTCACCGTTTGCATCAGGTGAAGCCACCATGTTTTATTACAGGGCGAATGTTACTCCCCCCTATGATATGGAGAAATGGGGGAACCTTATCAGTGCCTTCATGAAGCATATTGTAGATAGATATACGATAGATGAAGTAAAAAAATGGTACTTTGAAGTGTGGAATGAGCCAAATCTCCCCGTATATTGGGCCGGAGGTTTTGACAGCTATATGCAGCTCTATCGCATAACGGCAGAGCGCATAAAGGCAGTTTCGGAAGATTTTAAAGTTGGCGGGCCGGCACTTTCAAGTTTCCGTGATGCCGATGCAGAAAATTTTCTGCGTAATTTTCTGCATATATGCGCTGATGAAAATTTACCGCTGGATTTTGTTTCGGGCCACCCCTATCCTGTCACTTATTTCAATGAAAATGGAAAACGACGTGAGGTTTTTCTCAATTCTGACAGCACTAAAAATGATATGATATGGTTTCGCAATATTGCCGGCGGGTATTTTAAGAGGAAAATAGAATTTCATTTTGATGAATGGAATAGTTCGCCCCGTGAAAGAGACCTTATTCATGATACCGCTTTTATGGCGGTTTTTATTCTTCATAATTATTTTAACTGCCGGAATTTGGCTGCTTCTCTTTGCTACTGGGGTTTTACTGATCGTTTTGAGGAACACGGTCTTGATCCGAATGAATTTCATGGCGGTTTTGGCCTTTTGAGCATGTCGGGTTTCAAAAAACCGCAATACCATGCATTTCGGGCCCTTTTTGCACTGGGAGAAAAAATTCTTGCTCAGGGAGAAGATTATATCGCAGCATATTCTTCAGTGACCGGAGAAATACAAGTCCTTTGCTGGAACTATGTACACTACAATGCTTCCTATGCTTCCGGTGAAATGGGTCCGCCCGATTTCTATGAACGCTATGAGGTGTTCGATGATAGCAATCCATTACGTTTCAGCATAAGACTGGCCGGCCTTTCTTCCGGCGCCTATGTGGCGGAAAAGACAGTATTCAACCGTATATATGGAAGCATTTTCGATTTCTGGTTAAAAAACGGCGCCCTTGGTTCACTAAGTCCTGAACAGTACAATCTCTTGCATATTCAATGTGTTCCAAAAATGAGCATGGAAATTTTGGAGGCTTCAAATTCATGTCTTTTTCTGGAAGAAATTGTCGAACCATTCGGCTTTACGCTTCTAAGACTACGCTCCGTCGCAAAAAATGAGAACTGAATAACGTATACGGTATTATTCTTTATTGGTGATTATTAAGAGAGCAAAAAAAAAGAATACTATCAGCAAAAAAAACAATAGACAGTTTTACGTATTAAAAATATCGTATATTGGTATGGAAAATCCAATACAGATAAAGACCGATGGGGGAGTTTCTTTTCTCAGAGCGTTCAAACGCGACGGTTCCCTGTATGTATTCGCACTGCCGGGGGTATTATTTCTACTGTTCTTCTGCTATTTTCCCATGGCGGGACTCATACTGGTATTCAAGAACTATAACTTCCGGGGAGGCATCTTTGGCAGTCCCTGGGCTGTTCCGTTTTTCCAGAATTTCCTATTTTTCTTTAATAGTTTTGATAGAGCGCTCCGTGCAACAAGGAACACCGTATTCCTGAACCTGTTGTACTTTGGCGTTACAACGATAGTTTCTGTGGCCATCGCTATCATGCTTGCCGATATTAGGCGCCGTCAGTTTGTAAAAATCACCCAGAGTATTATGTTTTTTCCATTTTTTATTTCATGGATGGCTTTTGGTTCAATTTTGCAGTCAATATTGAATTACAATTTGGGTACACTGAATAATATCATAGCCCTTTTAGGCGGTGAACGTATTGATTTTTACGCAAATGCGAATTATTGGTGGGCTGTTCTGGTAATCTGCAACGTATGGAATCAGGCCGGGTATTCGTCTATCATATATTACGCCGCTATCACAGGAATTGACCCAACGTATTATGAAGCGGCTATGGTAGACGGCGCAAGTAAATGGAAGCAAATTAAATCGATAACAATACCTATGCTGCGTCCTACGGTAATCATGCTTTTTATGCTTTCTCTTGGCAATATGCTGCGTGGAAATCTAACAATGATTGTTGGATTAACAAACCTTAATCCGGCCTTATTTCCGGTAACTGATATTATTGATGTGTTTGTGTACCGATCCGGTATACGGTCAGGGGAACTTGCGTTTTCATCGGCGGTATCATTGTACCAGTCTGTGGTTGGTTTTATTTTAGTGATGATTAGTAATTCAATCCTGCGAAGAATTGACCGGGAGAACGCTCTGTTTTAGGATGGGTGAAAGAAGATCACTATGAAAAAGAGAAGAACGATTAAGGCACATTCAAAAGGTGAAAAGGCATTAACGGTGTTTTTTTATACCTTTGTGACTCTTTTTGCACTGATGTGTTTATATCCGCTGGTCCTCGCGTTTTCCGCATCATTTTCTACAGAGTCGGCGATTACCGCTTCCGGTTTCTCACTCCTTCCCCGCAAGCCCACCCTGGACACCTTTACCTTTATGCTTTCTCAGCGCAGAAACATGATACTCCTGGCATACCGCACTTCTATTATCGTAACCCTCCTGGGGACCGCTGTTTCGGTGATAGTTACCGCTATGTACGCGTATGTTGTTTCAGTACCCGGTTTTAAGCATGCCAACAAATTCGCCTTCTTCGCCTATTTTACCATGCTTTTTAACGGGGGAATGCTCCCCTGGTACATCCTCTGCACCCGGTATTACGGCCTGCAAAATACACTGACCGGACTCATTATCCCATACGCAATGAATGTGTTTAATATGTTTCTGATGCGAAATTACCTCCGCACAATTCCCGCTTCCATTTATGAATCCGCCCGCATCGACGGGGCGGGAAATGCGGCTATTTTTTTTAGCATTATTATGCCTCTTTCTCAAATAGGCCTCGTTACCATCGCCCTTTTTTACGCCCTGAGTTTCTGGAACGACTTTTATCTGCCTCTGATGCTGCTGTCAAAGGACAACCTTGATACGTTACAGTATATGCTTTACCGGATGATGAGCAATATACAATACCTGGTGACCAACGCGAACAACTCAATGGCTTCCCGTATACAGCCGCCGCTTCAAACAGCCCGCATGGCAATGAGCGTTTTGGCTATTGGTCCGGTAATCCTTGTGTATCCATTTGTGCAAAAGTATTTTGTTAAGGGTATCATTATTGGCGCTGTGAAAGGCTAAATATTACCGAAGCGTCAATAAAAATATAGGAGGCGGAGCTTATGAAAAAGTTCTTTTTAGTGTTGGCAGCATTTGTGATGGTTGCCGGACTGGTATTCGCGGCGGGCGGAAATCAGCAGTCGGGTACGGGCGCCAAGCGCACCGTTACGTTCATTATCTTTGGCGATAAAACCGACCGGATGGTAGAGTATATGGCCAATGACCTGCCGAAGCTTCTGCAGGAAAAGGGCCTGGGTGACCTTACCGTTGACCTCCAGGTGCTGCCCTGGTCTGAATATGTTGGACCGGGCATTGAACTGCGTTACGCGAACGGCGAAGATTTTGCCACCTGGACCGGTACGCCCGAACTGCCGCGCTTTGTAAGCAAGGGGTATCTGCTGGAAATTACCGACCAAATGATCAACGCCTACGCTCCGAATGTAAAGGCAAAAATCGACGCGAATTCATTTACCGCTTTTTCGCAGGACGGCAAGTGCTATGCCCTGCCAATCGGCAACAAGCCCAACGCCTCCGAATGGTACGCCGTTGCGGTACGGCAGGACATCCTTGAACAGGTTGGG
>JAITJI010000024.1 GCA_031279015.1 Spirochaetaceae bacterium
CGGTCCGCTTTGCCCCCCAGGGCGACCCGCGCCTGAAATCGGTCCGGATGATCCGGGAGACCCCCGCGGGGCGTTACGAGGCCGCCTGGGATATGGGGGAAAACGGAGAAGTCAGCTATAGCCTGACGGTACCCTTCGATTGCGAAGCCGTCGTGGCCCTTCCGGGAAAGGATGCCTTCAAGGTATCCGCGGGAACCTATTGCTGGGGGCGCTAAAAAACCTGTTCCGTCCGTTCAATGATGTCATCCTGGGTTTCCCGGGACAGAAGGTTAAAGAAAGCGCTGTAACCGGCCACCCGGACCATGAGGTCCCGGTGTTTCTCCGGGTGTATCTGGGCGTCCAGGAGGGTTTCCCGGGAAACCACATTGAACTGCACATGGAAGCCCTTCAAACGGTTGAAGAAGGCTCGCAGCAGGCTGATGAGCTTTTGCCGGTCCTCCTCCTTCTCCAGCATCCGGGGGTTGACCTTCTGGTTGAGGAGTACGCCGCCGGTGATTTCCTGTATGGGAAGCTTGGACACGGTTTTGAAAACCGCGGTGGGGCCGTTCCTGTCCATGCCGTGGGAGGGGGAGCAGCCTTCCGCCAGGGGTTCTCCGGCCTTGCGGCCGTCCGGGGTGGCGGCAGTACCCGCACCCTGGGGAACGTTGGCAGAAATGGAGGAGGTACCGGCGTAGTAGATGCAGCCGATGGGTCCCCGGCCATAGCGGGTGTTGTGGTACTTCTTCATCTCATCGATATAGACATCGTAGGCCTCCCGGATAAGGGAATCTACATAATCGTCGTCGTTGCCGTACTTGGGGGCGGCCAGGAGGAGTTGCCGGACGGCCTCGTTTTCAGAGCCTTCAAAATCTGCATCCAGGGCCTTCAGAAGGGCCTCTGCGGAAACGGAACGGTCGTCAAACACACACATCTTGATAGCCGCAAGGGAATCCGCCAGATTGGCGATTCCCACCTGGAGGTCACTGATAAAGTCGTAGATCGCGCCTCCCTCTTTGAGGTTGAGCCCCCGTTCAATGCAGTCATCGCAGAGGGCGGAGCAGAGGATGTCTGCGGTGTCCCGTTCCAGCACGGTATCCACCACGGAATCGATGATCACGCACTGGCGGGTGAACTCCCGGATGGTCACATCCCATGCCCGCCGTACATCATCAAAGGAACTCATGTCCCGGAAGTGACCGGCCCCCCGGCAGAGGCGTTTCCCTGAGGCGGGGTCTACACCGTTGTTCAGGGCAATAAGCAGGGATCTGGGGAAGTTGAGAAAGCTCATCCCCGTGCAGCGGTACCCCCACTTGCCGGGAACCGCTACCTCCACGCAGCCAATGGCGCTGTAATCCCGGGCGTCTTCCGGTTTTACCCCCTTGGCAATAAACGAAGGGATGATGATCTCATCGCTGTTGAAGGCGGGCATCCCAAAGCCAAGGCGTATCACTTCCATACATTCCCCCATGAATCTGTCGTCCAGGTTCTTGTGGTAACGCACCGTCAGATTCGGCTGGGGCAGCCGGGTTTGGGCCACGCTCCGGAGGATCTGAAAGGAGAGAGGATTTACCGCGTCTTCACCTTCTGAAGTCTGGCCGGCAATGGTGACATTCTGGTAGAGGGGGCTGCCTGCGGAAAACCGGGTATGAGACCAACTGCGGATCTTGTTGATAGTAAAGGTCTTAAGCCAGAGGTTGGTGAGGATCTCACAGGCCCCCGCTTCACTGATTCGTCCTGCGGCAATATCCCCCGCATAGTAGGGGTAGAGGTACTGATCCATCCGGCCATAGGAGAGGGAGTGGCCGTTGCTCTCTATCTGGAGGCAGAGATGTACCAGCCACAGGGATTGCACCGCTTCATAAAAGGTTTCCGCCGGTTCCCAGGGTACCCGGGAGAGGATCCGGCTCATCTCCAGGAGCTCCCCCCTTCGCCGGGGGTCCCCTTCGGTCCGGGCCATTTCGGCGGCCAGCTTCGCATAGCCCCCGGCAAAATCCCGGGTGGCCTCCGTCACGATGATCACCCCCCGGTAAAAGTAGGATTTGGCAAGGTTCCGGTAATCGGTGAGATCCAGGGCGGCGAGTTTTTCCTCTGCCCGTTCCTTGTATTCCCGGAGCCCCTTCTGCAGCATCCGCCGGTAGTTCACCGCCACATGGGCATCCCCGGAGGTGATGTTCCCCTCGGCCTTGATGAGCCCCAGATCGTAGAAGACCCTTGCATCTTGGGGCATGGCAGCCAGCCCCCGGTCTTTTACGGTGTTATGCATCCAAAAGGGGGCCATGTCCCGGAGGATTCTCTTGTTTTCTTCGGTAATATAAAACCGATCCCCCTCCCGCTTGTCAAAGCTATCCAGTTCCTCAATGACCCAGTCCATGGCGTATTCGGGGAATATGGGCGCGTAACGGTTCCCCGAGGCATGGTTCCCCGCCAGCAGGGTTTGGGGTTCGATGAAGGTACTCATCCCCGCAAGGACGTTTCTGTACATCAGCGCCCGGCGCAGGGCCAGGGCTTGGTCCATGTTTTCCCGGTAAGTATCGGTGGTGATCCGCGCCCGTTCGGTACACACAAAGGGCTTTGCCTTGAGCAGGCTTTCCCGAAAGTTCTGCATCCGCTCCGTCAATTCCCCAAAGTAGTGCATAATACCCTCATTCGCCCAGGATCAGCCTGGCAGCGCCGATGATGCCTGCCCGATCCCCAAGTTCGGCGGTCTTAAAATAAACCGGTGTATCGCTGGAAGATCCGGCTCCGTTGTATTCGTCAAAGATCCGGCGTGCCGGACCCAGGAGTTTTTCTCCCATATTAACCAATCCGCCCCCCAGGATAAAGCAATTGATGTTCAGGGTAACGTAGAGGTTGAAAAACCAGAGCCCCAGGTACCGGGACATCTGGTTCAGCGCCCGGACGGCCAGGGCATCCCCCCGGGTCCATGCCTCTTCCAGATGCCGGCAGTCGATGTTTTCCGCATTCCCCGCCAGTTCCGTCATGATGGTCTCCTCCCCCGATTCTATCCACTGCCGGATGTGTTTGACTATCATGGAACCGGAACACCAGGACATATAGCAACCCCGGTTGCCGCAGCCGCAGAGGAGCCCCTCCCCGGGGGTAACGATCATGTGACCGCTTTCGCCGGAGCAGCCGTAACTGCCCCGAAAGAGCTTGCCGTCGATCACCATTGCCGAAGATATGCCGGTACTCACCGGGCAGTAGAGCATGTGGGAAAATCCCCGGCCTGCCCCCAGCCGGCTTTCCGCCAGAGCCGCCGCCCGGGCATCGTTATCCAGGACGATGGGAATCTCCCGGAAATGCCGGGCCAGGTAGTCCCGGGCGGGAAAATCCTGAATCTTGACCAGGTTGCTGGTCTTTATGATATATCCCTTTTCAAAGATGATAAACGAGGGCATCCCCAGTCCGATTCCCCGGAGTTTTTCCCGGGGCGCCCCTTCCGTGTCCAGGAGTCCCTGAATCTCCCCGGTAAGGATGTCAAAGAACGCCTCCGGTTCCAGATTGGGGTCCGAAGGGAAACGCCGTTCCGTTATGACGTTTCCCCTTTCGTCAAAAAGGCCGCAGGCGATCTTCGTTCCCCCCACATCAATACCGATTATGTACCGATCCGCCATGGAACCCTCCTTCCGTGTTAAACCCGCTTCCGGTCCGTCTCAGAACCGGCGGAAGGTCAGGACGCCACCTTGTGAAGGATAACATTCTGCTCCGACAGATACGCTTCCGTATCCGGCGGGATCCTGTCATCGGTGTATACACGGGTCACCTCACTGGTCCGTATCAGCCCTTCGGTACCATGGTGAAAAAACTTGTCCGATTCGGTGAGGACGATTACCTGCTGCGCCTGTTCCACCAGGTCCCGTACCGTCTGCGCCCGCTGATGATCCCTGCCGGTAAACCCATACTTGGGGATAAAACCGTCGGTACCGATGAAGAACTTCTCTGAGAAGAACACCTCCGCACAGCGCCGGGTTATGGACCCCACCAGAACCTGGGCATTGGGCTGATATTCCCCTCCCAGAAGGATCACCCGGCAGTAGGGGGCGTGCCTGATATGGTGGGCGATAAAGGCTGAATTGGTGACGATGGTTACATCCTGCCGGGTATTGGCCAGCTCTTCCGCAAGGAGGGCGCAGCAGGACCCGGATTCGATCATCACCGTTTCCCCTTCATCCACCAATTTTGCCGCTTCCCGGGCGATACGGCGTTTTACGTCGTAGTGAAAGGCCATTCGCTTTCCCACATCATCAATGGAGCCGAAAAGCGCAAACCCGTGCTCCCGGCGGATAAGCCCCAGTTCTTCAAGCTGATCCAGGTCCTTGCGTACCGTAACCTGAGAAACCGCCAATATATCCGCCAGGGCGGTTACCTCTACCCGTTGATTAGCTGCCAGGGTCTCCAGTATTCGATTGTGTCTTTCCGTCATGGTTCTCTCTCCTCTGTTTCGTGATATTTCATGATTTCTGGCAGCGCCGCCGGAAAGAGGTTTTTATTTTCACCTCTTAATTAAAAAATACAAAAAAAGAATGAAAAGTCAAGAAAAAACTTTCATTCGTAAGAAAGAAATTTACAAATACAATACCATCGAAGCCGCAGAGGCGTAAAATTCCCGGCGTTTCATTACAAACGTAATGGAGAGGAAACGGATGCTACCCTGGCTTCTTTCTTATGTTACCGGAGCAGCCAATGTCATTGACAAGGAAAGCTACAGCGGCCCCAAGGGTTACTTTACCCCAATCCGTCAACTGACGGATCTGGATGGTTCAATCTGGTGGTGGCCCTATCCCTTCGACGCAAAGGATCACGGCAATATGAAGCGGGCGCCGGGTAAATGCGGCTGGGCTTCCGGAGCCCTTCTGGGGTTGATAATCCATGACTGGTTTGGCATTTCTCATAACGGGGAAAGATACATCCTGTGGAATTGCGCTTCCTTTTCTATAGATGTTTCAGTACGTCTCTTTGGCAACAGCCTTATCAGGAACGGAAAAACAACCGATTTTACCGGCGGAGTATATCTGAATCGAAAAACGGTAAAAGCCTCTTTCAGTCTTTTACCCGGAGAAAAAGCGGTCTTTGAGGCAAGATAGTTTTTTTTCCGGAGATTCCCCCGGAACCTATTGCACCTTGATGATATACCCTTCCTTACGGGCAGCGGGTTTCGGTGTCTCCGCAGCATAGCCTAAAAGAACATGGCCAACCGCCACATAATCATTGGAGAGTTTCCATTTTTTTTGAAGGGCCCTGCCCTCTTCAGATTCGAATGCCTCTTTAGCCCGGTAAATGTAACAGGAACCGATCCCCAGGGCAAAGGCGGCGTTCAACAGATTGCCGATGACGAGATTGCCGTTTTCTATGGGGGTCGGTTTGGTTTTGTCAACAAAAATGTTGACCACCGTCGGAGCGTTGTATAAGGGTTTTGCCTTGGGATCTCCCAGGACCGCGGCGTTTAGTTTCTGGAGTTTGTTGATAACAGTCTTGTTCTGCACCGCCACAATCACCACTCCCTGACTGCCCATACCGGTTGGAGCCCATGTACCGGCCTCCAGAATAGCGTCCAGCTCTTCTTCCGTGATCTGATCCGGCTTGTAGACCCGGATACTCCGTCTGTTTTTGAGGTCCTTCAGGGTACTCTTCATGGTACGTCTCCTTGTTTATTTAGATAACCGGAAGCAGGAGTTGATAGAAGAAGCTTTAACCCAGCGCCCCTTCTCCGGTTATAGTTCCAAATCCATACTTTGAATTTTCCGCTCCGCATAATCGGCAAAGTCAGCAATGTTCATAACCGACACTCCGCCGGTCTGAGATGCTCCGGTCCCGGCATCTCCGGCCTGAAGCTGCCCTCCGTCCCGGAGGCGTACCGCAACTGTGCCGCTGTCGGCTTCCCGCTGACCAACTACCAGCATATAGGGGATTTTACGGTTTTGGCAATCCCGGATTTTTGCATTCAGCCGGTTGTCATCCAGTTCAACGGAGACCCGGATATCCCGGGCCCGGAGCTCCGCGGCGACTTTTTTTGCGTAGTCGTTAAAGCCCTCCGCCACGGGGATAACCGCCACCTGTTCAGGGGCTATCCACAGGGGGAAGGCCCCGCCGAAATGCTCAATAAGGACCCCGAAAAACCGCTCCAGGGAGCCCAGGAGGGCCCGGTGAACCATGTAGGGCCGCTTGTGCTGGCCGTCGGCGTCTACAAAAGTCATATCGAATCGCTCCGGTTCGTTAAAGTCAAACTGAATGGTGGTCATCTGCCACTCCCGGCCCAGAGCGTCCATGATCTTGAGGTCGATCTTGGGACCGTAGAATGCGCCGCCCCCCTCGTCCATTTCGTAGGGAAGCCCTTCAGCGTCTACCGCCTTGCGGAGGGATTCCAGGGCCTGATCCCAGCGGCTCTGCTCCCCCACGGACTCTGCGGGTTTGGTCGCCAGGTATGCCCTGATGTCCTTAAAGCCAAAGACCTTCCATATACGGAGGCTAAAACGCAGAACCTCCCGGATCTCATCTTCGATCTGTTCAGGGGTACAGAAGATGTGAGCGTCGTCCTGGGTAAAGCCCCGGACCCGCAGAAGGCCGTGGAGCACCCCGGAACGCTCGTAGCGGTAGACGGTTCCCAGTTCCGCCCAGCGCAGGGGCAGATCCCGGTAACTCCGTCCCCGGTTTTTGTAGATCATGATGTGAAAGGGGCAGTTCATGGGTTTGATGATGTAGTCCTGGTTATCGATCTCCATGGGGGAGTACATATTCCCCTTATAAAAACCCAGGTGGCCGGAGGTCTCCCAGAGCCAGGATTTACCGATATGGGGAGTGTAGAGGATCTCATAGCCATTCCGGTAGTGTTCGGTACGCCAAAAATTTTCAATGGCCACCCGCATCCGGCCTCCGTTGGGATGCCAGTAGATGAGTCCTGCCCCGGCCTCCTCATGGATGGAGTAGAGATCCATCTCTTTGCCCACCCGGCGGTGATCCCGTTTTTCCACCTCCTCAAGGAAGGACAGATATGCCTTAAGGTCCTTGGGGTTTTCCCAGGCGGTACCGTAGATCCGGGTGAGCATGGGCCGTTTTTCATCCCCCCGCCAGTAGGCCCCGGCGATATTCATCAGTTTGAAGGCGGCGGAGTTGATCTCCCGGGTGTTGGCCACATGGGGGCCCCGGCAGAGATCCGCCCAGAGGACCCTTCCCTCCGCATCCCGGTTTTCATAGATGATAATTTCGGCATCCTCCGCAGAAACGGAGGGCCGGCCTTCAGAGCCGGCATCCTCTGCTTCCGGCTTGCCGGCGGACAGCGCATCGATCAGTTCCAGCTTGAAGGGCTCCCCGGCGAAGCGCTTCTTTGCCTCCTCCCGGCTCACCGTCAGGCGGACAAAATCCTGCCGGGATTCGATGATCGACTTCATCTCTTTTTCAATGGCCGGCAGATCCCCGGCGGCGATGGGTTTGGGCAGATCAAAATCGTAGTAGAAACCCTTTTCTATAGACGGCCCGATGGCCACTTTGGTTCCCGGAAACAGGCGGGTCACCGCTTGGGCCATAACGTGGCTTACCGAATGTCGTATCATCGCAAGCCGCCGGCTTGCATCAGGTTTCCCCTTTCCGGGTTGTTCTCTTGTATCGGACATAGGTACCTCTTGCGGCTCTTGGAGCTTGGATTCATTCCTGAAAACGGCCCGGGAATAATTTTCGGCAATTCCTGAAACAGCGCGCTTTCAGCCCGGGGCGTGGCAATCTCCCGGAATCCAAAATGCGCCTTTGATACGGTGTACCGTCTACCCCTCTCCGTCAAAACTATTGTTATAGGATTCATGAATCCCCCCTGCTCGTCAAGGGGCCGGATCGACAGGAGCCGTACCATGGAGGTTCCTTTATTCACCGTGGGATCTAATACCCCGCCCCTTGGGGCAGTGAGGTTCAATCCGGCGCTTTAGGATCCGTGTTTCTGCGCTGGACCTTAGCTTCCCTGTTTTTGGACCGAATCCGGGCCCCCGGCGGGGTAGTTCAGGTTTTCCGGACCGGCCTTTCGCAGAATTTCCGCATACCGTTTAGCTTCCCATTTGGCCATATCCGGATTCTGCTCCCGCCAGTTGCCGCATTCTCCCGGAGCCGCCCCGGGGATGTCCCCGGTGAAGGTCCCTATCCACTCAAGGGTTTCCAGAATTAGGGGGAGGACCTCCGGGGAACTCCGATCCCCTTCAAGAATAAGGTAACAACCGGTACGGCATCCCATGGGCCCAAAGTAGACCACCCGGCCGCCCCATTCCTTATGGGAGCGGAGAAAGGTAGCCCCCAGATGCTCAATGGTATGCAGGGCAGGCATGTCTATCACCGGCTCCTTGTTCGGCTCCTTGAACCGGAGGTCGAAGGTGGTCAGGATCGTTTCTCCAAAACGATCCTTCCGGGAAACGTACAAACCCGGCTTTAACCGGAGGTGATCGATCTGAAAGCTCGCTATCTTCTCCATAAGTACAATCCTCCCTGTGGAAATACCGGTCCGGAACTACGGGAACCGGAGCTCCGGGTCCTTAATAATTATAGTTTTTAACGATACGCTTGACAATTTCCCCGGAGTGCCTTGAAGCAATCGGGAGGAATTCATCGAATTTGATGGGCGATTCTTCCCCTGCGATGTCTGAAAGGGCCCGGATGATCAGCGCGGGAACGCTGAAGAGCCTACAGGTGTGGGCGATGGCGGCCCCTTCCATCTCCACCGCCTGGAGTTCCGGGAAAAGCCGGCGGACTTCTGCAATCCGTTCCGGGTTGTGCATAAAAACGTCTCCGGAACCGATAAGCCCCCGGACAGAATTGAAATTTGCGGACAGGATCCCCTCTTCTTTCAACTGCTTTATCGCCAGTTCCGCCTGACGGATAAGCCCTTCAGGTACGCTAAACACCACCGGCATATCCGGCAGCTGCCCCGGCTTGTACCCAAAGGCGGTAATATCCACGTCGTGGTATAAAAGGCCGTTGGAGATGATTGCGTCCCCAAAATTCAGGGCGGGATCGATGCCCCCTGCAGAACCGGTGTTGATTACAAAATCGGGATGAAACCGGGCGATTAGCAGGACGCAGCCTACGGCGGCATTAACCTTCCCGATACCGCAGCGCAGCAACACAACGGATCTTTTTTCAAGTTTGCCGCTGTAAAAATCAAAACCTGCCGTCCTTTCGGTTGTTGCGTTTTCAATACTATTTCGCAGCAGGGTTACTTCGTCTTCCATTGCGCCAATAATTCCTATCATGGTAAACCTCTATACTTGTGATATGCCGTTTTCCGGCTGTTCTTTGATTTCAGGCGACGGATCAGGACTTCCCCATATACTGGAACGATTCCTGCCGTTTTTTTTGGACCGGTAGAGAGCTTCGTCGGCCCGTTTTAAAATTTCATCCGCCGCAAGCTCCGTATCCCTCCCAAAGGCCACCAGGCCAAGGCTGACGGTTACCCGGGGCAGGGGGGGGTCCCAGGGCACCCGTATGCCTGCGATGGCAAGACGGACCCGTTCCGCCACAATCCAAGCGGCCTCCTGGCCGGTATTGGGGAGGAGGATGGTGAATTCTTCCCCCCCAAACCGGGAGGGCACATCGCCGGTCCTGACGCTCTGCTTTATCACCAGGGCAATGCTCTCCAGGGCCCGATCTCCGGCTATGTGTCCAAAACTATCGTTAAAATTCTTGAATTTATCCACATCAATGACAATAAGGGAGGAGGGGTTTCCGCTCCGCTTTGACTGAGAGATTGTTTCATTTAGCCGGGTGAAAAAAAAGCCATAGTTGAAGAGCCCGGTTTTTGCATCCCGGACGGAATGTTCATAGTGGATATGATTCTGAATGGCCTGGGACACAAAGGACATGAGCTGCCATAGAAAATCCTGTTCCGGGGCGGTATAGGTATCCGCCAGGAGCTTGGGGCCTATCAGGATAAGGCCGTAGAGTTTTGACGGTCCCAATACGGGGATCACCAATTCCGGCCCCGGATTCCCCAGGGCGGTAATAACGGCGGCGGTTTCTGCGTCGCCTGTAGAAAGTTTCTCCGCCAGGCGGCTGTAGGTCAGGGGTTCCCGGTGCCGCTGAAAGAAAGGCTCCAGGGGGGCAATTGTATTAATGTCAAGGGAAAAATCCACGATTTTATAGTTTTTGTAACACTTGATGGTGATATCGTTCCTGTTTTGATGAGGTTTCCAGATGAAGATGACAAAGGAGGGAAGGAACTGATCCGAGATATGCCAAACCGCGGTATCCATAATTTCATCAATATTGGTACGGTTAAAGATATCCCCGGCCCCGGCAAGCAGGTTCTTGTACTTGCGTATCTCCCGTTTAAGCCTGTCGATATAGCGGAATATCCCGGTCTCTTGCAGGATGGAATAGTTTTCTATAATAACAGGATCGGACAGAAAATCCTGACTACTCTCTGCTTCGTTCATTATGTTACAGAAAAATGATCGGCGATGTTACTGCGCCATCCCGCCCGATTCTCTTTATCTTCCCATTCAAAAATTTTTTTTATTTTGAAATTCCGGACATCCTGGGGGGAGTTGAAGTGCACCACCCCAAACCGGCCTCCGCCGATATAGGTGATCCGGTCTCCCGGTTCCAGGGTTTCCTGTTCGGCGATCTTTGCGATAATACAGTCAAAATGAGCGGGTTCACCGGAATTTTTTTCGGTTATAGCCGAGCTTATATCCTTAATAGGCTTGCCGCAGATGGGACAATCGGGGGAGGGCAGGGGCTCGGTGGGCAGTTTAATGGGGGTCCACTTGGGCCGTTCATAAACAATCCCCTGAGTCTTATCGAACCGGAGCTTCTCCCCCTTTTTTTTTCGCTCTGATAAATCCGGCGCATTGATCCGCTCTTTGTCCGGCGCGGATCTCCGGGATACTGGCGGCTCTTCGACCCAGTTGTGCTGTTCCCGTGTCCGGCGCTGGAAATTCCGCCGGCGATTACTTCCTCCCTTTCCGCTCATTCTGGGCTCCTCTCTGAGTCATCTCCTGAATTTCATTGCTCAGTACCAGGGCAATGCGCTGAATCGCCTCATACAGATACTCTTCATTATTAATCTTTTTCCGCAAGAATTCAATTCCAGACGGTGGCAACCGGCTCTCCTGTTGAACCATCTATACGCACTCCATAAATGCCGCTGCGATATGGGTAAGATCCCGAGGGCCTGCAAAAACAACATCGAATCGAACGGCCATACAATTATATTCTCGATGGACGGCAAGGAAATACTTAGCTGTTTCTATGACCCGGAGCTGCTTTTTTTTGTCTATTCCGTAGTTCAGATCCCCGTATCCATAGCTTGACCATGCCTTTACCTCAACAAACACAATGGTATCCCCATCCAGAACGACCAGATCGATCTCCCCGGTCCGGGACCGGAAATTCCGGGTGATGATCCTCATCCCCTTTGCCTCCAGGGCCCTGGCAGCCCGTTCCTCCCCCTTCTGTCCTTTAGTGGCGCTATGCATACTTTTTTGTCAGTTCCCTGGGATCTATGGCCCGGACGATAAAAAGGTTTTTTTCTGTAAGCAGATCGATAAGTTCCCCATCATCCTGGCGGAAGAGTCTGCCGGATTCATCTATCAGCACGCGGATACTGGGCCGCAGGGGAGCGTCCCCCTGTACATCCGTTACCCGGGCTATGGCGCCGTTGTTCAGCAGGATGAGGGACCCGATGGGGTAGATCCCCATGGTCTGGATGAAAGACTTGAGGACATCGGAGTCAAAACGACGGGTGTTATCGGAGAGCAGGTTTTTTATGGCCTGGTTACCCATCATGGAATTCCGGTAGGGTTTTTCACTGACCATGGCCTCAAAGGCATCGGTTACCGATACTATACGGGCCCCCATATCAATCTGGGCGCCGGAAAGCCGCCGGGGGTATCCCTCGCCGTCCAGCCGTTCGTGGTGCTGTATGACAATAAGGCCCACATCTTCGGGATAGCGAAGCTCCTTGCAGGCGATCTTGTAGGAGTACAGGGGGTGGGCCTGCATACGCTGCAACTCCGATTCCGACAACACCCCCCGCTTGTTCAGGATCTCCCGGGGAAGCCTGAGCATCCCCGTATCGTGCAGCAGGGCTCCGGTGATCAGATCCGTGATTTTGCGGTTTAGCAGCTTCAGGTCCAGGGCAATAAGCCCCGACAGAATCGCCGTATTTAACGAATTCTTTGCCAGAACATGGCCCGACACCTCTCCGCCCAGAATAAACCCGATAACTTCACTCCGCTGCTCCCGGATTATCTGCAGAAGCAGACCGGTGATAGTATCGATGGATCTGGCCTCCACCACGGTGTTTGCGGATATATGGGTAAAAACCGCATCAAGTTGTTCTATGAGGTCGATATAACTCCGGTAGGTTTCATTGTTTTCCTGTACTTGCCCGGGGGAAAAGATCGCGGCGTCCTTTACCGCCGGGCTTGCCTCCGCCAGGGCGTTGCTTGCCGTCCTGGCGATATTCCCTGCCTTAACACCGGCTGCCGCCCTGGCAGCCTCCGCCGGAGAAGGAGAATCGGCAACCTTCACAATCTGACCATCGGTCTTGACCGTGTTGATACCCCAGGTCTTGAGCCGCTCCAGATCTTTTTTTCGGATGGCTATTCCCGCAGGGACCAGCAGGTTGTTCTCTTCAATATAGACCGGTTCGGAAAAGACCAATCCGGCCCGTAATAATTGCACCGGAACCTCTTTCATTGTTTTTCCTTTGCTAATACAAATGCCAGTATCTTTGCCACCGCTTCCCAGCACCAGGGGGGTACATAGTCCCCCGCCCGGACGCCGGTATCCAACAACACGGCCAGGGCCGGATCTTCCACCACCATGACCCCCGCTTCCCGGGCGATTGCCAGAATCCGTTCCGCCTCCCGATCCCGTCCCGACGCAACGATCCTCGGAACCCCTTCGTCCGGATTGTAACTAATGGCGGAGGCAACTTTCCCCTTTTGTATGTTATACCTCCTCATTTATGGAAAGCAAGATATCATTTCTGCTATCCCCGAATAAAGGTTCTTCGGGCTCAACAGAGAGATTTACGGAACCCCCCAGGGCCCCCAGGAGAACCCGGAGTTCCGCCTTTAAGGATTCCGCTTCCGCCTCCGGCAACGGCGGGGAGCGGCTTACCCGGGTTTCCGCCTCCGCCTCCCCGGGCTTATCCAGCGTAAAGGACCAGCGCCGCCTATCACTTTGGATATCAAGGGCCAATCGTGTCACCCTTTGCCCGCTATGCTGATTGTTATCTAATACTAAACGCAGGGAAATACGGAATACAATACCCCCCGATGACCATGTGAAGGGGAAAACCATCCAGCGCTGTCCCTCCCGGCCGGGCAGCCGGTTGAGCAGGCCCAACAGGGGCAAGCCGGCTTCCTTCCGGAGAACCTTTTCCCGTAGATTTTCTCCATCGGGCAGCTTCGCTTCCGGAGCCACAGCGCCTCTTTCCTGGTCTTCCGGGGGAGCCCTGTTCCGCCGGGCATCTTTTTCCGCTTCCCCCTCCTGGTCCCCTCCGGAGGCCCCCCTGTCCCGGACAAAACCCTCTATAGCCGCGGCGTAGTCTTCCAGTCCCTGGGGGCTCAGTTCCAGCCCTTTGTCTGCGGCGGCCGCCGCCCCCAGGGCCCCTGCTTCCCCGGGTGTTTTAAGGGAGAGAACCTCCCGCCGCAGCCTGAGGAGCAGCCCCGGTTCCATGGGCAGGGAAAAATAACGGGAAAAGGAGAGGATGGCTGCCTGCAAAGGATCCGCAGGGACACCCAAAGAACCGGCGAGACGGGTAAAAATTTCTGTTCCCGGTCTGATGCGGTGGGACGGGAGGGATGATGGAACCCCGTTCTGCGGGGCAGGAGCCGGCTTTCCCGTTCCGGAAAGCCCCCCCTCATCGGATTCGATCCCCTTGGATAGGATAGGTTCAATACCCATCCGGCTCACATCCGGACGAACCGGTCCCGGGACCTTCCCGTTATTTTTATGGATAAAAACCGCCTTGTCCGCGGTAGTATCCCGGATGACCGGCGACGGCTTCCCCGCTGTACCCCGGGGCTCAAGCCGCATGGGGGTCTAGGCCTGACCCTGCCCGGCGGCTCCCGGAGCGGCCGTCTGGGCAGCCGGAGCCGCCGAAAGGGACGCTTTTTTTGCCCGGATCGCCTTTTTACCGACCAGTTCCTTGATTTTGGCGGCCTTACCGATCTTGTCCCGGATATAGTAGAGCTTGGCCCGGCGTACTTTGCCGGGACGGGCCAGTTCAACCCGGGCAATCCGGGGGGAGTGAAGGGGAAACACCCGTTCAACCCCTACTCCGTAGGAATTCTTCCGTACCGTAAAGGTCTTCCCCACCCGGGAATTTTTCATTGCGATAACCAGGCCCTCATAGATCTGGATCCGTTCATTTTTGCCTTCAACGATTTTGAAATGAACCTTAACAGTATCCCCAACCTTGAATACATCAACCTGCGTTTTCATTTGAGAGGCTTCAATTGCCCTGATCTCGTTCATAAATCCCCCTCTGTTCCTGCATTTCCTTTAATTCCACGATAAGCCGACGTGTCTCTGCATCAAAGATCTCCGCTTCCTCACCCCGGCGAATCAAATCCGGCCGCAGGGCCAGCGTTTTTTCAACCTGTTTTCTCAGCCGCCAGCGCCGTATGTTTTCATGGTGCCCCGAAAGAAGACACTCCGGAACCCCCAGCATAGCATATATTTCCGGGCGTGTATACTGGGGATACTCCAGAAGCCCCCCGGCAAAACTCTCTTCCCTGAGGGATTCCCGGGTTATCACGTCTCCCACGAGCCGGTACGTGGCGTCGATAAGTACCAGGGCGGCCACCTCCCCGGAGGAAAGCACATAGTCCCCCACAGAGATCTCATCATCCACGTAGAGATCAACGATCCGTTGATCTATTCCCTCGTACCGGCCGCAGATGAGGACGAGTTCTTCCTCCCGGGCTAAATCCCGGGCAAGCTCCTGGGTAAAGGGCCGCCCGGAGGGAGTCAGGTAGATCACCCGCCGGCCCCTTTCCGCATCCTGCCGACCCTCCGCCGGTTCATCCCCTCCGGCCTCCCCCGGATTCGGCCCGGACTCCGGCGGAAAGACCCGCCGGGGCAAAACTCCCACCGATTCCAGGGCCCGTCCCAGGGGTTCGGCCAGCATCAGCATACCGGCGCCGCCGCCATAGGGGGCGTCATCGCAGCTGTGGTGTTTGTCCGGGGCAAAGTCCCGGATGTTCAGCGACCGGTACTCCAAAAGGCCCCGGCTTAGCGCCCTGGCCATGATGGAAACCCCGAAAAAAGCGTCTGTAATCTCCGGAAACAGGGAGAGTACCGTGTACTTCATTCGATGATCCAGGGATGTATCAGCACCGCCGTCCCCGTTTCCAGGGAAAGATCCCCTAAAAATTCCTTTCTAAAGGGGACAAGCCGGGATTCCCCGCCGGAAAGCCGTAGTTCCAACAGATCCCCGCCGCCGCCTTCCACCACATCCTGAATCAGCCCCAGGGTTTCCCCCTGGGGAGAGAGCACCCGGATACCCTTGAGGTCCTCCACATAGTATTCCCCCTCCTGCAGGGGAACCCCGCCTTCCCGCCCGGTTACCAGTTCGGCGCCCTGCAGAGTCCGGGCGGCTTCCGGCGTATCGATGCCCCGGAATTTGACGGCCAACCCCGAGGCTGTCGGGGCGCTTGCCTCAATTTCCCGCTCCTCTTCCTCCCCGTTCCGGCGTACCGTGACGGATCTGAGCCGGCGTATATGTCCGTACTCCCCCGAGAGGGAACGAACCTTGATAAAGCCCTTAAGGCCAAAGGGGGAACCCAGGAGGCCCACCACAAATTGCTTAATCAAAGGAGAACCCTGCGGGAAAAGGCGGGCTAGTCCAGTATCTCCAGAACCGTATGTTTGCCGCTTCTTGCGGTGGAGGCCTGCAATACGGTCCTGATAGCCTTGGCGATGCGGCCATGCTTGCCAATTACCTTACCGATATCGGCGGGGGCCACCCGGAGCTCCAGAATGGTGGATTTTTCACCTTCTACGATATTGACCGTTACCTGCGAGGAATCATCCACCAGGGATTTTGCGATATATTCAACCAGATCTTTTTCCATACCATACTCCCTACGTCCCTCAGGGCCGTGTTTAAAAAAATTACGCCGAGGCCTACGGCCGCACAGCGGGTACAAAAGAATACCGCCCCGGATCTGATTCCGGGGTACAGGTTCGCAGAAGGGGGCGGACTAGAGTGAAAAATGATGCTTGTTCAGAATATTCCGGACCGTATCGCTGACAATAGCCCCATTGTCAACCCATATCCTGGTCCGGTCGGCATTGAAATGTACCTGTTTATCTTCTGCTTCAATGGGATGATAGTACCCCAACTCTTCGATGGTTTTTCCGTCCCGGGCGGATCGCCGGTCCATAACCACGATCCGGTAATAGGGTCTTTTTTTGGTTCCAAACCTTTTAAGCCTGATAGCAGCGCTCATCTCAGTCCTCCTTGGGATCCCGGCGCCCAACCGGCGTTGTCTGTTCCGGATACGGCGGGGAGTCCGATTTGTTGAAGTTGTGCCGGGGACGGCTCGGACATACCGGCTGCCGGCGGATACTGCCCGCATCCATGTGCGGTGAATTTTTAATATATCCTATCGGGAGGGACACGGTCAAGGGGGCCGCAAGCCCCCGGCAATTTTACCGGTACCGAGAAGGAAGAAGAAATTTGCCACGAACCATCGGACCTATGGTCCCACGAACAGGAAGAACATAACCAGGCTGAAATGCGGCAAAAACCCTCTCTATCCCCTTTTTCTTCACAAATGACAAAGAGTATTCGGGTGTCATTTCGGAATTTCGATGCAAAGGTTCGTGTCCTTCGAGCGTGGTTTTTTCCTGTCCTTTGTTGAAACTGAGAACTACTGAGCCCCCAGCCCTCCGGCCATAGGGTGGGAATGAGGGGCCGCTAAACGAGTCGTTTTTCCCCTTAGGTCCGGGGCTGCTGTTTCAAAACCTGAAGTTTTGAAACAGCCTTTTTGTAAATCCTTAGGACCTGATATAGCTCAAAGCGTGGTTTGCCGCAATACGTCCCGAGTTGACCTGGTTTCCAAAGGCCGTACCGGGCATATTGATGGTATAGACGTTACGGTACATCATGTGCCCGTCAAGGCCTATGGCGTAAAGTCCGGGGATAATATTTCTGTTGTCATCCAACACCTGCCGGTATTTGTTGGTGGTAATGCCGCCCACGGCAAAGTAGAAGCTGTAGCGCAGCTGGGCGATATAGTAGGGGGGCTTTGCTATTTCCACCAAAAACTCCCGGCTTTTGCCGTAGTCTTCGTCGTTGCCCCCGGCGCAAAGGGCATTGTACCGGTCCAGGCTAACCTGAAGCGCCGCCGGGTCGAGGTTGAAGTGCCGGGCCAGGGCTTCCGGGCTGTTCTCTTTGTAAAGGCAGTTTCCCTTGTTTTCCGCCAGGGCGGTTTCAAACATCGTTCTGGCGGCATCGGTGGTGCCAAAGTAGGTATCATAAATATTCTGATCAAAGATGCAGTAGTTTGCCTTATTGTCCTTTCCGGGGATACACTGCAAAACCAGATTTTCGGTTCTGATGGCTTCATTGGCGTAACGGTCGCAGTCCTCGTTTATCCAAAGCACCGGACCTCCCGAAGCCGGGCCAAAATAGCCGTTAATCGGGTTTGAAGCGTTTTCCAGGGTCATAAAGGGAAAGGCTTCTATATGGTAGATGATACTTTGGGCGGTTTGAGGCATAAAATCCTTGGCCCCGATGGCCCGGGCCATCATATACGCGTCCCCGGAGGCGTTGCGGCTGCCGGCCAAACTGAGCCCCGTAATATCCCAGCCCTGTTGCTTGATGAGTTCCGGATTCCCCCCAAAACTGCCGGTGGCAAAAATAACCGCCTTGGCGTTGTATTGAACGACCCCTTCGGGACCCTGGGCATACACGCCGCTGACCCTGCCCCCCTGGGTGATGAGAGATTTAGCCGCGGTTCCCAGATGGAGGGGTGTACCCAGATCTTCAAGCCGTTTTACCATGGGTTCCACATAGCCCACCGCTCCGGCGGCGTTCTTAAACCAGTGGAAGGTGGGGTAGAGGCCGCCGTAATAATCATCAATAACACCACTGTACAGGATACCCTGTTCAAGCAGCCAATCAATGTTTCCCGCCGACTTGATACAAAGCTCCATCCACAGGGCCCCGTTGGCCCGGTATTGTCCCCGGTTCAGTTCGGCATTGATGATTTCTACCGGCTTAATATCGATGCCCTTTTCCTTCTGGAACCGTGAACCGATGGCAAACATTCCCTCGACAAAGTTTGCGTTACCCCCGGGAAAATCCCCCTTTTCGATGACAATCAGCCTGGCGCCGTTCAGGGCCGATTGGACGGCACAGGCAAGGCCTGAACCGCCGGCTCCCACGATCAAAATATCGGTGTCATAAACCTTGTTCACCCTGGAAGGCTTCCAGGTTCCCGGAGCGGAAGCCGGATCGTTTTGCCGGTTCCCCCCGGTGGTCTCGCAGCCCAGCAGATTCCCCGCCGCAGCCGCTGCACCTAAGGTAGACGCACCGATAAGAAAGGTACGCCGGGAAATTTCTTTACCGGCCATCCTTTTTCCAATGTTGCTTGATGACATACTTGTTCTCCTTATGCAAGTTGAGTTGTTTAGTATTTTAAGTCAGCTTTACTCGAATGTCAAAATTTTTTCAAAAAAAACTGTGTGCGGCGCCCTGAGGCCTCAAAATAAAATCTAACCCTAAGGCTTGTATTGAGGGCCCTTCCATGCTATATTGATTATTCACAGACTTCATGGGCCTGTTTTTGCCGGCGTGGTGGAATGGTAGACACGGCAGACTCAAAATCTGCTGTCCGCGAGGATGTAAGAGTTCAAGTCTCTTCGCCGGTATGCGTCAATTCATTGCTTCTCTGTAAAGGGGCTTCTAGTACGATGGAGTATAACACGGACATTCATCTTATCGGTAACGCTCATATCGATCTGCTTTGGCTTTGGAAATGGGAGGACGGCCTCCAGGAGATCCGCTCCACCTTTGCTTCCGCCCTGGACAGAATCCGGGAACACGGGACATTTATTTTTACCTCCGCCTGCGCGTATTACTACAGTCTGGTGGAGCGGACAGATCCTGTCCTGTTTGAAGGGATCAGGGAAGCGGTAAAAGCCGGGCGCTGGTGCATTGCCGGGGGATGGTGGTTGCAGCCGGACTGTAATGCTCCGGCAGGGGAGGCCTTTGCCCGTCAGGGTTTGTATGGCCAGGGTTATTTCATGGAAAAATTCGGGAAACGGGCCCGTTTTGGGTACAATGTGGATTCCTTTGGCCACCATGGTAATCTTCCCCAGTTTTTAAAGAAGTCGGGACTGGAGGGATACGTCTTCATGCGTCCCGGGGCACAGGAGAAAACACTTCCCTCAAGCCTTTTTTTATGGAAAGGAATCGACGGTTCCGGGGTTTTGGCCTTCAGGCTGATACCGGGTTACAACAACTCCAACGATTGGGGGGAAGGGCTGGAGGGAAAGATCCTCCGAATCGAAGAGGTTTCCAAATCCGGGGGGATACCTTTGATGTGCTTTTACGGTGTCGGGAATCATGGCGGGGGCCCGACCCGGGAGAATCTTGCCGTCATCGATGGTCTCCGGCAGCGGAAAACAGGAATCCTCTACAGCGATCCGGAAAAATATTTTGATCAGGTCTTTGGGTTGGGAGCCCGTCCGGTACTGCAGGATGAACTACAGTACCACGCCATAGGCTGTTACAGCGCCTTAAGCCGGATAAAAAAGGCGAACAACCTGACCGAACAGATGCTTTTGTCTGCGGAAAAGACCCTGGCGGTCATAGGTGAAGGAGATGACCGGCGGAAACATCAGGAAGCCCTCCGGGAAGCCTGGAAGAAGGTATTGGTGAATCAGTTCCACGATTCCCTTGGGGGTTGTTCCATACCGGAGGCGTATCCCAAGATCTTCGGTGCCTACGGCTGGGGACAGGAGACGGCGAACCAGATAAACGCCCTGCTCCTCAACCGCCTCGCTTCCCGAATCGGGACCTTTAAGGACGGTTCCACCCTGATCCTCTGGAATCCCCACCCCTGGGAGCTGAAGACAGCGGTGGAGGTTCTCGCCATCGCCGACAGTATCCGTGACGCCGGGGACGGCGATGTACCCTTTGAACTGGTTCCCACCAATGCCGTTACCACGGGTTTCTTTTCCGGGGCCATGCGCTTTACGGCGGTCCTGCCTCCGCTGGGTTACCGGAGTTACAAATTGATCAACCTGAGGAATGAGTTTGAAACCGGAACTTTCCTGAATCTCCGGTACAACAGGACCGGATCTAACCGCCTCGTATCGGGCCCCGTTGAACTGGTTATTGACCGGGAGACGGGCTTTATCACTTCGATCTATGACGGGGAAAGGCATATCGAATACCTTGACCGGGATGGGACAGGGCCGGTGATCATCGATGACGATTCCGACACCTGGACTCACGGCCTCTCCTCCTACAGGGGGACGTTGCGGAAGATGCAGTTGGAGTCCTTCCGGTTGATCTCTCAGGGGGCGGTGACCACCGAGTACGAGATTCTCTACACCCTGTTTCAGAGCAGGGTGATCATGCGGGTCATTGTAAATGGCGCCCTTCGTAGCGTGGACCTCCGAATCCGGGTTTTATGGAATGAAGGCCGCAGGCTGCTCAAGCTGCGGATAAGTTCCGCTTTTAAAAATGACAGCTTTGTATCCGGAATCCCCTATGGTTCAATTGAGCGGGCTGCGGACGGGACCGAGTGGCCCATACAGCGCTGGGTAGCCCTCAGCGCGGAGCAGCGCCCCGGAGCCTTCGGCAATTCCGGTCCCGCCCTGGGGGTGGTGAATGATGGAATTTATAGTTGCAGCGTTGAGTCGAATGTTCTGGGCCTTACCCTGCTGCGGAGCCCTCTTTTTTCCCACCATGAACCGGCCCATCCCCCTCCGGATATCCAGCCCAGGTACATCGATCAGGGCGAACACGAATATCATGTCCGGCTTCACCTCTCTGCGGGACAAACAGGAAGGGACGAATACGCCCGGCGGGCTCTGGAGCTTAACCAGCCGCCGGCCTATGTGATCGAATCGGCTCATCCGGGGCCCCTTCCGCCAGAGCGGAGTTACTGCTGCGTGAGGCCCGGTTCGGGCGGCCCCGGGAATATCACCGTGATCATCTCAACCATAAAGCGGGCCGAAGATGATGAAGGCTGGATAATCCGGGCTGTGGAGGCAGGGGGAAACAGGGCCGCCGTGATCATCGATTTCATCTGGCTGGGGCTAAAGGGAAGTTTTTCCTTTGAACCCTTTGAGATCAAGACGATACGGATCTCCGACGGGGACGGTTCCGTGAGGGAGACAAATTTGCTGGAGGAATAGCGGAGGGAAAAGCGTTACCGGGGGAAAAGTTTACGGGCTTCGAAGTAGAAACGCTTTTCGGGGGAAAAGCGTTACCGGGGGAAAAGTTTACGGGCTTCGAAGTAGAAACGCTTTTCCCCAGCTTCCCCCATGGAAAAGCTCTTCCGGGGAAGGGGCCCTGACCGGGCCACGGTTTCAAAGAGACCGGTTTTCCTGATCGGCGGGAGGAGGATGCCCAGGGCCGGCGCCGGGGAGCCGGGGCCGGCAAGGCGGAAGAGTTCCTCCTCACCGTGGATATAGTCGATGGACACGGGGGCTTTGCCCGCGTCCGCCGGTTTGTCCGGGTTTTTGTCCGCCGCGATAAAGGCGTCCAGGAGGGGTTGCAGGCTGTCCGTGGCAAGTCCCGGGGCATCGGATTCCACAAGGGTAAGTTCTCCGCCGGATATAAGTCCCAGGCGGTTTCCACCCGCTCCGGGGTCGCCTACAAGCCGGGAAAGTTCCCTCCGGGCCCCCGCCGCATCGTCCTTGCCGATGGATCGCGCCGAAAAACCCGGAAGCCGGGAGAGGATCCCCAGGATCTCGTCCATCCGGACACCGAAGAGGATCCGGTGGATGGGCTCAAAGCCGACAGCCGGATCGTACAGGTTTTCCACCTCCACCAGAGCCCAGCGGGCGCCGTGCTCCGCCAGTACCGGTTCCCCCCGATGCGCGGCCTTGTACTCTTCCCAGACTGCCTTGGCGGTGGCCAGGGAGTGATTACCGTCCCCCACGGCGAAGAGAAAGGGCTCCGGATCATGCCGGCCATACCGCGTCCCGGCGCGGCGGGCAAGGGCTTCCAGCCCGCCGGCAAGCAGATCCCAGTCGGATTCCCGGTCCAGTGTCCAGCCCTTTACGCTTCCCGCGCCGAACATCAGGGGACTTTCGTACCGGGGCGGGTTTTGTCCGGCCCGTTCTCCCAGGGCGGGCAGCAGGGCGTCTTCGTCATCATCAATGAGGAGGAGGATATGGGGGATCTCCAGGGCTGCTCCCCGGCGGACCTCCATCCGGGGGGGGAGCCGCTCGGGGACCGTCCCCTCGGTTGACCGGATGAGGAACCGGGCCCCGGGAGTCCAGTCGTACCGCTCCAGATCGACTGCCAGCAGGAGGCCCCGCCTTCGGGGATGCCGGGGGGTGCTCCGCTCGATGTACACGGCGCAACGCCGGGGAGGGCTCAGGGCGCCGTCGCCCAGATAGCGATCCATGGATCGATGTATCCTCCGGATCCGTTCCTCCCGGTCAGGATCCCCCAGGTACACTTCGGGAAAGATAAGGTCCAGGGCGGAAGGGGCATCCCCAACGGTCCGCCGTACCGCATTCCAGTACTCCCGATCCTGGGTGAATTGGTCACAGGCGATAACAGCCCATTTTTCCGGATCCGTCTCCGGGCCGGGGAATATGATCTCAGGGATCGCCGTACCCAGAGCGGCCAGTCTTTGATGCGGATTTACCATGGAAACCCTCCGAAAACAGGTACGATAGAACAAGCAATTTTAGAATCAGGTCAAGTATTACCATGATCCCCTTGAAAGTCAATGATGCCGTACAGTGACTGCTGTACGGCTTTGGGCCGTACCGGGTCCGGATTACGCGGGGTATCCCGCTTCATCCCTTTGGATTTTCCCTAAAAAAACAACCATGTTAAAAAATCAATTATTGACAAAGCGTTCCGAGCCTATATAGTTAAATACAGGAGTTTGCTTTGCAGCTGCAGCGTCCATCCTTGATACAGGGACAACGACAGATCCTCAAAATGAGCCCCCAGCTTTATCAGTCTATTAAGCTGATGGAACTGCCGGTGATGGAGCTGCGGGAAAAAATTACGGAAGAGGTTGAACGGAATCCTGCCCTGGAATTTATAGGAGATCCGGCTGTGGTCTCCCTGGACGCCGCCTATACTCCCCGAAAGGAGGAGGAAGATTACTTTGAGGGCACTTCCGACTCAGGGTTTGTCCGCCGGGGCGGTGAAAAGGCGGCGGAGGACAGGCATAAATTCATCGAAGGCGCCCTGTCCCGTCCTGAAACCCTTCAGGAGCACCTCCTCTGGCAGCTCCATTTACAGCCGGTAGATGATGATATCCGCAGGATCGGCGAACTCCTCATTCAAAACCTGGATGCCGACGGTTTCCACAAGGAACCGGTTGACGCCCTCTTCCGTCAGGGTCTGCCGGAAGAAGGCCGGGATTATTTTGCCGGAATCGAAGATCAGGGTTCCCCTCCGGATCGGCGCCGGGTGCAGGCGGCCCTTGACCTGATCCGGGCCCTTGATCCGCCGGGAACCTGCACCGCCGATTACCACGAATCCCTCCTGGTACAGGCCCGGCTTCTTCCCGATGCCCCCGACGGGCTGGAGGATATCCTCTCCTGGCTGGAACCCCTGGAGCGGGGGAAAATTGCTGAAGTCGCGCGGAAGGTGAATCGCAGTGAAGCCGAAGTCCGTACCCTTTTTGAACATCTCCGGGAATTATCCCCCTTTCCGGGCAGGCAGTTTGCCTCCGGGGAGACCCGTTATGTGGTTCCCGATGTACAGGTGATCCGGAAAGAGGGGGATTTTGTCATCATCCTCAACGATGAGGAGATCCCCGTTCTGGGGATCAACCCCTTTTTTATGAAGATCTCCGGGGAAAGGAACGGGGAAAAACCGGTCCGGGATTTTGTCCGGGAAAATATCCGGGAGGCCCGGTGGTTCATCCAGTCCATTAATCAGCGGAATCATACCCTCCTGCGGGTTTCCCGGGCCATTGTTGAATTTCAGCGGACCTTTTTTTCCGGAGGCCCAAAGTACCTTTCCCCTCTCACCCTCAAGGATATCGCCCAGGAGCTGGGAGTCCATGAGACCACGGTATCCCGAATCGCCAATGGCAAATACATGCAGACCGAATGGGGTATCTTTGAACTCCGGTACTTTTTTACCAACTCTATCAGCGGCTCAGGTTCGGCAGGTTCCCGGTATTCCAAGGAGGGGGTAAAGGAGATCATCCGGGATCTGATCAGAAGCGAGGCCCGTCATTTATCCGATCAGGAGATTGCGGATATCCTCGCCAAACAGGGCATCTCCCTGGCCCGGCGTACCGTGGCCAAATACCGCAACGAACTGGATTTGGGTTCATCGTATACCCGTTAAAGGGGGTATATAAAAAATACTTGCTGGGAGGTAACTATGAATACCGAGATCAAGGCAGTGCACTTTACCATGAAGGAGGATGTCAAATCCTATCTGGATCGAAAAATTGTCCGGATTCACAACGCCGAAAATATGATCGTGGATCTCCTGATAACCCTTACCAAAGACAAGGATTTTGCCGCCGAGGCAACGGTCAACTTTCGCTGGGGGGTATCGATCCATGTAACGGAACACGATTTTGATCTCATCCCCGCCATTGATAAGCTTATGGATAAACTGGATGCAAAGATAACCAAAGAAAAAGAGAAGGCTAAGGACATCAAGGAAAGGGATGTCCTTGCGGACAAGCGGCGGAACAGCGAATAGCCGTAATCCCGTAAAGAGGGCAGCTTAGCCTGACAAAAAGTCTCAGGGGTTGTCCCGGGCGGAATAGCCGGAGGCCCTTTCGGCAACTGCCGGAACATCTCCCCCGGCATCGGCCGGGAGGGGGATCTCCTCTGCCAGGGCTTCTTCCGCCAAAACTGTCCCCCGGGGGTATGCTCCCTCCGTTCTGCCGCGGCTTCCCGCAAGCCGTTTCCTGGGGGTCTCCCGGTTGTCCAGGGCGAGCTTTGCTGCCGCCCGGACGGCCTTTGCGGCGGCCAGGTTCAGCTTGCAGCGTTCCGCCATATCCCCGGGGTCTGCGGCGGCGATTTTTTCGAGGGTGGTATAGGTCTTCATGATCGCCGCGGCCCGTTTGGGGCCGATGCCCTCCACGGATTCCAGGATAGGGAAGAAAAGATCCTTTGACCGGAGCCGCTGGTTCAGAGAGGTGGCGAACCGGTGGGTCTCATCCCGGACAAACTGGAGCACCTTGAGGGCCTCGGACCGTTTGGATAGCCGTACCGGTTCCGTACTGTGGGGGAGCCATAGTTCCTCGTCCCGCTTTGCCAGACCTACCACATCGCTGTCCTCCACCCCCAGCTCATCAAAAACCTCCCTGGCGGCGTTCACCTGGCCGATGCCGCCGTCGATGAGCACCAGATCGGGAAGATCCTTCCCCTCCCTGATGAGCCGGGAATAGCGGCGGCGTACCGCTTCCCGCATGGCGGCAAAATCGTCCACCACCCCTACCACGGTGCGGAGCTTGAAGTACCGGTAGTTCTTCCGATCCGGTACTCCGTCCTTAAATGAAATCAGGGACGCCACCGGATGTTTTCCATCCAGTTGGGCGATATCAAAACCTTCTATCCGCTCCGGCCGGACCCGGAGCCCCAGAACCCGGGCCAGCTCATCCAGGGCCGGCCCTGCGCCCCGTTCCCTGAGCCGCCGCCGCAGATCCTCCTCCGCATTCTGCCGGGCCATGTTCAGCACCGCCTGGTGGCGCCGTTCAGGGGCATCCTCCCCTGCGGCAAAGAACAGTTCCGGTTCACAGCCAAACTGCCCGGCAAACCAGCGCTGAAGCTCCCCGGGAATCTCGGCGGCAGGACCTTTCCCTGCGGGGACAGAACCCGGAACGGACAGGAATATCCGGGGCGGAGGAGGACGGTCCGGGTCGTAGTAGGAGGCGATGAAGGTCACCAGGGATTCCGCCTCATCCGCAGCGGAACGGGTACGGAAGAGTTCCCGGCCGGTCATCCTGCCTCCCCGCATGGAAAAAACCGTATAGGTGGTAAAGACCCCTTCGGTGGCCCAGGCGATGTAATCCCGGCCTTCCGGATCGAAGTCCACCACGGTGATGCTACCGGAGAGTTCCCCGATGGCCTTGATGGCGTTTCGGAACCGGGCGGCCCGCTCAAATTGCAGCGCCCTGGCGGCCTCATGCATTCCTTCGGTCAGTTCCCCAATGAGGGACCCGGTCTCCCCCGCGAGGAGTTTTACCACCCGTTCCACGTGCCGGACGTACTCTTCCGGGCTGATTTTACCGCAGCAGGGGGCCTCGCAGCGATCAATATGGTAGTACATACAGGGAGCCTCCCGCTTTTTCAAAACCCGGCATTTACGCAGGGGAAAAAATTTATCGATAAGCTCCAGCATGGTGTCCACCGCGGGGATATTGGGGAATGGGCCGAAGTACCGGGATCCGTCTTCTATAATATGCCGGGTTCGGAATACCCGGGGAAAGGGATCCGCGGTAACCCGGATTACCGGATAGGTTTTTCCGTCCTTGAGGTTGATGTTGTATTTGGGGGAATGCTGTTTAATGAGGGTGTTTTCCAGGAGCAGGGCCTCGTATTCATTAGCCACAATGATGGTCTCAATGGACCTCACCTGCCGCAGCAGGGTGGCGGTTTTGATGTCCTTTTCCCCGGAAAAATAGGAAACCAGACGGTTTTTGAGGACCCGGGCCTTTCCCACATAGACGATCCGGTTTTCTCCGTCCCGCATAATATACACCCCCGGTTCCTGGGGGGCGTCATGGGCCGCGGTCTTAAGGGAATCAAAATTTTCGGAGGGATTCTCCTGATCCATAGCTGTTTTAAGTGTACACTATTTTTAAGAAAAGATGAGCCGGTTTCAAACCCCGGTTGGCTCTAAAGCCGGTTTTGGAAACGGCGGCCCAAGGGCGGGGCGCCAGGGTAGAAGCCTTTTTTCACCAGACGCAAACAAGACGCATTGACAGAAGGGGAATATATGTACAGAGTATCTCTGTAGGTTCCCTATTTATGAAAGACAAAAGGTTGACCCTCCAGGAGAGGCTTGTAAGAAGACGGCTCCATCCGCCCATATACATTCTGTATCGCATGCTGGTCTTAATAGTGAAGGTCCTGTTTCTGAAAAAACTGGGGATCAGTTTTCAGTACCAGGTGAACCTCCGGGATTATCCTTCGCCCTATATTGTGGTCAGCAATCATGCTTCCCGCCTGGATTATATATACGCCAGTCTGGCCTTTCTGCCCTACAGCCTCAACTATGTGGCCGGGTACAACGAGTTTTTCCGGTCCCACCTGGCGGGGATCTTCCGGTGGATGCAGGTCATACCCAAGAAGAATTTTATCAGCGATCCCTACACCATACGGGAGATGAAACGGATTTTAGCAAAGGGCGGCCGGGTGGTCCTGTTTCCTGAGGGGATGAGTTCTATTTCCGGTTTCAATCAGCCCTGTATGATCGCCACGGGTAAACTGCTCAAACATTGCGGCCTGCCGGTTTTGATGATGAAGATTGCGGGGGCATATCTTACCAGCCCCAAGTACAGTATCCTGGAACGGCCCGGCCGGGTGGATGTGCTGGTGGACAGCCTCTTTAGCCCGGAAGATCTGGCGGACATGAGCGCCGGGGAGATCCAGCGGAAACTTGACAAGGCCATAGCCCAGGATGATTACCAATGGAACAAGGAGAAGCGGGTTGTCTATGCCGGGAAAGGCGAAATGGCCCGTAATCTTCATACCCTGTTGTATTGGTGCCCGAAGTGCAACAGGGAATTTACCATGCGGGGGGAGGGTGACCGGATCGTCTGTTCAAACTGCGGCAACGGCGCGGTACTGAACGAGTATTACGATCTTATCCCCCTGGACGGAACCTGCGTGATACCCGCTACGCCGCGGATCTGGTTCGACATGGAACGCCAAAACGTGCGGACCTGGATCCGTTCCGGGGACTTTGAACTCCGTGAACGGGTTAAACTTGGGGTTCTTCCCAAATACCGTTACTTGAAAAACCAGGCAACCTCGGAGATAGCCGGGGCAGGGGAGATCCTCCTCAACCGTGAAGGTTTCCATTTTACCGGTGAACGGGAGGGGGCGGCCTTTTCCTTTTCCATCCGGCCGGAGAATCTGCCTACCTACGGCATGTGTACCGATGTGAGCAGATTCTATACCTTTTACAACAGGGAATTTCTGGAATTCTTCCCTGAAGGGGAAACCACGGCAAAATGGCTTTTAGCTGCCGAAGAAAACCACCGCCTGGCCGGGGGCCGCTGGCAGGATTTTCCCCAAGAGGATGAAGGCCGCCCCTGAGGAGGGGTTCCGGGTTTCCCCGCCAGGTGAGATTAGTATCACCCCCGGAGAAGGGTTAAAACCCTCCGGAAAGGGGCCCCATAACCGGGAAACAGGTAAAGGCCTCATCCTTCACCGCGTAGTAGGGAATAAGCCGGCATGCGGGATTGTCCTTTACCGCAAATTCCAGTTTTCCCCGGGGGATGAGATGCTGTTCCAGTTCCTCCGGGGGAAAGGCCAGAGAGGGTATATCCCTTTCGGCCAATGCTGCGTGGGCTGAACAATTCCCCGTCAGCGCCAGCAGGACCGGCCCGCAGTAGAGGGCATAGCGGCTCTTGCCGCTTTCGCTCTGATCAAAGCCTGAGTACTCCGCAGCCCGCAGGGTAAAGGGCAGGTCAAAGCTGATCCCATCCCCCTCCTGCCAGGACCGGCGCAGCGCGGCATAGGTTCCGCCCCGGGCCCTCAGGGCTTCCTTCCCGTTCACCAGAAGGGGCAGGTCCCCCGGAACCCACGCGGGAATCCGAACCCGAATCTCGTAGTCCCCGGGGCTTTGGATGCGGAGCCGCACCCCGCCGCTTCGGGGAAAATCCGTCTCCAGCCGCAGGCGGAAGCCGCCGTGATCCAGTGCCGAATCAAAGAACAGGTTGACATATACCATTCCCGGAGCGGTCATGTAGATGTATTCCGGCAGGGAGGATATGAGGTTGGTGGATGAGACTTCGCAGCAGGTGTTTTGATTAAGGCCCTCCTCCTTTCTGCCCTGTAGCCGGTTGTGGTAGCGGGTGTGTCCCCCTTCGGTGCGGCAGGCCAGCATGATGTTGACCACGGCCTCTTCGATTTCCCCGGCATATTTTTCCTCCCCGGGGTAGAGCTGCATGAGCCGGTGGTTGATCCAGATCCAGAAAACGCTGCCGCAGGTTTCGCCGTTGTGGCCGGTGGTGATGTAGTAGGATTTAGGGGGATAGGGGCCGTCCATTTCGCAGATTGCGGTGGCGCCCCCCGGGTGTTTGTAGTTCTCCCGGTA
>JAITJI010000026.1 GCA_031279015.1 Spirochaetaceae bacterium
TGGGACGCGTTAAAATTGCCGATTATTTTATCTAAAGCCTGGGTGTGATGATCCGAATAGGTGTGCCACACAACGATTTGTGTCCGGCCTTCCTGCTGCCCGCCGGAACGTTGTCCTCCTGCCGATAAGACGGAAAGCCCAAACAGGGTTAACAGCGCGGGGATCATAAAAAACGCTTTTTTAGAAAACATACGATCTTTCTCCTTTCTGGTTATGGTTTTATTACGGTATTGTATATTCAAGGACTTGTCAATTAAAAGAAGGGAATTAACCTATTTTTAACTTTTCATTGCTTTTAAATCCAGGGTAACTTCCCCAAAAACTGAAGTTTTAGGAAAGTCCCGATAAGCCCGGCATATCACCGGCGAACCAGACACTGTTAGTAAAGCGTTAAGGAACGGTCACGCCCGTTTGCAGGGAACATGCGCCGGTTACCTCCAGGATTTTTGAGCGAATCGTCGCTTTTTATTCGCAGTGGGGTCTAATACCCCGCCCTTTAGGGCGGGGAGGTTCATTTCCGTATTGAAGAAGGTGAGGCCGGGGTAGTACAATATCTATATGAACAAGGAATTTCTTCCCTACGATGTGGTACGTAACAATGCCCTCAGGTTAGCCCATCGTATTTACCATGACGGGTTTGTCCCGGACGTGATCTACGTATCCCTGCGGGGCGGCGTATATCTGGGAAATGTGATCAGCGAGTATTTCAAGGTAATCCGCAGGGGGGAGCGGCCCGTATATTATGCCGCCGTGGTGGCCCGTTCCTATACGGGAATACGGCAGTCGGACCAGATCAAGGTGGAGGGCTGGACCTATGCGCCGGAGCATCTGCGGATTGGGGATAAGGTGCTTCTGGTGGACGATATCTTTGATACCGGTCGTACCATCAATCACCTTGCGGAGATCATTCTGGAGAAGGGCATCCCCCGGCAGGATCTGAAAGTTGCGGTCCACGATTACAAGTACATCTACGACAAGACGGATCAGCTTTCCATCCAGCCCGATTACTGGTGCCGGAAACATGAACTGTCCGTTATGGACGAGGATCGGTGGATCCACTATATGAGCCACGAACTTGTGGGTTTAAGCCCGGAAGAGCTGGAGACTCACTACTACGCCCAGGACCCCGGACTGCGGCCCATTCTTGACGTGATGAAGAAATAGGCCGCCTCCCCATGCTGGCCGCCGGTTCCGGAAACGGATCCTCCCTGGTATGCGGAATCGATGAAGCGGGCAGAGGACCGCTGGCAGGTCCGGTCTGTGCCGCCGCAGTTGTCCTCCCCGGGGATTTTCCCCGGGAGCTGCTGGGGGATTCAAAGAAGCTTTCCGCTCCGGCGCGGGACAGGGCAATGAGGGCCGTCTATTCTTCCGCCGCAGCCTGGGGAATCGGCTGGGCCTCCGCCGCAGAAATTGATGAAATCAACATCCTCAGAGCCAGCCTCCTCGCCATGAGGCGGGCCTTTGAGGCCATGTGCCGTCGATTTGCCGGGCCCCTGGCCGGGGCTGCAACAGGGGAACCCGGAGCCGGTGTAATACCGCCCCGGGGCTTGACCGTAATTGTGGACGGCCGCCATGTTCCCGACATCGCCGTTCCCTGCAGGGCCCTGGTAAGGGCGGACAGCCTTGTCCCCGAGGTTATGGCCGCCTCGATCCTCGCCAAAACCGCCCGGGACCGGATGATGGACCGCTACTCCTGGCTGTACCCCGAATACGGCTATGACCGGCACAGGGGTTACCCCACCAAAGAGCACCGGGACCTGGTCCTCCGCCTGGGGCCATCCCCCATCCAGCGGATGAGCTTTCGGGTACGGCCCTGACAAAGGGGCCGGGAGGAGGCCCGCCGGGGTCAGGACACCCAGAGGCGCCTCAGGGTTCCGGCCGGCGCCGGTTCTTCTTCCCCCTGATCACCACCCGTTTGTGGCCGCCCTCTTCTCCCGTCCTGCGTCCCCGGTCATGATCCTGCCCGGGACCTCGATTCCGCTCCGGGCGGAGGCCGAAGGTTTCGGCGGCCCTTCCGTTGTCCCGGGACAGATCGGTACGGGGGGCCGGCCGTCCGTGGCCCCGTTTCTTTTCCCGTTCCGCCTTTTCCAGCACCCTGAGGGATTCATCAAAGCCCCTGAGGAATTCCGAAAGATCATCGGCAAAGAGGACAACCGATTGACGTTCAAAACCACCGGTTTCCCGGTTTTTGCTTTCCACGATATTGAGGTAGAGATCCCCCAGACGGTTTTCCTTGACATTGAAAAAGTAGGTTCTGTTCTGTAACGCTACCCTGGTTGAAAATAATTCACCCCGTATACCCATATTCCTTCCTTAATATTGAGGGGATTCCCCCCCCGCAGCCGCCTGATCAGCCTCCAGGACCATCCGCCTCTGCCATTCGATAAGATCCCGTTCCAGCCGTTTGTCCGGGCCTTCCGCATCCGCCATGATCCGGAAAACCGGCTCCGTCCTGGAACCCCGCATCCAGATGGCGGCGATGGGACGGTCCGTTTTACCGGCAAAGATGATCCGCAGGCCCCCCTGCCGGGCTTCTCCGAACCGGGCGAGGTTCCGCCGTTCTTCAATCCCGTTATAGGCCGCTGCCTCCCAGCCCGTTATACCGTAGCGGGCCTTAAGGCCCTCCCTCCGCGCCTCCCATTCCCGGAGAAACACCTCCTGGTAACGTTCCTTGAGCAGGCCGTGATTCCCGGTCCTGACCCGGAGTAACGCTTCCGGGGTATAGGCGCCGGTGGTAACAAAGGCGGGAAGGCTTGCGATGATATCCGCCAGGGAAAAATCCGGGCGGTACAGTTCAGCTTGATCCGACAGATCACACCAGAGCTCAAAGAAGCCTTTCCGGCCGCCTGCTTCCCCGGGGACACTCTTGAGGGTGAGCAGTTTTATCAGGGCCATCACCGTATCCATAGGGTCCCGCACCGCCGATGGGTGGGTGATGATACCGCCGGCGGAACCTTCCCCCAGGATCCGTATGGTATAACCCCGTTCCCGGAGTTTCCGGGCCAGGCTCACCACATTCGCCTCTCCCACTTCGGCCCGGAAAACCGTTACGTCAAAGGCCCCGGCGATCCGGTCTACCCGCATGGAGGTTGGGTCATTCACCACCACCCCCACTTTGTTGAGGGCATTCCCCGAGTTGTCATACCGGAGATCTCCGGTCCATACAAGGTGGGCCAGTTCGGAGACGCAGGCCAGGGCAAAAACCTCCTGGGCTTCAAGGCTCCGGGCGGCGCCGGTTCCCTCATCCCAGATCACCAGGTTGCCCCGGTCGCCGTCGCAATCCGGAACGTATCCTAAAACAAAGGCAGGGTCCCGCCGGTGAAGGGTCTCCAGAAAAACCCGGCAGGGTTCCAGGGATTCCCCCTCAGGTACGATCCGGTGAACGATCTGCCGGGGTTTGTCATTTATGGCCTCAAACCGCAGTCCCAGGGATCTGCAAAAATCTGCATCGATGGACAGGGTCCGGGCGGATCCGTTGAGGTCCGCCGCAATTCCCAGGGGATGCTCCCCGATGCCCCTGGTGACGGCATCCCAGAGGGAGGAAGCCCCGGCGCCGGAACCGCCGCCTGAGACGAGTTCCCGGGTAAACCGGCGGTAGGCCGACAGAGCCGCTTCTTTAACCGCAGAAGCCCCGGTGTACACCCGGGTAAGGGCCGCCGTATCCGCCCGGGCGATCAGGGCGAGTCCCCGGGAGATGCGATCCGGGGCGGCCATCCGGTCACGGAAGGCTTCGATGAGGACGGAAGCTTCGGAACCGGGGAGGACTCCGCCATCGGTAAGGCCGAATTTAAGGCCGTTGTGCCCGATGGGGTTATGACTGGCCGAAATAAACACAAACCCCGCAGGACTCCCCCCGGCGGAGGGCTTTTCCCCGGAACCAAAGGAGGCGGCGTAGGCCATGATCTCCGGGGCGGCGGTGACGGAGGCGAACCGGGGTTCGCAGCCTTCGGCAAGAAAGACCCGGATCAGGATATCCGCTATTGCCTGACCGGTGGGCCGGGTATCCATGCCGATGATAAGAGCCGGGGAGGCGCTGCCGCATATATCTTTCAAATATTCCGCAAAGACCGAAGCCCCGGCGGCGAGGATTATCCTGTGGGCATCGTCTACCTCCGGTGACCGGCTTTCTTCACCACCGTCCGCAGCGAAGATCCCCCGCCAGCCCGAAGGGGAGAGGATCATCCCCTCCAGAGCCCTATCCAGCAGGGCTTCATCGTGCATTATCGCCATAAGACAGGTAGTATATCCCTTTTTGAATCCCCTTGCTATAGCCCTCTTTACCCGCCGCCGGCGACATTCCGGACATCATCTACGGGCGTCCTTTAATCTACGCGGACCTTATCCGGGCAGGCCATATCATGGCCCTGGACGGCCAGCCTTTTCTCGATAAAATTCAGCAGTCCGCCATGGCGTCCATGGTGGTGGATGGGAAAACCTACGCAATCCCCACAGGGCTGAGTACCATGGGAGCATACTACAATAAAAAGGTGTTTGCGGATCACCACGTGGAGATTCCCAAAATCCATGGGGAACTCATGGAAGCCGCCCGGAAATTCCAGGCCGCGGGGATCTATCCCTTTTCCCGGGGCTTTAAAGAGGGCTGGATGGCCCAGGCGGATTTTCAGAGCGATTTCTACGGAGCGCCCCTTCAGGGGAATCCCCTGTTCTACGCCGAGATCATCGGGGGAACAAAAAAGTTTTCCGATTATCCCGCCCTCAGGGAGAGCCTTGTCCGTTATGTGGACCGGCTCTCCTTTGATGGCGGCGACGATTTTGGCACCGACGCGGCCGCGGCCCGGGCCAACCTGCTGAACGGACAGGCCGCCTGTATCGACGGGGCGGGAAAGATGAGAACCTTTTGGCAGATCGTGTTTCCCATGATGAAACCTATCCTGTCTTCCACCCTTATTCTGAATGCCCTCACCGTATGGAACGACTTCCAGATCAGCCTTATCATATCCCAGCGGCCCGCGGTCAGGACCATCCCCCTGACCCAATTCTATTTTTTTGGCCAATACACCTCCCGCCTTAATCTGGCCTTTGCAGCTTTTGTGCTGGCCATGCTGCCCATCATCCTGCTCTGCTTTCTGCTGCAAAAGTATATCATAGGCGGTGTCATGGCCGGTGCGATAAAAGGGTAGGCCCCTGCTGGTCTCATGCTCAATAGAAGCCTGCCCGTCAGGGGAGTTTTTTTTCGATAAAGTCCAGGATAAGCGCTTTAACTTCCGGCTGCACAAAGGCGGTGTCGGCGTGTTCCGCCCCTTCCAGAACGATCATATCCGCATAGGCGCCGGCTTTCTGCAGGGAGTCGTAGAGTAGTTCTCCCTGGGAGAGGGGGACCAGGCTGTCCCCGCTTCCGTGGAGGATCAGGAAGGGCGGCGCGTCCCGGGTAACATACCCGGTGATGTCGGCGTATGCCGTGATATCATGGGGCAGGGTCACCCGGTCAGGTTCTATTTTCATGCCGGACAACCGCACCAGGGGATACCAGGGGATCACCGCCTGTACTTCACTGGTATAGTTTTCAAATCCTCCGGTGTCAAATTCCCTGTTTTTTCCGGTAAGGCCGCAGAGGGCGGTGATGTATCCGCCGGCGGATTCCCCCATTAAGACTATCCGGTTTCCGTCTATGCCATATTCGGCGGCATGGGCCTTGAGGAAACGGATCGCCAGTTTAACGTCCTCCGCCGATTCCGGAAAACGGGTACGATAGGTGGTACTGTAATCAACACCGGCAATGGCGTATCCTTTTTTGGCAAACCAGACCATTTCGGGCAGCCAGATGTCCCGATCCACCTCGGTAAATGCCCCTCCGCATAGCCATACGATAAGGGGTACATTCTGTGCTGCCCCGGAAGACGGGCGGGGTCGCATGAGGCTTAGTTTCAGGGGTCTATAGCTCAGGTTGCCCCAGGCCCGTCTCTGACCGTAGACAATCTCCCCCGCCAGAATGACTCCTGGTTCCCTGATCTGTACCCTGATAGTTTGTTTCATAACTAATTTCCACCTGGAAGAACACCGGCTGCCCGGTGGTATTATCCTGACTTTATTGTAAACAGTTTTGGTATAGTTGAACAAGCCCAATAAACAACGGGTGACTGACATTGCGTCACGAAGGAAGGATCTGCCTTTGGCCGGATGCGTATTAGCAATATTTTTATTTGACCATTCTGACAAGATGGCGTATAATAAAATTCCACAGGGAGGAAACAGAATGCCCCTTACAAAAGATGAAAAAAGGCGGCTTGAGGAAACCGCCAACCGCCTTCGGCGGCTTTGCCTTAAAACAGTGGTATGGGCCCACAGCGGCCACATCGGCGGTTCCCTTAGCGCCATGGATATCCTCACCATTCTCTACCACAAATATATGAAGATCGATCCAAAGAATCCCCAATGGGAGGACCGGGACCGGCTGGTGATCTCCAAGGGCCACATCGGGGTGGGTCATGCGCCGGTGTTGGCGGATCTGGGGTATTTCGACATGGAACTCCTCAAGGACTTTAATCTTACCGGTTCCTCCTTTGGGATACATCTGGACAGCAACAAGGTCCCCGGGGTGGACTGTTCCACCGGTTCCCTGGGCCACGGCCTCTCCATGGCTGCCGGGCTGACCCTGGCGAGCCGTCTTTCCGGCAGGAACTACCGGGTTTACTGCATCCTGGGAGACGGAGAGCTCAACGAAGGTTCCGTTTGGGAAGCCGCCATGGCGATAGCCCAGTACAAGCTCACCGGACTCATCACCTTTGTGGATCACAACCGGTTTATGATGGATGGGGCGGTGGAGGAGGTGATGGGGATAGAACCCCTGGAGGACAAGTGGCGGTCCTTTGGGTTTGAGACCCGCAGGATAAACGGCCACAGTTTTGATGAACTTGCGGATGCCATCGATGGGGGACTGGCGGCGAAGCCCGAAACCGCAAAACCGGTCTGCATTATCTGTGAAACCGTCAAAGGCTGCGGGATAAATTTTATGGAAGATAACCGTCATTGGCACTACGGCGCCCTGAATGACGAAAATATGGCGGCCGCCGAAAAGAGTCTGGACGCCCAACTTGCCAAAAGACTGGAGGCGCTCTGATGGCCCTGTCATATACCGTAACGGATACTACAAAACTTTCCTCCACCGCCATATACGGCGAAGTGCTCTGTGATCTGGCGGAACAGCATAAGGATATCGTCGCCCTCACCGCTGACCTGGGAAGTTCCACCAAAATCGGCGTCTTTGGGGAGAAGTTCCCCGACCGTTTTTTCAACGTGGGCATCGCAGAGCAGAACATGTTTGGTATTGCCGCAGGGCTTGCCAAGGGGGGCTTTGTGGCCTTTACCTCTACCTTTGGGATATTCAATTCCACCCGGGCCCTGGATCAGGTCCATGCCGATATCTGCTATCAGAACGTTAACGTGAAGATGCTGGGGACCCATGCAGGACTCTCATTCGGGCAGGCGGGGAGTACCCACCACAGCATCGAAGACGTGGGGATCATGCGAACCATGGCGAATCTCCGGGTTGTCATTCCGGCGGACGGTGTGGAAACCGCCATGGCGATCCGCTGCGCCTATGCAACCCCCGGGCCCTTCTACATACGGCTTAACCGGGGGTTTGATCAGCGGGTCTACACCGATGAAAACTACGGCTTTACCCTGGGCAAGGCGGTGGAACTCCGCCAGGGTACGGACATCACGGTAATCGCCTGCGGTTCCTGTGTGAATGAGGCTCTTCAGGCGGCAAAGCTCCTGGATGACCAGGACCATCTTAAAGTGCGGGTCCTGGACATGCATACCATCAAACCCTTGGACGAGGAGGCGGTTCGGAAGGCCGTAGGGGAGACCCGGCGGATCATCACCGTGGAGGACCATAACATCATCGGAGGTCTTGGCAGCGCTGTGGCGGAGGTTGTTGCCGGTTTCGGGAAGGGCTGCGCCTTCCGGCGCCTGGGGATTCCCGATGTTTTTGCCAAGATAGGCCTCCATGAGGATCTTATGTCTATCTACGGCATCGATACCAACGGCATTATCGCTGCGGTACGGGAGATCATGGGCCGGGATTTTGAAGAGGATGAGAACTGGGACGATGAGGTGTAGTCATGGTGACTGATAAGGATATCTACGCTAACCGGATCTTCCTCAACGCCGCCCTGCCCCTGGTTAAGGTGCTTGCCGAAGATGTTCCGGGCATTAAAAGCAGTTTTGCCGGGAAACAGGGCATCATTCAAATCAGCGCCGTCGCTAAGGCTCCAAGCGGTAGCAGCCCTGCTGTTGGTAGTAATTCTGCCGTCCCGGAAGGCGCTGCGGAAGGGGAGGGGGATGCGGGCCTCACGGCGGGCCTTGTGGGCACCCACTTTATCGTATCCGGCGGAGCCATCACCGTTGGACTTGGCCCCAGCGGGGTTAAGCCCGATGTGGAACTCCGGTTCAACAGCATTCCCCGGCTCAACGCCTTCTTTAAGGGGGACATGAAGGCCCTCCCGAAGATCTCCGGTTTTTTTTCCCCCCTGTTCATCCCCACCATGAAGACCCTCCTCAAACTCTCCGCCATGCTGGGGGCCGTGAGGCCTCCCAAAACTGAGGCGGACAAGGAACTCCTGGTAAAACTCTACTTCTACCTCCTGGCCAACGGGGTAAGCCAGCTCAACAAGGCGGGGGAACCGTCGGTACGGAAGTGGGCCATGACAAGTCCTGACCGGGTGTACGCCTTCCGGGTGATGGGCAGGGACGAACTGGCGGCCTATATCCGGGTAAAGGCGGGGAAGACCAAGGCCTCCCGGGGACGCTACACCCGGGCGCTGCCCTTCTTCTGCCTGGCTTTCCGGGATGTGGACGCCGCTCTGGGGACTCTGCTTCAAATCGACGACCTCTTTGAGGCAAGTTGCAACGGCAAGATCATCATGGAGGGAGCCCCGGAATTCGGCAGTACCCTGGGGGATTTTATGCTCCTCGTGGCGGCCCTGGCCAAGTGAAACCGCAGCGGCGCTCCGTGTGATGCCAGCGGTATCAAAGGCTAAAACGGAGCGCGGCGATCAAATTTGGTTTGCATCATCTTGGTTTATACATAATGTTTCGCTATAATCGGATTGACGGCGGAGCTAAATAAGCCCTGATTTAAAAACAAGTTTAACGCGGTACCCGGGTTATCCTCTTTCCGTACCCATAATAATTGTATTTTCTGTATCAAGGATTAAATACCTGAAGGAAGGATGATCCTTGATACGCTGCCACTGACTTAATCCCAATCGGATCCCCTATGATTCCAAACATTTTAAAACAGGGCGTGCTGGCTAGGGAAAGGACCAAGCCTGTCAGTCTTCCCCCTGCATAGTTGACACCACCGGAGATGACTGTGGGAACCCGCTGGCTTTCCATGGCTTCCGGATAATTTTGGGAGGTCAGAGGCTTGCCGGAGGCGTTTAGACGCTGGAGCCCAGCCAGGAAGGTCTTTACGGCTTATGAACTCATAGCGCAAACCTTAACCTTATACGCCGCTTTTTCCGAAGCAGGGATGTACTTGGTATCCCAATCGACAATTTTGCAATACACATCGTAATCCCTGAGCCGGCGGTTCGCTTTGGCGCTGGAACCGGGTTTCTCATTGAAGACGACCCAGGCGGCATTGTAAATTTCTCCGGTTCCGGAGTTGGGCAATACATAGAAATAACATGACATATTCAGATATGTGGAGAAATAGAATAGTTCCAATCTCCATGAAACAGGGCGGGTTTTACTTTTATCTTTTGTAATTCTTCTTCACTTGCGTTAAACATATTGAAGGCTGAGGCTGTTCCAAACCCACGGTTTTTCATTTTTTTGCGTTTTTTTTCCGTCCGATTAAAGCAAAACGGCGAGTCAATCCCCTGTATACCGTATGAGAAAGAAAAGAATGTTAGCGCAGGGTGTGTGGTACGAGGTAAGGACGGCGGTCAATAACCGTGAGATGCTGTTCCGGCTGCGGCAGGCGGCGGCGATCTTCTTCCGGGTGTTCTGCGAGACGCGGGAGCTCTTTGCCTTTGAGATTTGCGGATTTGTTCTTGAAGACGAATGGTTGTCGTTCTACATCAGGCCGGCCGACGGGTTCCAGTTGCCGCGAATAATGCAGTGGATGAAGCAGACCTTCGCGCAGCGGTTCAACGCATGGGCTGGGAGGACTGGGCACATCTGGGGGGACCGGTACTGGTCGCGGGTGGTGGAGGGGGAACCGCCGGAGTGGGCGGAGTGGGTGTGCTGGGGTGATGTGGAGG
>JAITJI010000052.1 GCA_031279015.1 Spirochaetaceae bacterium
CTTTTCCTGGCGGTGAAAATCGCGGACAAAGGCGGAACGGTCGTGGCGGATCACCAGGTTGATCCTGTCCATGTGGGGAACCATGGCTTCGATTTTTTCGGTGGGCACGGAGCTGATGATCTGGATGTTCAGCTTCCGGTAGAACTCCAGGATCTTCCCGATCCTTTCGTCGTCCATGCGGTTAAAGGCCTCGTCAAACATCACCAGCCTGACGGTCTTGTCGGGCTTGTCCTTGAAGAAGCGGTAAAAACTCGCGGCAATGGCGACATAGTAGGGGGTCTGGGCCTCGCCGCCGGATTTTTCCTTGAGCACCTTGGACAGGGAAAGCTCCACCGGCTTGCCGGTACTTTCCTCAATGGATTCGGTATCTTTGATCTTTATGTCGTAATGAAAGTAGGTCCGGTAATCGCAGATGCTCCGCAGTTCCGGCGAATCAAGATTGGCCTGGAGGATACGCTCAAAAAGATCCCGCGCCGCCTTGAGTTCCCCCGGATCGGTAAGCTGGGCAAAGAGGCTGTCTTCCGGGGAAGGGATGTCCGCGGCTTTTTTGATGATGTCGATCTGCCCGCGCCGGTCATGGCGTTCCTCCAAAACAAAGCGGTACTGATCCCGGCCAAAACTTAACACCTTAAGGGTGTCGTTGATTTCCTTGAAACTTTCCCTGGTGTTTTCGATACGCTCATTCAAAATAGAAATGAAGTGATCCCTGAACTCCCGTTCCGCGTCCCGGCGGGTCCGCTCGATCTTTTCCTGGTATTCGGGCAGTTCCGATGTTTCAAGCCGGAAGAGGAGTTTGTCCGCCTCGGCGCTGTCCCCGGGGTCCAGGGAAAGGAGGGCGTTGAAATCCCGGTCATACTCCTGGGCCAGATGCTGATATTCCCGCCTGAGCGATTCGGTACGGCTGCGGAAATTTTTGAGGGTAGAGTCGTAGGTGTTGATAAGCTCCGCGATACCAACCTTGCGCAGCCTTTCTTCGGCATAGGATTCGCATCCCGAAAGTTCCGCGGGATGATCTTCGCCAAAAAGGCGGAGGCTCCGTTCGTACTGTTCCAACTCCGCCGCGGCCTCGTCCAGACGGGATCTGTTGTCCGCTACCGCCCGTTTGGCATCTCCCATCTCCTCCCGGTAACGGCCAAGGGTGTCATCGGCTTCCGCAATCCGGCCGCGCAGTACGTCCCGCTTGCGTTGCAGTTCCTCAAACCCGCTGGTGTCTATGGCGGCGAGATCCGCCTCGGCCCCGGCCTGTTCCGCTTCCAGATCCGCGCATCTTTGCACCGAAGGGAAAAGATATCCCGTCTCCACCAGGGTCTTGTATACCCTGCGGAAGATCTCCTCGGCGGCGGCGGCCTTTGCTTCCCTGTCCTGGGCCGCGTCCTTTTCCCGCCGCAGCCTCACCGATTCGGCAAGGAGGAATTCCCTGCGTTCCCTCCGGGAGGACTGGCCCAGGTAATGCCGGCGGTACACCTCTTCCCGGATGCGGGAAGCGGTATGGCTGGAATAGGTCATGCACTCCCTGGTAACGGAACGGGTGTAATTTTTGAGGGTCTTTATATCCGCGCAGATTACGTTGCCCAGTATAAAATCCACGTAGATCCGGGCGTACACGTTTTCGGTTTTTACCAGAGCGGCCAGGGAATTTTCCCTGGACTTGGCGTCCCGCATGGCGTCAAGGTTGGGGAGATACGCCCCCGCCACGGAACGGGGAAGGCGGTCGTAAATTTCCAGGGCCCGCTGAAATTCGCCGGGCCTTACCAGCACCGCGAAGCGCAGGGTGTTGAGCCAGCCTTCCACGGCGTCCGTCCATTCGGGGGCGGTTACCTCGGCCAGATCCGCGAGAAAATAAGCGGTAACGCCCGCTTCTTCAAGGGCGCGCTTGAGCAGGGTGGCCGGTTCAGGGTAACGGGGTATGCCTCTTTCAAGTTCCGCCAGCTCTTCAAGGCAATCTTGTAGAAGAACATTGAGCTCGTCCTTCTGCCGCCGGGCTTCTTCCTTTTCGGATCTGCTCTTTTGTTCCTCCGCCTCCGCCGCCGCCATGCCTTCCGCGGGATCCGCGTCCAGGGAACGGCCCAAAAGACTTTCGCACTGACTGTGGTAAAGCCGGTACTTGTCCGCCTTCTGCCGTTCCAGGGCCAGTTCCGCTTTTATGCGCCCGATTTTTTCTTCGATCCGGCGGTAGAGGTTGTGCGCGTCGTTCCGCGCCAGGGCGGCTTCGGTTTCCTGCCGTTCATGATCCAGATCGAAACGGCTTGCGGAAAGGGAGGCGGTTTCCCGCTGCAAGAATTCCAGCTTTACCTCAAGTTCAGCCTGGTTCTGTTCACCCTCGGCTTTCTTGTTTTCCACTAAAGTCTTTTCGATAACGATTTTAAGGTATTCCTGCTTGAGGATAAGGCCCTGATAGTTCCGCCATTCCGCAGCCTTGGCGCTGATCTTTTTCAAGGCGTTGATCCGCAGCACCGCGGCTTTGGCTTCCCTGTCCGCTTCCTTGTAGCTTTCAAGGTTTGCCTTCATGGTGGAAATTTCCACCGGCCGGTCTTCCAGGATATAATCGCAGACAAATTTATCCACAGAGATGAGGGGGGTAAAACTTACCGAGCGGGTAAAGGCTTCCAGATAGGGGTTGTACTCCGCAAGACGGCGCCACACTCCCAGCCGGTTGGTAAAATCCCGGAGGTAGAGGCTCTTGGACTCGAAAAACTGAACCGCATGGGACGCCGTGTTCCGTCCCAGCATGATTTCCCTGAACTGCCTGAAACTTAAGGCCTCGCCGTTTTCGCCGCACAGCGCGGCCTCGTCTATGGGAAACCTGTCGGCAATCCAGAAATGCTCAGTCAGCCGGCCGTCGGTATAGGCCTCCACGCAGACCCCGGCGGAAAAGCCGCCGCCAATCGCGCCGCCTGCGCCGGGCACGCTGTCTGCGCTTCCGGTTCCAACCGAAAACTCAAGCATCACATGGGATACCGCGTCGTCCCGGAGGTATTCGGTGGTGTCGCTGCCCAGCTTACACCGCACATAGCCCACTAAGTCCCTGCCGCTCCTGCGGTCTCCGGCGGCGGCGTTGAACTTTGCCTTGCGGAGATCCGCAGCCATGGCGTACTGGATAGCGTCCACAATGGTGGATTTGCCTGACCCGTTATCCCCCGCAAAGAGGCAGCGGTTCCCTATGCCGATGAGTTCATCGTCAAAGTAATGCCAGCCAACCAGGCGGATTCGTTCCAGGGTGATCACGATTCATCCTCCCCCGGCAAATCCGGCTCAATGCCGGCGTCGCTGGCTCCGGCATCCCCGGCTTCTCCGGCTCCGGCGTCTTCGGCGTTCCCGGGATCTCCCGCGGGATCTCCCGCAGCTTCAGGGTTCCCGCTTCCTCCGGCAAACAGGGAGCCAAGGAGTTCGTCGATGCTGTCCCGGCCAACGCTCACGGCGAGGGCCGGGTAGAGGACAACGAGGCCTTCCTTATCGGTAACATCGGAAGAGAGCACGTCGATCAGCTTATGGGATTGAAGGCGCCGCAGGATTTCCTCAAGCCGGGTCTTCTTGAGGCTGCCGTTGGTCATGGCGTTGTATTTTTCCTCAAAGTCGAGAAGCGTTACCGATGGGAAGCTGGTCAGGGAAAGCTCCGTGCGCTTCTCCTCATAGAGGAGCCGGAACACCAGGAGGGCGCAGGTTTCTTCCCGTCCCAGGCGCAGCCTGGTTCCGCTGCCGCCCCGGAAGGCGATTACCCCAAGGCTTTCGTCTTTAACGATCTTCGCGTCCATGCAGGAAAACCATGCATCGTAGATGGGCATGTTGCGGATGGTAAAATCGTAGAGTTCTTCTTCCCTTTCCTTCCCCCGGATAATAAAGGTTTTTGAAAGAAGCATTTTAAGGCTTGCCTTGAAGAGATCGAATTCGTCATCGGTGAGTTCGGTTATTTCGGAGATGTACTCTATCTCGCTTTTCATCGATTTTCCCGCATCTCCCGCGCCCCCTGCGCTCCCCGCGTCTCCCGCAGCTTTCTCCGCAAAACCAGATCCGGCGCCGAATACGCCTCGGTTTCAAACTGCCTGCGTTTGTCCTCTTCTTCGATTGTGTACTCAAAACTCCGGGGCCGGGAATCGGCGTAGAGGACGCTGTAGATGAAACGCTCAAAGGAGTGTTCGTCACCCATGAGTTCCCTTGAGGGGAGGGGCCGATCCGCTCCTCCCAGTTCGTCAAGCCAGAACGCGATTTTAGCGGGACTCAATTGCTGTCTCAGGCGGCGGAAGAGTTCTTCCTCCGCCTTTTTTCTGGCCGCCCTGTCCATGACCGCCAGCGCGCCCCGCCTGAGCTTTACGGTTTCACGCTTGTAGCGCCGGTACAGGGATTCGGGGGCCAGGATTCTTACCCCGTGAAGCCGGTGCAGTAGCCGGCGGCAGCGGCCGCCTGTCCTGTCCGCGTGGAGTTCCCGGATCAGGGCGCCGAGCTTGCCCGCCAGGGTCGAGTCCGGTTCCAGCAGGGCCTTGACCCGCTCGATGCTGGAACGGGAGTAGAGCATGTTCCTGCGGTCAATGTCGTCCAGCAGGGGGTCCACCGCCCGCAGGGTGTCCCGGATTTCTTCCAGCATGGTAACAAGCCGCTGGCGGCTTTCGTCTACCGTCAGCGTACCGAGCCGGGAATACTTGCGGGCGCTCCCGGTGAGCCAGTCTTCGTTCCGCAGAAGATCCCCCACCTTTTTCTGAATCCGGGGCCGGTAGCGGGAAAGGTTGTCCGATGTCTTGAGCCGCTTATAGGCCCCGTCCAGAATTTCCACCGCGTAAATATCGTAATGGAGGTGCAGTATGCCCTTGACCTCCGCGGCCGCCGCTTCTTCGATAAAGCGGTCATAGTGCCCCTTGATGCTTTGGGACAACACTTTGAGGGAATCGATGAGCGCGGTGGTGGCGCTGTGGGCGTTTAAAACCGCGTAGTGCCCGTTCTCCTCTATCGCGTCCCCGCAGAGCAGGGAATAGACCGCCACCACATGGCTTTCGTACTCGGTTTTGAGCCCCTCCTCCACCCGCGCCAGGGCCTCGAAAAAAGGCCGGGCGTGGGGGGTGATGTTGATAACCCTGGTATAGTCAGGGAGGATCTCCTCCCCCAGCCACCCCGCGGCGATGAGCCGCCTCAGGAAGCGGTTGGCTGCGGCCCGGTCATCCTGGAGAGACTCCGCCTCCCCGCCGCCGCTTTCTTCCCCCGCGGATTGCGCCGGGCCTGTTTCCCGGCCGGCATCGCCGAAGTCAAGAAAAGGGGTCTCGGTGTCCTCGAAGCTGCCTCCCGCGCCGCCGGTTTCATTCACCGCGGAATCGTCAACCGGCAATTCCGCGGCTTCCATGATCAGTGCCTCCCGGTGGCGGCTTAAGTATTCCGTAAAAGAGCGGACCACCAGTTCCCGCTCCAGCCTCCCCGAGTTCTCCTGAAAGAGCCTGAAATAACGCACCAGGAGGGCGGCGTAATGTTCCCGGTTCGCCCGTGCCAGGGGAGAGAAAAATTGCGGCGGCAGGGTAGCAAAAACACCGGTAGGCATGGTATTACCATAGCGGGTAAAGAGGCCGTGCGTCAAGGGATACGCCTGGCCCGTATAGCGGCCCCGCGTATATCATGAACAATTGTGGAGGGGCCGCCCACAGGCCTGTCCGCTCATTTATGATAGGGTTTGAGAAAAGCCCCTTCTTTTAATAAAATTTCCCGAAGTTCCTTTATATCCACATCCTGGACCGGGATGTTGTTTTTGCCTGCCAGAGCTGCGGCGGTTCCGGCGGCTTGTCCCATAGCCATGACCATGGGAGTAGTACGGATCGCGGCCAGGGTTTCATGAGTGGCGCTGACACAGCGGCCGGCTGCCAGCATATTTTTTATTTCCCTGCTAATGAGACTCCTGTAGGGTACGGAATACCAGCTTTTTGGCTCCATGAAAGTATTATCACAACCTGCTCCATCAGGAGTATGAATATCTACCGGATAGCCGCCCATTGCAATCGCATCGTCAAACATCACATTATTCAGGAGATCCTTGACCTGGAGCTTATAGACTCCGTTGATTTTCCTGCTTTCCCGGCTTCCTATATTTGGTCCCGTAGAAAGCATGAAGGAATTTTCAAAACCCGGAATGTTCTCTTTAAGGAAATGATAAATTTCAAAACATTGCTTTCGCCCCTCAATTTCCGCATCGGTTAAATCAAAGGGATCTATGGCGCTTTTTTTAATGATCCGGCTCATGTTGATTATGA
>JAITJI010000069.1 GCA_031279015.1 Spirochaetaceae bacterium
TTCCTCGGCCTGTTTGTCGGTCAGTTCGCCCCCCTTGGATTCTATTTTTACCTTCCCGACATATTGGGGCTGCGTTATTGTGGTCGTATATTTCATAGACATAACCCTCCTGTATTCACGCCCATTGTGGGCCGCGATTTTCTTAGGCCCAAAAGCATTTTCCCGTATTTCGTACTGCCCAACTCGGACCCATCAGCAGCCCCGCCCTGGGCGAAAGAGATTGCCAGACCGCCCTCACTCATGGATGCAACGGGGGCGCCTCCGCCCATATTCATAACGGTTTTCTCTGCACTATTACCGCCGCCCGCTACCGTAAACTGATGACACGCCCGGTATGCAACCGCGTAATGGTACATTGTGCCGTAAAAGCCCTTGTCAGTAACTTCGGCCGCCATTTCCAGGAACACCGGGAGGGATGGACTGCCGGAAAGTTCCGGACAGATTGCCGCAATTATCTGACGCGGGCTGAGTGCCATGATTACTTATCCCCTCCAGGCGTTTCGTCTTCCCCGGCGGCCTCAGTAACCCCCTTGAATTTCGGGATCTCGATCTTGAGTTCCTTCATCCGCTCCACAATGGTAAGGCGGACCTCTTCACGGGTTTCCTTCTGATACCACCGGTTCAGGGTATCGGGATTTACCGTTTCCCCTACCAGAGCCACGGCTTCCATGGTCGGAAGCTCCTTGAGGTTCCGGGCCTTACCCTCCGGCGCCCTTTTGCTTTTTACCACGTCCTTTTCAATCACCGTTATGACGCCGGACTTGATTTCAGCGGCAAGGGTTGGCTTCATCACCTTCCATTCGTCGTCGGTAACCTCGTTTACCCCCGGGAGCAGTTCTACCTGGGACCGTTCCAGCTTGAGGGTTTTTACCTCCGCGGCTGAGGGAATGAGGGGGACACATTTGAGGTGATCCTGTTTCGGCTTGTACTTAATCAGCATTTTAATTCCATCCTTCAAAACAGATATATCGCCCACTACAGGGCGGACACGGCGGGGCTGTTACCGCCCCGCCCATGTGCTGCGGCTTAGATCCCATCCACATACGCAAACGCCATGGGGTAATAAATGATTATCCCGGCGCAGCGGCTGTGGCAGGGGACGGTGTACTCCATGCCGTTCTGGATCGGATCAAACTGCTCAAAGGGCTGGGGGATTTCCAGGGTAATATGGTCGGCGTCAAACTTACCGACAATGGCCCGGTTAACCCCGTCTTCCCCGGCGCCGGCCAGTTCATTGAGCCACTCAATCCGTTTAATGTCCGGGTTATTATCCAGGATATATTTGAGCAGCGTGGTCTGATTGTCCCCAAGGCGCTTGTTTGCCAGGAGGTTATACGTCTCCCGGGGAATCCAAAAGGTATCCGGAACTTCCCTTCCGGAGGTGGGGAGTATCACCGCGTCGGTGATAAGGTTCAGGTCCCGGAGAATCTGGTCTTCGCTCTTTGTCTTCCAGGATTTTGATCCCCCCGTACCATCGGCCGGGAGGGTCGCCTCGGAAATCCCCGGATACCGGAACAAGCCCTGAATCTTATAAACAGGATCGCCCTGAAGCGCCAGATTGTTTATCTTTTCGTCATGGGCCCGCCGCGCGGTGGTCGCTCTCCGCAGTTCCAGATTTCTCCCGGGGACCATGGCGGCCTCCCGGATCTCCATGATGTTGTACCCATAACTATCCCCGATACTGTGAATCTTTATGGTCTCTTCCTCACCATAGACATCTACCCGGGGAAAGTCATGGGCGTAATCACTGATGATTTTCGCAAAACCCACCCCGGTATAGCGGCGGAAGGTAATCGTCCGTGCGCCGGGACCCGCATCGGTACTGATCGGAATCAAGGACAGGGCCTTTAATTCGTCCAGTTTTACGTCATAGGTCTGAGCTTTGATGCGGTCAAGTTCCCTCGCGAAAAACAGAGACTCCCCGCGGTCAAGCCGAATATCACTGCTAACTACTCCATCTCCCATTCTATTACTCCTTAATGCAGGGATTTACCCCAGGGATTATTTCAAGCCCCTCAGTTCAATGAGGGCCAAATCATCAGACTCATTGGTTACTTTTCCTGACCGGAAAAAACAACCGCAGTCATAGTTGCTGCCGGCAACATCGGTAAACTTTCCGGCATCCTCACCGTCCAAGATGACGTATGCGGGTTTCATATCCCCCGGATTAGCGCTCTTCGCAACGCGGATCCAGAGCTTCCCATGGGTCTGTACAGGTACCGAGGTATGGACGGGATAATAACCAACACCGTCTTTGGAGGATATTTGCTCAAAGGGAGCCACACCCCTAAACTTCATGGCGGTGTAAACCGCCGCGGTAAAGGCCGCCTGGGATGCGCCGCCCGTAACCGTCGCGGATGCGGTAATGGTCAGTCCGGGAGCCGCCAGGTAAAATGCCCGGGGGGCGCCGTCAACCAGATAGGCGCCAATGCCCAGATCGTCAAGGGCCTCATTTTCATTAATGGCGTTGACAATCTCCCGGATGGTCTCTGCGGAACTCGTCGCAAAGTCTATTGGATCAAGGGCAACACCGTTAATCGTAACGGCAACGGAATTCCCGGTTACCAGGTCTGCATTTGCAGTCAGAGAGACAGAGCTGACATGGGCGCCGTATCCACTCTTGTCATCCCCCACAAAGCCGAAAACCGGATCGCCGGGGAAAAACTTCTCCCCCGCGGCTATACTTTCGGTTTCGGAATCAAGGCCATATTTCAATCCGGCTATGGCCGGTTTTAAACTACCGTAAAGGTCCATTGATTAACCCCCCTCCTTTTCGCCCCTGCCGCGGGACTTCATGCGTTCAATCATCCGCTGACGTGCGGCGGCGGCATCGTTACGGCTGGCAGTCGGAGGTAAGCCGCCTCCAACCGCACGGCTCTCGCCATCGGCCTTGTCGCCCAGGATCTCGACCGCGGCGTCAAACCGGGCCGCGATGTAAACCTCGTCTTTACCGTCCAGTTTTGCCGTGGGAGATACGGCGCTGATAACCGCCTTTTTGATGTCCAGGTCGGTCATTCCGTCCTTGATTTCCACACCGGCACGGTCGGCGGCGTCAAAGAGAAGCACCCGGGCATTGACCGCCTCATCCAGGCGTTTGGGATCAAGCGCTTGATCTTTGGCTTCCTTGAGTTCCTTCTCGGCCGTGTCGGCCCGGTCCTTCTGAGCGTCCCGCTCGGCTTCCATTTTGGAGACGGCGGTCTTAGCCTCCGCGCTATCGGCCCGGGCCTTCTCCAAATCCTTCTCGGCGGCATCGGCGCGCTTTTTCTGGTCCTGGTAGAACTGGATCAGTTTCTCCTCGCCTTCGTACTCAACACCGTCCAGGTTGATCTTCTTCATTCCCATATTTTTGCCCTCCTTAGGCTTTGGACTCGGGTCCGCACCCGAAGCGTCCGTATGATTTATTTGGACAGCATCACCTGGACCGAAGTCCGCGCCGTCCATGCGAATCCGGGCGGCATCACCCGCCCGGGCTCCATCCTCAATCGCGGCATGGTTGTACCGGATATTCCGCTGGATGCCGTCATACGCCACACCGCACCACACCGATCCGGGCTCCGCCACTTCGATTTCACATTCATAGCCCATGGACAGGGCCCGCTTCCCGTTCAGCACATCGTTGATCGTATCCGCGTCATTGATGATCATGTCGATAGCGACATGAAAGCCGTCAGTGAGCTTATCCAGGGGGGTAAAACCATCGTAGTTACGCTCTTGTACGGTGGATGAGGGGTTGCTTCCCAGGCTTCCCACCTGGTATTTCTTGACGTTCCCATCCGTTACCAGTTCATCGGGGTGGCTGTTCACCACGGGTTTGAGTTTCATGCTCTCAAGGCTGGCGGAGTTAAACACATCATCGGGCAGCCTAAGCTCGCTCGTTTTCGTCCCGTCTTTATTGAGATAGGTAAAGACCCCCACGCTGGTAACAATAGCGCGGCCGGTCAGGAACCCTTCAGGTGTCCTGGTGAATGGGGTAGTCATCCACCGGGACGGATCAAGGGAATCCAAGCGCTTTACGGTTTTAACTGTCTGTTGTTCTGCCATTCCTCCGCCCCGGCCCCGGGAAATAAAAAAAGCCCGCAGGGATAGGACAGAGAGACAAGGGTATACCTTGCCTGCCATGTCTCATCTCTACGGGCTTCCGTTACTCGGTCAGCCTTTATAATAAAACTATGTCTATCTTGACTATAAAACAACTCTGAAAAAAATGTCAAGCGATTTTTTTATTTTTTTTCAGAGTTTGTCCTTTGGGTATTCTTTTTCCGGTGATTCGGTCGGTTCAGCTAGCTTAAACCGGCTCCGCTTTTCCGTGATTATATCCACGGCATTAGAGGGGGGACCGGAAATATTTATGGTGATTTTCCCGTAATCTATATCCCGGGCTACCAGGACAACCTCTTCTAATATCTCTTTCATCAACTCCATAAGCCCTCCCGTTAATTCTCCTGTGCCTTTATCTGCGCATCAACCTCCCCTACCAGTTCATCCCAATAGGACAAGGCGCAGCATCGGCATTGTATGTCTTCCCCGGGGTGGAGAAGTACCGCACCTGATGGCCGGGGTATCCAAGTCTTACCCCTATCCTCCGAATATACCAATGCGTTATCCCACCGGCAGAGCTTCCCGTCTAACAGAGCGTGAGAACTCCTGACCCGCTCATCCCCCGATGTGGACCAGATGTACATATCAAGTCCGGCAGCCTCCATCCGGGCCTGTGTTACCTGGCCGTTCAGTTTCCCGATCTGGTCCCGGGCTATGAGGTTCGCCCGGCCGGTGGTTATGGAGCGGTCTATCTTCGAGATCTGCTGGGCTAGCTGGGCGGGAGACCACCCGGAAGTGATTGCTTGCTCAACCCTCCAGTTTACCATGTCTATATAAGCGCCCGACATTTTTTGGATAAGTTTATAATTATCTTCTTGCCATGCCCGTCTTGTTGCAAACCACCAATCCTCATAGAC
>JAITJI010000045.1 GCA_031279015.1 Spirochaetaceae bacterium
AAGGAACCGGTAGGCGGTCCGGGAGCGTTTCATATCCCCCCGGACGGAAAGGTCAAGCCGGATCAGGCCCTGTTCCGGCCGGGGATGACCTGCGCAGACCGCAAGGTAGCCTTTGACGACGCCCCGGTTCGGGCCCTTCCCGTGGCCGGCAAAGAGGGCGGAAAACCGGATCGCCGCCTCCCGGTTTTTAGCGACCAGGATGAGGCCGGAGGTATCCTTGTCCAGACGGTGAACCAGGAAAGGCCGGGGGGAAAACTCCTCCCCCAGGATTCGATCCAGGGAAACCTCCACACCCTTTCCCCCCTGTACCGCCAGTCCTGCGGGCTTGTTGAGCACCAGACAATCATCGCTTTCAAACAAAACCTCTATCCGCTCCAAAATACCCTCTTACCGGTTCTTAATGTACCGATGATCATAGCATGAAACGGAAAAAGAGTCGGGAGCCCGCCGGAAGGCATGGCGATCCCGGAGGGTTCGACATGATGGCGGCGATCCTGCGGGGGGTACTATCCCTGTCGGTCATGTTCATACAGGTGATTCTGTCCCTGTTCCCGGCATCCCCCCTCATGGCTGCGCCCCTCAAATCCGATATCTGGGGCTTCCGGATCGACCTTCCTGAAGGTTATGCCTTTACCGGGGGGGATGGGAAAAATCGTTTCTCCTTTAGTTCCCCTGCCGGAGGCACCTTTGACATGGTGGTATACCCCGGGGGGACCCATGCGTCGGTTGATGCCCTGGCCCGGGATGTACAGAAACGGCTGGGGGCCCGGGGGGATATCAGCGGTTTTGTGTACCGCAACAAAGACGCCGCCCTGCTGCGGATGACCTTTTCCGCGGACAGCGGCCGGTCCCGGAAGCAGTATACGGGCTGGGGCCTCTGCATCGAGCTTGAAGCCCCGGAGTCCCGGGGAGAATCCGGCGGCCTTTCAACCGGCCGGCCCGGCGGGGAAAAGGCGGATCCGGCAAAACCCCTGCTCCTTGCCCTGGCCTACGGACCGGAGGCCGGGGCTGCGGATGACCTGCAACTCTCCGCCCTGGATTCCATCGCCCCTGCCGGAACGGACAGGCGGGCTCCCGGTCCGGTTACGGAATTTACCTATCCCCCGGGGAAACGGATACCAGTCACCCTGGCGGGAAAGGTCACCGGGGCCTTTGTACGTGAACATGATGCCGAAGCCGCCCAGGCCCTGGTTGACCGGGAGTTCAGAGTCCTCAAGGCTTACATCGACTCTCCCCTCAGAGATGAAGCCTGGATCCGCTTCTACCGGACCATCTACCGGGATTCCTTTGATCGCCTTACCGAAACGGCATTCGCCCTGGAACGGAACTGGGTGGAAGGGGGGGAGCTTCCGGACACGGAAGAGGGACGGAGCCTGGAATTTGCCGCCAGGGTCCTGGAATGGGTGCAGGGCTTTACCTATGAACGGGATTTTATGGGAAGCGATTTTGTCAACCTGGTGAGCGCCGCCACGGAAGGCCGGGGGGATTGCGACAGCCGGGCGCTGCTCTGGGCGATACTGCTGGAACAGGCGAACATCCCCGGAGCCATCATGGTTTCCCGGGAGTACCGTCACGCCATGGGGCTGGCGGACATTTCCGGTCCCGGCGCCCGTTTCACCGCCGGGGGAAAACAGTGGCTTGTGGCGGAAACCACCGCAGCGGTACGGATCGGACTTATCGGCAAGGACTCCGCGGATCCCGCAAAATGGCTGGGGGTCATTTTTGAATGAGAAAGGCGCCGGATAAATATAAAACTACGACTTTCCCAGGAGCAGGGAATAGACCTGCCCAGGATCGGTTGCCAGGAGCAGGGAATCCCGGAGTTCCCGGTTTTTCAGACGGGCGCTGAAAAAGGAAAGGGTCTGGAGGTAGTAGGCATGCTGGTTGTAGGCGGCGGCGATCATAAAGAGGAGCCGTACCGGTTCATCGTCCAGGGCCTGAAAATCAACTATATCGATCTGGCTTATCCCCACGGACACCACAAGATCGGTCACCGATGCAAGACGGATATGGGGAATGGCGATGCCCCGGCCAATGGCGGTACTCATCAATTCTTCCCGCTTCAAAATCTCCGAGGTCAGTTCCTGTTGGTTTTTTACCTGGGGAGCGCCGGCCAGATTCTCCGCCAGGGCCAGCAGGGCGTCCCGTTTGGTGGGAAACTGCAAAAAAACGATCCGATCCGGTGAAATAATCGTATCCACATGGATGGTATCGTACTGGGGTTCTATTTTATGGACCGAAAGCCGGTCATTCACCCATTTTTCTATCTCTCTCTTCTTGAAACGCCAAACAGTACCGATTTTTCCCGCGGGAATCTCCCCCCTCTGCGCCCAATCGTAAACGGTCCGTTCGGAAACCCGCAGATACTTCGCCACTTCATCAATCGTAAGGATATCTTCATCCATCATTACCAATCCCCCCGGATACATGATCTACCCGGACGCTTTCAAAACCAGTTAGGTCTTTGAAAAAACCCGATGCTCTTCTAAAATATAGTACAAAACCGCAGAATATGTCAAGAGACGTTAATATAGTAAGATTCAGCCTTCAAAGGGCCCTTCATTTCCTGTGCAGGGAATCCCAGGGGAGAAGGGCCCCCATGGTGGTGGTGATCCGCCCGCCGGCGCCGTCCTCAAAACAGACCAGGGCATCGGCGGGCATGAATTCGCTGAGGACCTGTCTACAGGCTCCGCAGGGGCCTACGGGCTCCGCCGAATCCGGGGTCACAATTACCAGGGCGGTAAAAGAACGCTTACCCTTGCTTACCGCAGAAACAAGGGCGCTCCGTTCCGCGCAAATGGTCAGGCCGTAAGACCGGTTTTCCACATTACAACCCGAAAATACAACACCGTCGTTGCTGAGCAGGGCCGCGCCTACCCGGAATTCCGAGTAGGGGGCATAGGCTAAAGAGGCGGCCCGCCGGGCCTCCTCAAAGAGGGCGTCCAGATCCATACAGTACCTCCAAAAAATACAGAATTGACAGCGTATCCATACTATATCATACTGACTATGGAGTTTTAGGGTGGCTAAGAATAAAAAAAAGTATTGGATACCCCTGAGTTTGTTGTTGTTTATCGTCTATACGTTTGTTGCGGCCCGGCCAATTCCGGTGGAAACCATCCTGGTTCCCCGATGGCTCAGTTCCCTGGAATCCGATTATCCTGTTTCCCTGGAAAGCGGCGGAACAACGGCGGAACCTTTGGAAGAGGAAGTCCTGTTGCCCTTCAAGCTGGGCAGCCATTTTGGGTATGTGGATGCCCAGGGCTTCTTTTCAATTAATCGGGTTAGAAAGGGTTACGTATCATTGTCGGAAGAGTATTGGGCCGAATACGAGGCTGTTCCGGAGACCGTTGCAGTTTTTGATCCCCGGGAAAGGCCCATGGTCCGGATAGATCATCCCCGGGGATACCCCTTCTTTCTTGATAAACGGATCTTCGTCATCAACGATGAGCAAAATTCCCTGTCCCTGGTGGATTCCTCCGGGGAGATCCGCTGGGTTCATGATTTTGCGGCCCCGGTCACCGATATTGATGCCGCGGCGGGCCTTGTATTGGCCGGTTCCCTGGACGGCGCCGTGGAGCTTCTGGGAGAGGGGGGGGAACGGCTGTTCTTCTTTGAACCCGGCGGTTCCCGCTTATCGGTGATCCTCAGCTGCCGGATATCGGGGGATGGTTCAAAACTGGCAATCGTCTCAGGTTATGATGATCAGCGGTTTCTGCTGCTGGAAAAGTTTGGGGATTCCTATAAGGTAAGTTACCACGAATTCATCTCCGACGGATTCAGACGGCCGGTACACCTTGCCTTTATTGGCAATGACAGCCGGATTGTTTTTGAACGGAAGGAGGGGATTGGCATATACGATATCAACACCCGGAACAGCCTGAAGATCCCCCTGGACGGATCGATTAGCGCCATTGAGAGTTCAGGGAAGGACAATCTGTTCTTCATTATCACGTCGAAACCCGGGGGACAAAATAAACTGGTGGCAATCCGTCTTCCCGGGACCATCATCATGGAAGCGCCCTTTAAGAGCGGGGATTCCTTTCTGGCCCGCCGGAATTCCCGGCTCTTCGTGGGCGGGGGAACGACCTTGGCCGCCTTTGATCTGGACAAGAGGTAGACATGAAACAGAATCCGCCGCGTATCGGCCTGGCGTGCTGTATGCTGCTGGCCGGCATCCTGCCGGGAACTTTCGGCTTGTTCGCCATCGACTGGCCCCATGGGGACGCCAAAATGGTTGCCAACTTTGGCTGGAACAACGAAGGCCGGCCCCTGCTGGGGGTGGTCTTTGAGGCCCAGGGGTCGATACGGGCGGCCGATCAGGGGGAATTCCTCTACACCCGCGGCCAGGAAGATACCGCTTCCCGGATGCCCTCCCCCTTGGGCGCCTGGATCGCCCTGGACCACGGCGACGGCATGGTCAGTATCTACAGCCGGTTTGAAGAGCCTGGGCGCATTAACCTGTCCGGTGATGTCTACCAGGACAGGACCATCGCCTCCGCAGGACAGTCGGGCTGGTCCCGGAATGAGGGGGTCTACTTTTCCATCTTTGACCGGAAAGAACGGCGCTGGGTAAACCCCTCCATGATCATCACCCCCACGGAGAATACGGACCAACCGGTGATTCAGTCGGTGGAACTGAAAAACAGTGAAGGACGGAGTATCAATCCGGCCCAGACCCGGAATATCAGCCAGGGGCACTACACCATTTCGGTAAACGCCTTCCTGTCCCTGCCGGACCTTGCCCTGGCGCCCTACCAGATCCTCTGCTACATGAACGGCGTTGAAATAGGAGCGCTGAACTTTGAAACCTTTTCCGCCCGGGACGGGGTGCTCATGGTGTACCGCAACGGCCTTGTACCGGTCAAACAGGTCTATGTCCCCTACCCGGGTTTTGAGGTGGGGGAGGTCTGGTTTACCCGGGGCCAGGCAACCCTGGAGGTAATTGCCCGGAATATCCAGGGCAACGCCCGGAGTCTCTCCTTCCGCCTGCAGGTGGATTGATGAAGGCAGCCGGAATCCGGCGCCGGACCAGGATTCCGAATTGGAACCGCGGGAGGGGGAGTTGAAGACCTGGTCTACCCCGCCAAAGGAGGAAGAGCGGCGCCTTGTCCCCTGCGCGCTCTGCGGAGTATCCCCCGGTGGTCCGCAGGGAACGGTCTCCTCACCCGGCGGTCCCTTCCGGCCATATCTTTCCTGCGAAGGCTTCTCCTATGTCCGTTGCGAACGTTGCGGCCTGGTGCAGATGAATCCCCAACCCCTCAGCGGCGATGTGAGACGCCGTTACCGGGAAGAACACGGGGATGATTACCTCTCTTACGAAATCGCCAACGAGGGGGCCTTTCTGCGGCTCCAGGAACTCGCCCTCAGGGATGCGGGTTTTTACACCGGGGACGGACCCAAAGGGGAACGGAAGCCCCCGGAGCCGGTAAGCGCAGCGCCGGCAGGGAGGGGAACCCGGCGGATTCTGGATGTGGGCTGCGCCACGGGAGCGCTCCTTGAAACCCTGCGGAACCAGGGTTGGGATACCATTGGGGTTGAAATTTCCCCTCAGGAAGCGGAGTACGCCCGGAATAAACGGCAGCTTGATGTGAGAACCTTTTCCCTGGAGGAAAACGGATTCCCCTCCGCCGGTTTTACGGCGGTTCTTGCATCCCATCTCATTGAACACCTCAATGACCCCGTTTCATTTGTCCGGGAGGTACACCGGATCCTCGTGCCGGGGGGCCGCTTCTTTGTCACCACCCCAAACATCAATGGCCTTCAGGCCCGGCTCTTCCGGAGCCGCTGGCGTTCCGCTATCTTTGACCACCTCTACCTGTTTTCAATAAAAACCCTTCCGGCCCTTCTCCGCGGCGCGGGTTTCAGGGTGGAGCGGATAGTCACCTGGGGAGGGCTTGCCGCCGGTATCGCCCCGGCGCCCATTAAGGGGATACTTGACCGGGCGGCGAAGCAATTCGGCTTTGGGGATGTGATGATCATCCGGGCAGCCGCCGTTCCGCTATCGCCATCCGGCTAAGCCGTTTCATGGTCAGCGCCACGGCGATGACCAGGGGGACCGTAGCGCCAAGCCATGCCAGGGGATTGGCGAAACAGACCCCGGTAAAGCCGAAATACCGGGAGAGGATCACCGCGGCAAAGGATCGCATCACCAGTTCCATGACCCCGGCGATGGTGGGAACCAGGCTGTTCCCCAGCCCCTGAAGGCTCTGGCGGCAGATAAGGAGGATCGACAGGATAAGGTAGCAGGCGCCGTTTATCTGAAGAAAGACGTGGGCCAGGGAAACCGCCTCGGAATCGCCGGGGATGAAGAGGGCTGCAAGGGTATGACCGATAAAAAAGAATACAATGCCGGCAAGGATGCTGAGGCCGCCGGATATGATGAGGCAGCGGATCAGACCCTGGCGTATCCGGTCAACCCGGCGGGCTCCGTAATTCTGGGCCACATAGGTGGTCATGGTCAGCCCGAAGGAATTCAGGGGCATGGTAGCCACCATGTCTATTTTTTGAGCGGCAGTACAGGCGGCTACAGCCATGGTCCCCAGTCCGTTCAGGGTGAATTGCAGGACTATCGCTCCAATGGCAATGATGCTCATCTGGAAACCCATGGGAAAGGCCATCCTGAGGTGTTGTGACACATCGGACCAGGTAAAACGCCAATCCTCCCGGGTGATCCTGAGGATAGGCAGTTTTTTCATAATCACCGGAATACAGAGGAGCCCCGACAACAACTGGGCGATGACGGTGGCATAGGCGGCCCCTTCAACTCCGGTCCGAAAAACCAGGATAAAGAGATAATCAAGGATAATATTGATGAGACAGGCGATCACCAGAAAGACCAGGGGAGTATGACTGTCCCCGACGGCCCGCATGATATTTGAAACAAGATTAAACAACACCGCCGCGGCGATACCCTGGAAGATCACAATCAAATACCTGTAAGCGTCATCAAGGATATCCTCCGGGGTGTGAAGCAGGAGGAGGAGCGGCCGGGCGAAGATAATACCGGCGGCGGTGAGGACCAGGGCAATCAGGACTCCCAAAACAATGCTTACCGCAAAACTTCGGCGTACCCCGGGATAATCCCCGGCGCCGAAACGCTGGGAAGCAATAATGGAAGTCCCCTGAGTAAAGCCCCACATAAAACCGAGGAGGAAAAACATGATGCTTCCGGTACAACCCACCGCAGCAAGGGCCCGGACACCGATGGTCCGGCCCACAATAAAGGCATCCGCCATATTGTAAAACTGCTGAAACAGATTCCCTATCAGCAGGGGTATGGTAAAGCCCACAATTAGCAGGACAGGATTCCCTACAGTAAGATTCCTAGTCATCTTTACTCTTAATATTATCTGAAGAGGAAAACTGATACAATGGTATTATGAAATTCAACTGTATTATTTTTGACCTTGACGGAACCCTGGTGGATACCCTGGAGGATATCGCAGCGTCCATGAACAGGGCCCTGGAATCCCGGGGTTTTCCGCCGGTTCCCCCGGAGCAATACGCCGGCATGGTCGGCTGGGGCATAAAACGCCTGGCCCTCCTCGCCCTGCCTCCGGAAGCCCGGGATGAAAAAAACGCCGGCCCCCTGGCCGCCGCCGCCGTCCGGTTCTACACAGAAAACCCGCTGGTCTATTCCCGTCCTTATCCGGAGATACCCCGGCTGGTGGAGGATCTGAAGAGACTAAAGGTAAAAACAGCGGTCCTCACCAATAAACCCGATCCCGTGGCCCGGCTGGTGATCGACGGACTCTTTCCGGCGGGAAGCTTCAATATTGTTTTAGGAGAAAAACCCGGCGTTCCAAGAAAACCGGATCCCGCCTCCGTCTGGGATATCCTCATGAGACTGGACAGCACCCCCCGGAACACCATATTTGCCGGAGACTCGGAAATCGACATGGAAACCGCCCGGGCGGCGGAATGTCATGCCCTGGGGGTCAGTTGGGGCTTCCGTTCCAGGGCGGCGCTGAAACAGGCCGGAGCGGAACGGATCGTCGATAGTCCCGGAGAGATCCTCAACCTCATCAAAGATACCAGAATATAGGGGAATTCGGAGGAGTTCTGAATTCCGCTGATCCGTGTTTTGTAGTATACTTATACTATGACCATTGACGATCCCAGGGTGACGGAACATCTCGGCGATCTCTCCCGGACCCTCGCAAAAGTCCGGGATCCGGACCTGATTGAAGCCTTTTTCCGCAACATCCTTACCCCTGCGGAGACGGCGGATATTGCAGCCCGCTGGGCCCTGGTGAAGGAGCTGGACAAAAAGACGCCCCAGCGGGAGATTGCTAAAACCCTGGGGCTTTCACTCTGCAAGATCACCCGGGGTTCCCGGGAGCTAAAGAAACCAGACTCCGCCTTTAGACGGATCTTCAGCATCACCGGGAAAGACCAGAACGGGTAGTCCCCCGGGCCTTCACGACTCCCGGCAGGCAGTCCCCGTCACCGTATAGCCGTACCGGTCCATCACAAGGCCGATGAGCCCGGCAAATTCCGGCGGGATGGTGGTTTCGCCCCGGCGCCAGAGGCGGACCGATCCGTCTTCCAGCCGTACCTTGAAGGCCCTCCCTTCCAGGGGCAGGAAACCCCGGTTTCCGCTGTCGTTAAAATCTTCCTCCCGGGAAAAGACCGTGAATTTGTCCCGGTACGGTAATCCTCCATGGGGGCAGAAGACGGCGCAGTTCCCGCATTCATTACACATGGCATCGATATGTATAACCTGGTGGTCTGTTCCGGCCATGAGGGACGATTCCGGACTTGCGGCCACATTGGCCCGGTTGGGGCAGACATCGCAGCATATTTCACAGATATCAGCGCAGGAGAGACACCGCGCCGCATCGGCGGTTTTATCGGCTTCACAGAGGATCCCCTTTTTGGCGTAACAGGAAAGGGGGGCCGCGCTTTGGGGACTGGAGACTCCGATGTCCGGCGGGAGGCCGAGTTTCCGCAGGATATCCCCGGCAATGCTCCTGCCGTCGGCGATAGCCTTGACCACCGTGGCCGGTCCTGTCCTGCAATCTCCGGCAATATAGACATCCGGTACGGAGCTCTCATTGACGCCCCTTACCAGGGGGAGACCCCGGTCGTTGAGGGTTATACCGTTCCGGCTGAACAGGGTGGTATCCACCCGGGCGCCTACCGCACCGATAAGGGTATCGAAGGGGTACGCCTCCTTCCTTCCCGTACCGACTATTCCCCGCCTGCCGGAGGCATCGTACTCTCCAAGACGCATGACTTCACAGACCAGGACCCCTCCGTTATAGCTTTCCGGGGCCCGGAGCTCCAGGATTTCCACCTGATCGGCCAGGGCAAGCTCCAATTCCTCCCGCTGGGCGGGCATAAATTCCTTTGTACGCCGGTACACAATGGTGGCCCTTTCCACCCCACGGTTCCGCTTTGCAGCTCTGGCGCAGTCCATCGCTACGTCCCCGCCGCCTATAATCCCCACGGTCTTTCCCAGGTCCAGGGCTTCTCCGGAATTCTTTGAATCCTCCAGGAATTTGAGGGCATCCCTGATGTTTTTCCCCCCGGATCCGACCGGACAGCTTCCCTCCTTCCAGGCCCCTGTGGCGAGCACCACAAAGGGGTGTTCCTTTTTAAGGGCCGCCAGGGACCATGCTTCCGGAACCCCGAAACGGAACTCAACCCCCAGTTTGAGCGCCAGGTTGAAATCCCGCTCAATTGCCTTGGCGGTAATTCTGAAGGCGGGGATCACATAGCGGACAATGCCGTAGGGCTGGTCCCGTTTCTCGTACACCATGACGGGTATGCCGTTCCGCCGGAGGAAGACCGCCGCGGCGATCCCCGCCGGTCCGGCGCCGATTACCGCCACGGATCGGTCCGTCCGCAGGGGCGCCGGCTTGAGGGATTCCAGGCAGGCATCCTGGGCCTTATCACAGGCTATTTTCTTTGCCTCCCGGATCTCCAGGGGATCCTCATAATCCACCCGGGTACACTTACTCTGGCACTGGTGATCACAGATGGAACCGGTAATGGAGGGAGCGGTATTGTTCTCAATGATGATCCTGAAGGCCTCCCCATAGTCAGCGGAGGCAACCCTGTCCAGGTAGGCGGGAATCCGCTGGTGAATGGGACAGCCCCCATCCATACAGGGCGCCTTGGCGCAATCAAAGAGGGGCAGAACACTGGTGGTTTTCCGGCTGCCCCCCGGACGGTAATCCTTTTGATACCGTTCCATCCCCGGAACCTTCCCGATAAGTTCCGTAAGGGCCTCCGTCCGGACAGCCAAGCCCCGGGGCTTTTCATCCCCGGCGTAAGCTTCCGCCAGCTCCGCCAACTGTTTGATCCGTTCGTATCCGCCGGGTTTCAACAGCGTAGTTGCCACCGTAACCGGACGAATGCCCGTTTCAAGAATGGCGGCAAGGTTGAAGAAGTCCGCTCCTCCGGAATAGGAAATGGGAAGCCTTCCGTTGAAGGCGCGGGATAACTGCTCCGCCACCCGGATGGAAAGGGGGAAAAGGGCCCGGCCGGACATGTACATCTCATTCCCGGGAAGTTCCCCCTTCCTGATCTCCACCGGGAAGGTATTGGTCAGCTTGACCCCAAAGGAGAGACTCCGTTCCTCCGCCAGGGACATGAGACGGCCCATCATCTCCACCGCATCGGCAAACTGCAAGTCCTCCCGGAAGTGGTGTTCATCAAAGGAAATATAGCCGTAGCCCATTTTATCCAGGATACGGCGGGCCCCTTCATAGCCCAGCAGGGTGGGATTGCATTTGATGTAGGTATGGAGTCCCTTTCCGGACACAAGATAGGCTGCTATCCTTTCAATCTCCTCCCGGGGGCAGCCGTGAAGAGTGGACAGCGTGATGCCCGGGGATATGACGGCGGGTATTGCATCCAGATCCGCGCCGGTGAATCTTTCAAAGGATCCGGCATGATCCTTCAGATACCGGTAACAGCTCTCCCAGATGGCCGTGTTTTTGGCGTTTTTCATCCCCTCAATAAATGCGTCTATCTTTCCGGATCTGATTCCGTCAAAACTGTAACCCACACTCATGTTGAAGATGATGCCGCTGCCGGAAAGATCGAATTCCCTGATAAAGACATGGCAGAGGAACCATGCCTTTACATATTCGGCAAAGGCCTCCTCTACGGTAAGTTCCGTGGACCACTCCACGTTGTAGCCCTCATCGACGGCGTTGATACAGGGCCGCATAATCGCCCGGCGCAGTTCTTCGCCATCCATGGTCTGAACGGTTTTCAATTCAATAAACCGGCTGCCCGCAAGACAGGCGGAGAGGATATTCTGGGCAAGCTGGGTATGAGGTCCCGCTGCCGGACCCAGGGGGGAGGCTATCTTCGTACCAAAAAGGGTAATCCCCCTTCCGGACTTGTTTCTGTAAAATTTCTCCTTTCGAATCCCAAAGACGGATCCCTGCCGGTCATACTCCTTTTGCACCCAGTCCACCAGATCCCCAAATGCGATTGGCCGCATTATTTCACTCATTATCATCCCCCTCTTCCAAACATTCCAAAAAACTATAATTTATTTCATTATAAGAATAAACAATATTTTATTCAACGACGGTAATGTTACCTTTTCAGGCGTTACAGGTAACATGGCTGATTCAGCTGATTCAATGGTAAAAGGTGTTTTCCATTGGCAATTTGCTCCGCAGAATCCCGTCTTTGGCGTAGTAGGCGCCCCCGATGGCGGGGCAGACCGGAATGGTTGCCAGCTCCCCTACCCCCTTGGCGCCATAGGCAAGACCGGCGGGATGTTTTGGTTTAACAAAGAGGATCTCCATGGAGGGCGCTTCGGTGGCCCGGATAAGGCCCAGGGTTCCGTATTTTGCCCGGGGGATTCCCTTTTCCAGGGGGAAATCTTCCGTAAGGGCATAGCCCATCCCCATGAGGATCCCCCCTTCGATCTGGCCCTCCGCCGCCTTCGGGTTTACCACCCTGCCGATGTCGTAGGCGGCGGTGATCTCCTCTACCCTGCCCTCCTGGTCCAAGACTACCAGGGTGGCGGCGTAACCGTAAGCCACGTGGCTTACCGGGTTTGGTTTGTCGCTTCCCAGGGGATCGGTGACGCCCAAATATTCGCCTGAAAATTCCCGCCCTTCAAGGCGGGAGAGATCACCCCCCGCCTCTTCCAGGGCTGCCTTGAGCAGGAGCGCTGCCCGTCTAACCGCCTCACCGGTGAATACCGTCTGCCGGGAAGCGGTGGTAGTCCCCGAATTGGGAGTCCGCCTGGTATCCGGGGGCTCCGCAAAGGTCAATTCCGGGGGAATACGCAGAGTCTCACAGACTATCTGGGTGGTGACCGTGGCCATCCCCTGGCCGATGCAGGCGGCGCTGGTCCTGATATGGACCACCCCCTCCTCCACCGAGAGGATACACCGGCCCGTATCGGGAAGCCCCACCCCAAGACCGGAATTTTTGAACGCACAGGCGATCCCCGGGTACTTACCCGCCGCCCGGGCCCTGTGGTAGCGATCCTTCAGGGCGAAGACACAGGCTTCAAGCTCCACGTCATCCCCGGCGATCTGGCCGTTGGGAAGCGTCTGGCCGGGACGGATAACGTTCCTGAGACGGATCTCCCAGGGGCTTATACCTACCATTTCCGCCAGGAGGTTCAGGTTGTTTTCTGTGGCAAAACAGCTCTGGCATACCCCAAAACCCCGGAAGGCCCCGCCGGGGGGGTTATTCGTATAGACCGCCTTCCCGTCAACATCAATGACCTGATAGTTGTAGGGACCTGCGGCGTGGGTGCAGGCCCGTTGCAGCACCGGCCCCCCGAGACTTGCATAGGCGCCGGTGTCGGAGATGATCACCGCCTTCATGGCGGTAAGGAACCCCCGCTCATCGCAGCCGGTGGTAAAATCCATCTCCATGGCGTGCCGTTTCGGATGTACCCGCAGGCTTTCCTCCCGGGACAGGGCTACCTTTACCGGTTTTTTCAGGACCCACGCCGCAAGGCAGGCGTGATGCTGTACGCTCATGTCCTCCTTACCGCCGAAACCACCCCCCACGAGCATGCCTTTGACGTGGACCTTTTCCGGGGGGATCCCCAGCATACGGGAACACTCCCGCTGTTCGTCGTATATGCTCTGGCCCGCTGCGTAGAGGATGATCCCATCATCCCCCTCCGGCAGGGCAACGGCGCATTCACATTCCATGAAGGCATGCTCCGTAAAGGGCGCCGAATAGTGCCGGCTTACCACGTATTTCGATTTTGCCAGCGCCGCATCGGCGTCTCCCCGGACCAGGTGTTCATGGGAGAGGATGTTTCTCTCCTTTTGATGGATCAGGGGGGCTCCGTCGGCCATGGCTGCGGCGGGACTGGTGAGGGGCTCCAGCTCCTCATAATCGATATTGACCAGATCCTTTACCGCGGCAAGACTCTCCCGCTTTGTACATACCACCAGGGCCAGAGCATCCCCCACAAAGCGGGTTACCCCCCCCTCGGCTATCATCACATCGTAGTCGGAGATAAAGGCCAGGTGCCCAATCTTGATATTCCCCGGAACATCCCGGGCGGTTAGCACCGCCACACAGTCAGGATGGGCCAGAGCCCGGGAGGCATCGATCCGCAGCACCCGTATCCGCGGGTGAGGGGGCCGTACTGCGGAGGCGTGGAGCATCCCTTTAAATGAGAGGTCATCCGCGTATTTTCCCGTACCCAGGGTTTTCACCGCCGCGTCCACTCGGTGGAAGTTCTCCCCCAGGCTTCCGGTAAAGGACCGTTTTGGCACCGGAGCATCCTGCCGGAAGAGGGACGCCGCCAGCCTGATGGCATCCATGATCTTCACATACCCCGTACAGCGGCAGATGTTTGGCCGGATGGCCTTGCGAATATCTCCATCGGAAGGATCCCGGTTGCCGTCCAGCAGGGCCTTGGCGCTCATCACCATGCCGGGGATGCAGAAACCGCACTGCACCGCCCCGGCCTCGGAAAAGGCGTAGGTATACACTTCCTTTTCCCGTTCGCTCAGGCCTTCGGGGGTGACAACCGATTTACCCGTCAATTTCCCCAGAATGGGGATACAGGCGCGGGTTGGTTTTCCGTCTACCAGGACCGTACAGGCCCCGCAGGCGCCGGAACCGCAGCCGTTTTTTACGGCGCTTAGGCCCAGATCCTCCCGCAGAAAATCGAGGAGCTTTCTGCCGGCCCCGCCGCTGACCTCTCTGCCGTTAACGAAGAGGGCGCTTTTTTCTTCACTCATATCTACCACCATTGCCAAAAACAGAGGCTACCACAAAACAGCAACAGGCGCAGAACCCTTCCCCGGCGCTACTGCCTGAAACTGGGAAATTCACCGTCCCATACCACATCCCGGAATTTTTCGGGGTCTGTGTTCCCCTCGGTACTGAAGAGGAGTATCACCGAATCTGCATTTAACCCCAGGGCATGCCGCAGATCCCGGTATTCCGGATTTTTCATCAGGGTCACCAGCAACCCCGCCGGCACGGCGCCGGATTCCCCGGAGATCACCTTGGTATCCCCCTTCAGGGGAACCCCCAGCACCCGCATGCCCCGGGCGGCAACCCAATCAGGAGCGGATACAAAAAATTTGCCGTAATTTTTCAGGATCTCCCAGGAAATGGTATTCCCTTCACCGCAGGCAAGTCCAGCCATGATGGTTTGCATATTCCCCGTTACCGGAACAAGCCGGCCCGCCAGGACGGAACGATACAAACAGTCCGCAGCGGAGGCTTCTACGATGGTGATAACCGGACACCGGTCCTGCAGGAGGTTGGCAAAAAAACCCGTCACCGACCCGGCCAGGGATCCGACCCCGGCCTGAACGAATATGTGGGTCGGCTGCTCAAACCCCGCAACCTTGAACTGCTCCCAGGTCTCAAAGGACATGGACCCATAGCCCTGCATGATCCAGCCGGGGATCTCCTCGTACCCATCCCAGGCGGTATCCTGGATCATCACGCCATTGGGATCCTTCGACGCCCGTTCGTTGGCAAGCCGCACCGCATCATCATAGTTCAGGTCGGTAATGGACGCATCGGCCCCTTCGTTCAGGATATTCTGCAGCCTTACCTTGGATGACCCCTTGGGCATGAGCACCACCGATTTCTGACGCAGCTTGTTTGCCGCCCAGGCCACCCCCCGGCCGTGATTACCGTCGGTAGCGGTGTAGAAGGTGATATCCCCCAGCCGCTTTTTTGTCTCCTCCGAAATCAGGGTATGGTAATCAAGTCCGGAGATATCCTTCCCCAGCTGTTCGGCAATGTACCGGGCGATGGCATAGGAACCTCCCAGCACCTTAAAGGCATTGAGACCGAACCGGAAGGATTCGTCCTTTACAAAGATCCCCCTGATGCCAAAGTAAGCGGCCAGATGAGATAAATTTACCAGGGGGGTTTCCTCATACCCGGGGAAACTCCGGTGAAACCGGTGGGCCTTTTCCGTTTCCTCAAGGGTCATCAGGGCCAGGGCTTTCCTGCAGTCCGTCCCGGGCATAGTATTTTTTGTCCATTTTATTGGTTCGTTAATTTGGCTCCTCCTCTTTTAAATTTCCGCTATCGCTTCAATTTCTACAAGGACATTTTTAGGAAGCTGCCGTACCGCTACGGTGGAACGGGCGGGTTTACCGGTAAAATACCGGGCATAAACGGTATTAAAGGCGCTAAAATCGTTCATATCGGCGAGGAAACAGGTGGTCTTGATCACGCCGGTGAGGGAACTGCCCCCCGCCTCCAGCACCGCCCGCAGATTCCTGATAACCTGTTCCGTCTGTTCCTCCACGGTGTCCCCTGTCACGCTGCCGGTTTCGGCATCCAGGGGGATTTGTCCCGAGGTAAAAAGCAGATTCCCCGACCTAAACCCCTGGGAGTAGGGACCGATGGCGGCAGGCGCCCCTTTGGTTTGAATTTCTTTCATTGATTGTTCCTCATCTATAATTGATTAAAATAAACTACAATCTCAAGGAATGTAATTTATTTCATTATAATAATGAAAAAATATTTAGTCAAGTATACTGTTGGGCAGAAAACGCCCATGGGCCGGTTTCAAAGACTGATTCCAAGCCGGTTGTAGTTGATAAGGCAACCCTCCAGGATGAGCGCCCGTTCCCCGGGGCTCAACTCCGGTGACCGGAACGTACAGGGCAGGATTCCGCCGCTGCCGATAACATAGGCGGAGACAGGGCCGTCCCCCTCAATGTCCCGGCGGATACGGGGGAAAAACACATAATCCCCATTGGCAAAGGGCGGCGGGCCGTCAACGATAAAGGGAATGATCCCCCAGTTGATCAGGTTGCTCCGGTACCGTTTGGTGGCGTATTCGCTGGCAAAATTCGCCAGCCCCCCCAGCACCCGCTGACAACTCGCCGCCTGTTCCCGGGCGCTGCCGTCCCCGGGCTTTACCGCGTAAATGGCCGAACCGATCCGAAGCTCCGCCCTGTCCGGAGAGGAGCCCTGGATATCCCCTATCCGGGCAAAAACGGCAGTGAGTTCCGGGAACAGTTCCGCCGGATCCGGTGGAATATCCGCAACCGCGGGTTTTGATTCAGCGGTTCCAGCGGAAACTGCGGAATTTGCAGGTCCTGATTCCGCCGCCCCCCCGCCAAAACGCCGGCGCCGGGCTTCCTCCGCCTGCCGTACCTGTTTAGCCCTTTCCACATAGGCCGGGTCCTTCCGGGACAGGGTAAATTCCGCAAGACCCACAGGATTTGAACGGTAAGAAGAAGTTTCCCCTGAGGGGATGATCTCATCGGTGGTTGTCACCGGATCGGTGATAAAGGAAACGATCTTAACCAAAAGCTGTTCCCCGGGTTTCTCAAATTCGGGCCAGTCGGTGATGTTGGGGCCATAACGGAGGGCCCTGTCCTTTTGGGGCCTCCCAACCCCATTGTAGACCCGTTTTTTATAGGGGCTGTTATCGTAACGGTAAGGGGGAATCCCCTCCGGTACATCCGGTGATTCGGCGGAACAGAGATAGCCCCCGTTCCGGGCAGTGGCGGCAATGCTCCGGGCATCACAGAGGGCGACCGAGGATATCTGACCGTTCCCCGGCCTGGAACCCTCCCGGTTGGGGAAGTTCCGGGTGGTATGACGGATTGAAAAGCCGTTATTGGCGGGCACATCCCCGGCGCCAAAACAGGGGCCGCAGAAGGCGGTTCGCACCACGATCCCCGCGGCAATAAGCCGGCCCAGGGTCCCGTTTTTGACAAGTTCCAGCATCACCGGCTGACTGCCGGGGTACACCGAAAGGGAAAAGTCGGTGACGGCGCTGGTCCTGACATCCCCAAGGCGGCCGTCGGGGGCAACCCTGGCGGAGGCGTCGCCCCTCCCCTTCTCCAGGATGGCCGCCGCAGCCATGATGTTTTCATAGGCGCCGCCGGCGCAGCCCGCGATGATCCCCTGGTCCACCCGGATCAGACCCTTCCCCTCGATTCTGTCGGTAAGGGTAAAGCCTGTTCCCGATTTCCCAATCAGGGCTGCCCCATCAAGTTCCGTCTGCCTGAGGATGTCCCCGGCATTCTCCAGAAGAGCGTCAATCTCATAGACATTGCTGGGATGGAAGGGCAGGGCGATCATAGGCTTAACCGTCGAAAGGTCCAGGCGGATAAGGCCGTCATAACGGGCAACAGGCCCCGGGGAAAGCCGCCGGTAGTCCCCTCCCCGGCCGTGGAGTTCCAGGTACTCCCGGACGGTTTCATCGGTCTCCCATATCGAAGACCAGCAGGTGGTTTCCGTGGTCATCACGTCGATGCCGCAACGGTAATCCGCGGAGAGGCCGGCGATCCCCTCCCCCACAAATTCCAGGACCGCGTTTTTGACAAAACCGCTTTTGAATACCGCACCGATAAGGGCCAGGGCCACATCCTGGGGCCCCACGCCGTTCCGGGGTTTCCCCGTCAGATACACGGCGATAACCCGGGGATAGGGGATGTCATAGGTTTGGCGGAGGAGCTGTTTGACCAGTTCTCCCCCCCCCTCCCCCACCCCCAGAGTCCCCAGGGCGCCGTAACGGGTATGGCTGTCACTCCCCAGGATCATCCTGCCGCAGCCCGCCGCCTCTTCCCGGACATAGGAATGGATCACCGCCAGATGGGGGGGCACATAGATTCCCCCAAATCTCCGGGCCGCCGAAAGGCCAAAAAGATGGTCATCCTCATTGATGGTTCCCCCGACGGCGCAGAGGGAATTATGACAGTTGGTAAGAATATAGGGAACCGGAAATTGGGTAAGGCCGCTGACCTTGACGGTCTGGATGATGTTCACAAAGGTGATGTCATGTGAAGCCAGGGCGTCAAAACGGAGCCGCAGCGGTTCCACCGTCCCCGGTTCCCCGCTGCCTGCGTTGTGGGCGGCGAGGATCCCGTAGGCCATGGCGCCCCGCCGGGCCAGTTCCTCCGCCGTTAAACCCGCCGCCGGGGAAAGGGCCGCCGATAAGCGCCGCCGCAACGGTTCCGCATTTTCCGGAGTATCCCCGACTACTTCCCTGCCATTAAAAAGATAAACTCCGTTTTCAAGTACCTCTACCATTCATCTGCTCCTCCCTCCGGATGAAAGTATACCATACCTCCAGTATACCTGAACACCTTGGAACTGTCTCGCCGGGGAGCCTTATACCCAGCAGTTCCCGGATTAAGATAACCACAAACCACACAGACAAATCCAATAGGCATTATCCGGCGAATCTGTTCGTGTGGTTCGATATGACCGGAAGATTATGAAAGGCTGGGATCTGCATATTAATGAACTAGAATGATCAGCAGCATCATGCCTACAAAGCTATAACTCGTTATACCTTGGGACTCCCATGCGGCTTTTTCTGAGGGTATAATTCGTTCCCCATTGCGGTAAATCGCTGCACCCGTTAAAAAAAAGCGTCAAACACCCCGGTCATTTCCGAATGATGAGGCGGCGATGAAGCTGATTTTTATGGGGTACTTGACATAAGGATGCCATAAGGTTTATACATATCTATTCTGTTCAATGCAGACTTGGGTTTAGAGGAGGGGTGTAACAATTGTGTTATATAATTCCTTGTATTATAATGGAGCACCCTCCCCTCGGTTATGGTGTAGATAAATATCGCTCTCTTCTATATAATAGAGATCCTTTATTCAGGCTGGTTTTTCATATTTCTCAATCTGATTATTGCTTATCGGTTAATACCTATTTCAAGGAGGCGCCTATGGCCTTAGCGTAGGGTCTCCTAAAAATTATCAATTTTGCAAGAGACCCGGTTCTGTCAACTTTGTAGTATATTTCGGTCCATATCGGTTCATAAAGGAGAAAAAAATGAAAAGATTGTTTTGTGTGCGGAATTTGATTCTGATCCTGACGGTGGGACTGACCCTGTGGGGCTGTACTTCCTCCAGCCGGAGAAAGGTTCAGACCTATGTTCCAGGGGTGTATGAAGGCCGGGCCTACGGGGTAAAAAGCGAGATCGTGGTGAACGCCGAATTCTCCCTGCACAAGATCGAGCAGATAACGATTGTGTCCCAGGACGAAACGGTCCGGGTGGCCCAGCCGGCCCTGGATCTGATCCCCGCCAGGATCCTCGAAACCCAGTCTCTGGGGGTTGATGCGATCACGAGCTGCACCGTAACAAGCCTGGCGGTTCTTGCCGCGGTGGAAGACTGCGCCGTCCAGGCCGGAGCGGATTTGGCCGCACTGATGATTCCGCCTCCCGCGCCGCGCCGGGCGGCCAACGAGACGGTTGAGGCGGATGTCATCGTCGTGGGGGCGGGACTGGCGGGAATATCCGCTTCTCTGGCGGCCCTCGATCAGGGCGCAAAGGTCATTCTTTTTGAGAAAAATGACGTGGCCGGCGGCAGTTCAAAACTTTCCGGAGGTTTTATTACCGGCGTCCAGACGGATATGGGAAGACAGGCCGGCTGGAACGAAAGCTTTGACGATTTTATGCAGTACTGGATAGACTGTGTGAGCTTAAGCGAGCGGGAAGACGTTACCAGTCTCGCCGCCGTGAGGACCATGATCGAGCGTTCCAACGACGACATCAAATTTCTCGCTGCCCACGGTATCGGCCTGCAGGAACCTACGGGGTTCGGGATGCCGGCCCTGCGCTGGCACTTCAGCGATTGGCGCAACGGCTTTATGGACGGAGCGGTGGCCGGCGGCGTTGACCACATTGTCAGGGGCATCGCCTATCTGGAAAATCAGCCGAACTGTACCATTTACTATAGCAGCCCCGTAACCGAAATTACCACCGGCCAGGACGGCAGGCTAAACGGCGTGGTGGCCAGGGCGAAGGACGGCCACACTATCACCGCCAAAGCCTCTTCGGTGATTCTTGCCACCGGCGGCTTTGCCCGCAGTAAGGAACTCATGGCCCGGTTCTGCCCCACCTTTCCCACAGAATGGGTGTTGCCCTATACCACCGCCTCTGTGGGGACCACCGGCGACGGCATTGTTCTGGCGGAAACTCTTGGGGCGGATGTCTACGACGGCTGGTGGATGGACTTAGCCCTGGCGGTAACTCCGGGCTACTTTGAGTCCCCCTTAAACTTTGCCATGCGGGATGTGTACTTTGTTGTAGACGGCGAAGGCAAGCGGGTGTACAACACCGCCGTTCCCCTCTACGGCGTCCGCTCCATCAGAATATCCGAGGCCTACAACGCCACCGGAGCGGTATGGGCCATTGTAGACGCGAGCATGGCCGCCGCCGCCGCCGAATGCGAAAAAAAGCTTGACGGCAGGAACGTAATTAAGGCCGATACCCTCGATGCCCTGGCCCGGGCTACGGGGATGGATCCGGTAGTGTTTCAAGGCGCCGTGGATAGGTATAACGGTTTTGCCGCCACCGGAAACGATCCGGATTTCGGACAGCCGTCCTACGCCTTGCAGCCTGTGGCGGGAAGTCCTTACTACGCGGTGAACCTCAAAATCTGCACCATGGGGAGCATTGGCGGCCTCAAAACCGATGACTCAGGCGCGGTTCTGGACGGGGACGGAAAGGCGATTCCCGGTCTCTACGCCGCCGGAGAGATCATGAACGGCAAGTATTTTAATCAGATCTACATGAGCGGCTGCGCCCAGTTGCTCTGTGTGGATTCAGGCCGGAATGCGGGAACCGCTGCCGCCCTGGCAGTACGCTAAGCCCTTAAACTTTAAATTCCTAGCCCCCGGAGGATGCGTTTTCCGGGGCTTTTTACAGGCGCCGTTGCCCTCCGGCGGCCGGGCCTCGGGCAAGGAAGTTACGCCCTTATCGGGCAATGCCGAGATTCGGTCCGGCAATCCGCTTCTTCGGGCCGAGTGGACGAAATGCAGGGGGAAACCCCGAGCCGAGCTGCTGGCAATGCGGCCACCGCCGTGATGTCTCACGTAAAAATCTGACCAAAAACCCGGAAAATCTCACGTTAAAATTCTGACCATGGGTTTTACCTGTCAGTATCGTTGCGCCGTTTGGAGCAATTCGTCAACCGCCTGCTCCAGAGCGTCCTGAAGGCGGACGATGTTCAGCCGCTTCCTCCCGGCTTTCAGCCGCTCCTTTACTTCCTCACCGACATCATCGCCAAAAGCCGTTCATACGGCGTGGCAGGCTGGTCATAGACCTCCTTTCAAGACCCGGTCGATGGTGGCCGGACTTATCCGCAACAGCTTGTCTCTGATGTCTGCGGTGATATGGAAGGGCTGCCAGTCCTCAAAGAAGAGCATCTGTATTCAACAATTTTTCCCCGAATTCAACAGAATTTGATGACTTTTTAGCATCAAACTGCAGGATCACAATCTTTGCCTCGTCAGGCAAATCGTCAAGGGTTTTGTAATCTTCTATTGAACAATCCGTTCGACAGGATCGAACAGTGCGGTTGACAGGTAGCGTTCTCCGGTGTCGGGCAGCAGCACGACGACAATTTTTCCTTCAAATTCGGGGCGTTTTGCGATTTGAGCTGCGGCAAAGGCCGCTGCGCCGGAGGAAATTCCTGCGAGGAGGCCCTCGCGTATGGCGAGGAGCTGGGCCGTATTGAAGGCTTCTTCCGTCCGCACCCGGTAAACTTCATCGTAAATGGCGGTATTCAGCACCTTCGGCACAAAGCCGGCGCCTATGCCCTGTATTTTGTGGGGCCCCGGCGCGTTGCCGGAAAGCACCGCCGAATCGTAGGGTTCCACGGCAACCACCCGGACAGAAGTCTTCTTTTCCTTGAGGGCCTCGCCCACGCCGGTTACCGTGCCCCCCGTACCGACCCCAGCAACGAAAGCCGCCACTTCGCCATCGGTATCCCGCCAGATCTCCTCTGCCGTGGTCTTCCGGTGGATTTCAGGGTTTACCGGGTTGTTGAACTGCTGGGGGATAAAGGCCGAGGGAAGCTGGGCCTGGAGTTCCTCGGCCTTTTTTACGGCCCCCTTCATGCCCTGGACGCCCGGGGTCAGGACAAGTTCGGCGTTCAGCGCGGCCAGGAGTTTCCGCCGTTCAACGCTCATCGTATCGGGCATAACGAGGATGATGCGGTACCCCTTCGATGCGGCGACAAAGGCCAACCCCACGCCGGTATTCCCGCTGGTGGGCTCGACGATCACTGTATCCTTTGTCAAAAGGCCGCGGTTCTCGGCATCCTCGATCATCGCCAGGGCGATCCTGTCCTTGACGCTTCCCAAGGGATTAAAGTACTCCAGTTTGGCGACAAGGCGGCCTTTGAGGGCGAGCCCCCGCGCATACCCCGAAAGTTCGAGCAACGGCGTATTCCCGATTAAGTCGGTAAGTTTTCCCGCGATTTTTGTCATAGCGGCCTCCCTTTAATCAAAAATCGATAATACATATTAAAATCATCTATTTAATAGGATATAGGATACTGCGTTGTGGCGGAAAGGTCAAGATGCCGATATGAAATGCCGGCAATTTTACATTTACAGCTTATAATCGCCGTAAAAAACGCCACATACTTAGTGCACTCTTAGGGGCCAGAGGAGAGAAAAGTGTCAATATTAAGATTATTCGTAACCAGTCAGTCGTAGAGTGATTTCAGAGCTTTTCTTGCTCTCCGGGAGCCTGCGGAACTTTGCGTAATTTGTATGGAAATTCGCGTAATTCTACGCATTTCGAGGCTCCCTGGCTTTAACAAAGGGGGCAGGGAAGCCGCTCCCGCGGCATTAAGGCCCTTTCGCTCCTAATCGGCCCGCCGACATTGTCTTTATCGCGGCATTTACCGGGCCTTTCACCGTACGGCATGGATGCCTCGAACCTCCGGTCCGGAAACGCGCTCACCAGTTCGCGCGCGGCTTCGGGTGTCCCGCAGTCGACTGAATAGTTACGATTATTCATATTTCTTAGTAAAAATATCGAAAAAATATTCATAAGCACTTGACAAAAAATTTAATCATAGTAATTATATAGATATAATAAGTTTAATTAACGGAGGCTTGTCATGAAAAAAAAGCTGGGTTTGGTATTGTTGCTGGTGGTGTTTGTTCTGCCGGTACTTATGGCGGGGGGACAGAACGAGAAATCCGGGGGCAACGCGGAGCTGCTTGCTCTGCACAAGAAGTACTTTCCGGAGCAGGCAAAGGACGGTGTTATCAAGATTGCGGTGGTACGGAACCTCGCGGCCGGTGATCACACGCAGCAGTTCCTCGACGGGACTGTTTTTGAAGGCCGCGCCCTCGGGTTTGTTGTCGATACCTTTGTTACCGACAGTGATGACGTGCGCTGCCAGGAAACCCTCGCCCAGGTCATTGCCAAGGACTACGACGGCATCATCCTGTCGCACGGCCAGGCCGGTTACACCTACGATTCGCTGAAGCCGGCTGTTGACAAGGGCATTAAGATCGTTACCTTCGATTCTGTGCCCTACAAAAACGGCGATCCGAATGGCGAAATCCTCACCGGTGTCACGAGTACGGCCCAAGAGGACGCGAAACTCGCCCGTATATCCCTCGACAACATCGTGCGGAGCTTTCCGGGTAAAAGCCCGGTTCGTGTGATTCGCGCCTGGGTCGGCCCTGGTTTTCCGCCCATGGACAGGCGGCAGGTGGTGTACGAGGAGTACGTAAAGGCCGGGAAGATCGTTGAGGCGGCCCTTGTCGGACCGGTCGACTACGCCGATATGCGCGGCGGGACTCAGAATTCGCTGGCCGCGATCCTTCCCCGCTACCCTGCGGGAACAGTCGATGCGATCTGGGGCGCCTACGATGAACTTGCCAAGGGAACGCTTCAGGCTTTGGAAGAAGCCGGACGTACCGATATCGAACTCCACAGCATCGATATTTCAAACGATGACATTGACCTTATGATCTCGCATCCGAACATCTGGAAGTCAACCGCCGCAGTTGATCCCAAGCTTATCGGCATTTCCAATATCAGGCTTTTGGCCGCCAAGTTTGCCGGCGAAAATACGCCCGATACGTTTAATCTCGATGCTCAGGGCGTGAAGACATCCGATTTGAGGCCCGGCATCAATATGTCCAACATTGTTACCGTCGTGCCGGACTGGGGACAGGAAAGGGGCGTGTTCGACAGTTATCAATGGCTGAAAGAGATAAAAGCGGCGGCCGCAAAATAAGGAGGAACCGGGCTTCATCCGGTTATAATGAAAATGTCTTTGCTGGAAATGCGTGATATTTCTGTCGAGTTTCCCGGTGTCAAGGCGCTTTCCTCTGTGCGTTTCACCCTAAAAAGCGGTGGAATTCACGCATTAGCCGGCGCAAACGGGGCGGGAAAAAGCACCCTTATGAAGGTACTATCCGGTGTCAACGGCGGCTATAAGGGGGACATTATTATTGACGGGAAATGCCACGAAATCCGTTCGCCATCCGCAGCAAAAATGCTGGGGATAGAAACGGTTTATCAGGAAGTGGACACATCGCTTTTCCCCTCCCTTTCCGTTGCTGAGAATATCATGAATTCATTCATGGTGAACAATATGGGCCGCAGACAGTTCGTCGATTGGAGACATATCCGGAGTGAAGCCCGGGCCGCACTCGAAAAGCTCGGGGCGAGGATCGATGTGCGAAGAACAGTTTCCGAAT
>JAITJI010000056.1 GCA_031279015.1 Spirochaetaceae bacterium
TCTGATGGAGGCCGAGGGCTTCCACCTCATGCCGGGGCACAAAACTGCTGGTCCAGGCGTTAATAAAGTAATAGGGGGGAATACGGGTGGAACGGTAGCTGTAGATCACCACATCTTCCGGCAGATTGTTTGTGGACAGTACATAGTGGATCAGGGGACGGACGTCGTTGTTGAAGGAGAGAACCCGTTCTGCCACCGGCATATTCCAGTCCTCTAAATAATCGACAAAATAACGATTCCCCTCAAAGAGCTCCACCGTATTGGCAATGCGCAGCATACGATCGTTGTAGGATATTAGCATATCGGCAATTACATCGGAATAGTAATTTCGAAAGTTGTTTATAAGGTTTCTACGGAGTTGAAAAAAATAACATACCGTCCATATACTGAGGGGGAAGAGAAAAAAAGCGGTATAGAAGAACCAGAGACGCCGGATGGTTTTCATTTTATAAAACCATTCCAAATTGATCTTCCATAATCTGTTTTTCATCATCATCAGGCGGTATTTCTCAGAAGGTGTACCGGATAGTTCCGCATGCAGGAGTAGAGGGGGTCCCGAAACCAGCCCAGGGTACTGAAGGCGTCAACCCCGTGGATCCATACGTCGTTGAAAAAACCCTTGCAGGGGACCTGTCCCGCCACAGGAAAACACCATTCATGGCGGACAAAGGAATCCGCCGCCGAGGCGGATACCGCTGCTGCCGGATACTCCCGGTCTATAGCCGCATAGCGGGTATAGTTTTTGGTATTCCGCAGGCCTGGTTCCCGAATGGCGAAGGACCGGACATTCCGGATCCGTTCCGCAAAACGGCGGTTCAACTCCGCCTCCGTCCTGTCTCCGGTATTTTTACCGTCCTCTCCCTCCTCCAGAACTTCCAGGGGGATAGTCCGGTCCGGATAGCCCGGCAGGGCGGCCCCTTGTTTCAGGGTATGGCAGCCTGAAAAGAGGAAGGCCGTTCCCAGGATCACCAAACCTGTTGCGGTGAGGGGAAGCAAAAGACTGAGGTTAAGGGAAATTTTTATGGTTTTAGTATAGCATATTTACTATGGGGGTTAACCACATTAACCGGCTGTCCCCGGATAAACTTCGAGAAGGTTTTTTCATTTAAGGTGAGCCTGTTCTAAAATTAATCGACTGTGCGCTAAACGCGCACGATTTTGGAACAGCCTCAGGTTACTTGGAATTTCCTGAACCGGCTGGTACACTAATCCCCATCAAGAGGAGGCGTATATGTTACAGGCTATCGATCTTTGCTGTGAATACCGGACTAATCCTTTGGGTATCTTTACCGCAAAACCCCGTTTAAGCTGGAAGATAGAATCGGACCGGAGAGACGTGGTTCAAACAGCATACAGCATTGAGGTTGGAACGGACAAAACCCTTGAGACTTCCCTCTGGCAAAGCGGAAAGACGGTTTCCCGCCAGTCCCTGCTGGTGTCCTATGGGGGCGCTCCGCTCGCCTCTTCAACTCCGTATTTTTGGCGGGTAAAGGTTTGGGATAACCAGGGCGGGGAGAGTCCCTGGAGTGAAACCGCCTGTTTTGAGACCGCTATGCTCCAAAGTGATGAATGGAAGGCCCTTTTCATCAGCGCCGAGGATGAAAACGCCGGGGCAAGTTCCGCGGGTACCCTGTTGCGGAAGGAATTTGCGCTTTCGGGGGAGATCCGGTCGGCCCGGCTCTACGCCTCCGCCAAGGGGATCTATGAGGTCCGGTGTAACGGCAGCCGGGTTGGGGATCAGGTCCTTACCCCGGGTTGGACGGAATACAAGAATCGGCTTCTCTTTCAAACCTACGATGTGACCGGCCTCCTTACCGGTGGGAACAATGTCCTTGCCTTTCTGGTTGGTCCCGGCTGGTACAAGGGGGATCTGGCCGGCTGGCTTGGCAGGCGGAATGTTTTTGGAGCGCGGACCGCTATTATCGCCCAGCTTCGGGTGGAGTACGCTGATGGTTCGGTGGAACTTGTCGTCAGCGATGAAGACTGGAAATGCGCCCCTGCGCCCCTTGCCTATGCGGAACTGTACAACGGTGAAATATGGGACGCCCGGCTTGAGCAGCAGGGCTGGGACAAGCCGGGATTCTCCGGCGCATCCTGGAAACCGGTCTATATTGAAGGTGGAGACAGGGGGATGCTCCAGCCCCAGGATGGTCTTCCAATCCGGGAACAGGAACGCTTTAAACCGGTTTCCCTGTTTACAACTCCCGCAGGGGAACGGGTGATCGATTTTGGGCAGAACATTTCCGGCTGGGTACGCTTTACGGTACAGGGGAAGGCCGGGGACCGGGTACGGATCCGTCATGCGGAGATTCTTGATGCGGCGGGGAATTTCTATACCGAAAACCTCCGAAGGGCAAAGCAGACCATTGAATACATCCTCAGGGGCGATGGGCCGGAATCGTATGTTCCCCATTGCAGCTTTCAGGGATTCCGGTATATCGCCATTGACGAGTACCCCGGGACCGTCAGTAAAGATAACTTTGAGGCTGTGGCGGTCTATTCGGATATGCGTCCCGCCGGGGATTTTCACTGTTCCAACCCAAAGATCAACCAGTTTATCAGTAATGTCCGGTGGAGCATGAAGGACAACTTTGTGGATATCCCCACCGATTGTCCCCAGCGGGACGAGCGGCTTGGCTGGACCGGTGATGCGGAGATCTTTGTCCGGGCCGCCAGTTACCTTATGGAAACCGCCCCGTTCTTCAGAAAATGGCTGCGGGATCTGGCGATAAGCCAGCTGCCCGACGGACAGGTGCCCCATGTGGTTCCGGATGTGCTTGAAAATATCGTCGGCCATGACGAGCGGGTAACCCAGGCGGCGGGGGCCACCGCCTGGGCCGATGCGGCGGTCATCATTCCCTGGACCATGTACGTCTATTTTGGCGATAGGGATCTTTTGGCGGAGCAGTATCCTTCCATGAAAAAATGGGTTGAGTATATCCGGAGCGTTGCCCAGGACGGGCTGCTGTTTAACGTGGGTTTTCACTTTGGAGACTGGGTTGCCCTGGATGCCAAAGAGGGGAGTTACTTCGGCGCCACCCCTAACGATCTTACCGCTACTGCCTTCTACGCTTATTCCACATCCCTCCTCGCCTTCTGCGCAAAGGTCCTGGGGCATGAGGAGGACGCCAAAAAGTACGCCAAACTCCGGGAGGATATTGGGGAAATCTACCGGAAGGAGTTCTTTACCCCTATGGGCCGGATTGCCGCCCGTACCCAGACCGCCTGTATCCTCTCCCTGATCTTCGATCTGGTTCCGGAGGTCTATAAGCAGCGTACCGTTGACACCCTGGTGGCCTTGCTGGCGGAACAGAACAACCATCTGACTACCGGCTTTGTAGGGACTCCCTTTGTATGTAAGGTTTTGGCCGACAACGGGCATCTGGATCTGGCCTATGAGCTTCTCCTGAAGGAGGACTTCCCCTCCTGGCTCTACCAGGTGACCAAGGGGGCCACCACTATTTGGGAGCACTGGGATGGTCTTAAGCCGGACGGTACCATGTGGAGCCCCGATATGAACTCCTTTAATCATTACGCCTACGGCGCGATCAGCGACTGGGTCTTCAGCGCGGTGGGGGGCCTTGATACGGATCGGGAGAGAACAGGATTTGCCCGCAGTATCATTCGTCCCTGTCCCGGCGGCGGCATTACCCTGGCGGAAACCAAATACGAATCCGGCTACGGTATGATTGCGGTACGCTGGGAGCTTGCCGGCGGGAAGATCTCCGTATCGGTCACCGTCCCCCACAATACCGATGCGGAGCTTACCCTGCCCAAAGCGGCGCCCGGAACCATAGGCGGCGTGGTCTTCTCCCCGGCGGAGTGCGGGGCAAGGGCTATCCTGGGATCGGGGTCCTACGTCTTTGAGTATCCCTGGGGGGAGCAGGGTTGAAGCGGGGAGTTTTAAGGGCTTGAAAACCCCCGGGGGCGGGCATAGTCTATTATCAGTTCACCTTCTGATGGGCAGAAACGGGTTGTTCTGTTTGAAGGCGGGGCTTGGGTGAAGGGGATACAATGTATCAACGGTAGGTCGTGATGAAGCAAACTACAATTCTGAAGCCCCTTACAATTTGCCAGGAAACAGTACAAAAGGGGCTGCCCGGGGAAGGGGAATTTGAAAAATCCGCCCGGTACAGCCCCTTCATCTTTTCAGCCTTAGATCTCCCTAATCTCCGGCGACTTGAGCACCCCCTGGGGCCAGAAACGGTACTCGTAGGTCCAGGCGGGGCCGGTTGAACGCCAGGAGTTGGGGCCCCACCAGAAACCGGGGTCCCGGATATTGGCGTGGAGCTGGCCGAAGGTGTTGATCCGGCTGCCGAAGTAGAGGATGTCGACCCTGCGGGATGAGCCCTTCAACCCCGCCGCCCTGAGCCGGTAGGGGGAATAGGCGATTACTCCCCGGTCCTCGCCGTCAACCTGTACCCGCAGGAGGTGTCCCCGGTAGCAGGTGGCCGCGATCTCCAGTTCGGCGGCGGAGCTTTGGAAGTCCAGGTGGTAGGTGATATTGCCGCCGTAGAAGGGAAGGCCCTGCCGGGTTATATCCCCAAAGGCAAGGGAGCTTACCGGTTTTGTCAGGGTGGAGAAGCTTCCCGCTGTGCTGACGCCGAAATTCCCCAGGAGGTAGAGGGCCTCCGGGTCGGTCTTCCGGCCATAGGGCAGGCTGAGTTCCAGGATGTTGACCCCCGCCTGTATCTCCGGGAGACGGACCCTGCCTATACAGCGGTCAACGTACCAGCCCTCCACGGGGCCGGCCTGGGTACCGTTCAGGCTTACCGTGGTGACCGGGGCGTTTTCCAGGGCAAGTTCCGCCCCGGTTATGGGGATCTCACTGGCAAAGGTGTAGCGCAGACGCAGGGTATGGGGGGTACTGGTGTCGTGTTCCACCCAGGGCTGGGCCACCGCATCGCCCCGGAGGGGCCAGCCGAATTCCTGCCGGAGCTGGTTATCCAGCCGCAGTATCTCTTCTGCGGGACGGTAGGCTTCATCGTCCACGGCGTATTCGGCAATGTCCAGGAGGAGTACGTTTGGTTCGTGGAGGGTGACCGGAACGGGTCCGGTAAAGCGGATGCCGGGGGGCTCACCGGTTGAAGCCCGGAAGCCGTTAAATGCCTCTGCCACGGTCACGGAGGAGGGCCCCTCCGCCGCGGTGAGGGGCGCGCCGGTATCCAGCTTGAGGAGCAGGCTGTCGTGTTCGTAGAGGGGATAGGTGATGAGGGTCCGGCCCTCCTCCTGCTTGACCGGCAGGGGGCCGATCTCCCCGTTGAGGGTATTGTACAGCGTCGCCGCCCAGGCTCCCCGGAGGCTGATCCGGATCTGCCTCCCCGCCGGAATATCGGGGTTCACCGGTTTGTCCGCATGGGCGATGAAGAGCCAGCGGTTTGGACCGGCGTCCCCCGGGCCGGCCTCTTCCCGGAGCTGGTAGAAGAGGTCCCCCACCTCCGCGCCGGAACTGTCCCGGATGCCGATTTCCCGGACCGTTTCCAGGGCCGAAAGGAGGGGCAGCCGCTCAAAGCCGATATGTTCACCGGCCTCCCAAAGTTTCCTGCCCCGGTCGTCCGGCCGGGCGGCGGTGTATTTTGGGGCGTCTCCCAAAAAGATGATCCTGCCCCCGGCCCTGGAAAAGGCTTCAAGCCTGTCCAGGGTGCTCCCCCGGATCGTCTCCATCCCGGGTACGATGATCACATCGTAGGCCATTTTGCCCACCGGGAATTTCGGTCCTCCGCCGGAGGCTGCGCCCGGACCAGCCGCGTTGCCGGCGGGGGAACCGGCCCCTATGTCCGCGGGATTACACAGGGAGGGCAGGGTGGATTCGCAGATGTAATCAAAGTCTATAAGCCCCCGGAGGAGCCAGTTACACAGGTCCTGAAAGTTCTTATCCATCTGTTCCCGGATCGTCTGGGTGTTTTCCCGGGCGCCCCAGTGGAGCCAGTAACTCTCGATGGGATGCACCACCCCCACGTGGACCACCGCCTGCCCCCGGGTCATGACCGCAGCGACCCGGGCAAAGTGATCCTCCACATAGGGGTACTCTTCGTACCAGGGGGATTGGTAGTTGAAGGTTGAGGGATAATCCCGTTTTGCCTCACCGTTCATGGAAACCCAGGAGAGGTGGGGTACCCGGACCGTGACCCCCAGGGCGGCTTGCCAGTCCCCCTGGAGTTTGTGGCCCCGGAAATCAAAATCCCAGTTGGTTACCCCGTAGAGTTCCGAAAGTACCCCCGGACGGCCGTATTGCCTGGCCGCGGACTGGGCCTGTTTCGCCGTGGTATACTCCCGCCAGTCGCAAAGCATATCGATTCCCGGCAGCTGGAAGGAACGGTAGGAACGCATGGCTTCGCCTATCATCTGGGTCTGGCTTTCCAGGGTGGGCTCCTCCACCATGTGGCCCGTCAGCATAAGGCCGTGGTCCGCGCACCAGGACCCGCACTGATCCGCAAAGGCTTGGGCAAAACGCTCGGTAATGTGGTCGTGGTAATGGTAGCGGAGGAGGGAAATTTTGCCCTCCGGCAGATCCCAGAGGAGTTCCGGCAGACCGTCGATAAGATCCTCCCCGCCGTAGGCGGCGCTGAAGGTACGGTCTATATCATCCGCCCAGGGAAGGGCCACATCCCGGTCTTCCCGGGCATAGTGGAGGGTCCCCTTCTGGGAAAACTGGGGTTCATCGGTGAAAATCGCCGGGATAACTCCCCCAAAGTCCCCGGCAAAATCTTTCCCGTACCGTTCGTAGGTCACCCGGATAAATTCCCCCATAGCCGCCCCGTCCAGGGTGTTCACATAGGTCTGGTTGTTGTACCAGGGATTAGGCAAAGCGGTCTCCAGGTAGGCGTAGAGTTTTATGTTCCGCCCCGGTTCCCCCTGGCCGATGCGCCGGTAACTCTTCAGATCCCCCCGGCGGTCAAGTTCAACGTCAAAACAGGCGATAAGCTTCCCGTTTTCGGAACGGCCGGCGGAAAAACTCGAAAACTGTCCGGCTTCGCCTGAGGAGGCGGAACCGTAGGGATGGCGGGTCAAAAGCAGATGCCGGATCCGGTACTGTTCCTGCCGGGTAACCAGCCCTCCCGCCGCGCCGGAGGGCCAGCGGTCCTCGTCGTAGAGCCAGGCAAGCATGTTTTCGCTCCGGGCCTTTTCCACACAGGCCCGTACTATTTCGATGTACTCATCGCTTAAATACTCGGTTGCCATGCCGGTACGCACGTGCATGTGGAAACCGCCGTAGCCCAGCTTCTTGAGCTGTTCGATCTGCCAGACAAGCTCCTCCTTGTTCAGCTTATTGTTCCAAGCCCAGAAGGGCGCCGCCCGGTA
>JAITJI010000065.1 GCA_031279015.1 Spirochaetaceae bacterium
GCTCAGGAAATTGCGTCATATTCGAACATTCTTGGGCTCTTTGATTCAGGATATGCTGACTATGTTGCCAAGGTCAATGAAGCTGTGGCGGCCGGCAAAAAAATTACGACAACACAGACATGGTTGTTCGTAATGGTCAAGCACACGGCTTACGCAAAGTAAAAGGGATACAACGTTACGGGGGCATTGCCCCCCTCCCACCCGTTCTTTGGGCGGGTTTTTATATATAAAGTCATACACCGCATTGAATAAAATCATCCTGAATTTTGGCCGTTTATTCGTACCGAAGGGGTTTAAACCCAAGAGCCCGCTCACCGGTTGGCGGGGGAGCTTCAGGGCGTTCTTGAAGGTATTAAACCCCTGAGCGCAACCACTTCGGGAGAACAACATACCTCGCCCTTCAAGGCGAGGTTGTTGATTAGACTTGCTCGATAATCCGGTTGCTTATCTCACCGGCCTTGCGGTTTTTCCGGCTAAAGCCTTGCGAAACCGCGATTTTTAGCGGATTTGTTTAAAACCTGAAGTTACTAAACAACTCTGTTTAACCCACTGGGAAAGCCAGGTCATTGCTGATTTCGTATCTATTCAGTCGTAGGGCGATTTTAGAACTTTTCTTGTTCTCTCATGCTGTAACAAAGGGGGCAGGGAAGCCGCTCCCGCCGGCTGCGACATTCCCTTTCGCTCCCAGTCGGCTTATTGGGGGCTAAAGCCCCTCCCTTGTCAGGGAGTTGCCAGTACCACGAAAGGGCCAAATCAGCTCAAGCTCGGCATGAGCCGGGGGGTATTGAACGGAAACAGGGGACATTCCTACTGAACGGCGACAAAAGTTTCTCCTCCCTGTGTCTTCGATTTTTCTCTGTCGATTTTTCTCCTTGACATATTACAATATAGTACATATAATACAACAGATTAGAAAAAGTATATTAATCCTCTGTGAATTATATACTATGACGCAGGAAGAACCTGTTGTTATCAATACATTAATTGAAAGGAGATCTCCATGGCTGACAAGAAGTACAAGTTTGAAACCCTCCAGGTGCATGTGGGACAGGAAAAGCCCGATCCCGCTACCGATGCCCGGGCAGTGCCAATCTACCAGACCTCATCCTATGTTTTTAAGGACCCCGCCCAGGCGGCGGGCCGTTTCGCCCTGACCGAGCCGGGAAACATCTACACCCGGATCATGAACCCCACCTGGGATGTGTTTGAACAGCGGATCACCGCCCTGGAAGGGGGAGCCGCCGCTCTGGCGGTTGCATCAGGGGCTGCCGCGACCGCCTATGCTATTCAGAATATCGCCCGTTCGGGGGATCATATCGTTTCGGATTTCCAGATCTACGGCGGCACCTTTAACCTCTTTGCCAATACCTTTAAGGACCTGGACATTGAAACTACTTTTATAGATGGCAGCAAACCGGAGAATTTTGAAAAAGCTATCAAACCCAATACCAAGGCGCTGTTTTTTGAAACCCTGGGGAATCCCAACTCCTCGGTGGTAGATGTGGAGGCTGTAGCGGACATCGCCCACAAACATGGGCTCCCCGTGATTGCGGACAATACCTTTGCCAGCCCCTACCTTCTGCGGCCCATTGAATACGGGGTGGACATTGTGGTCCATTCAGCCACCAAGTTCATCGGCGGACACGGTACCTCCATCGGCGGGGTCATTGTAGACGGCGGCAAATTCGACTGGGCGCAAAACGACAAGTTCCCGGGCCTTTCAAAGCCGAACCCCAGCTATCACGGGGTGGTCTTTACCGATGCGGTGAAAAATCTGGCCTATATCATCAAAGCCCGGACCACCCTGCTCCGGGATACCGGCGCGGCCCTCTCCCCCTTCAACGCCTTCCTCTTCCTTCAAGGCTTGGAGACCCTCTCCCTCCGGATAGAACGGCATGTGGAAAATGCCCTCAAGGTGATAGACTTCCTGAAGGGGCACCCCAAGGTGGAAAAGGTGAACCATCCGGTTCTGCCGGACCACCGGGATCACGGACTCTACCAGCGCTACTTCCCCAAGGGGGCGGGCTCCATCTTCACCTTCGAGATCAAAGGCGGCGCCGAGGCGGCCAAAAAGTTTATCGCCAAACTGGAACTTTTCTCCCTCCTGGCAAATGTAGCGGACGTTAAGTCCCTGGTGATCCATCCGGCCTCCACTACCCACTCCCAGGTGGAAGAAAAAGACCTCCTGGAACAGGGGATCAAACCCAACACCATCAGGCTTTCCATCGGCACCGAACATATCGATGACATAATCGACGACCTCAAGCAGGGGTTCGACGCCCTGAAATAATTCATGCCCTAGTCCGGACCGGGGTCTTCCAAACAGACTCCGGCCCGGATACTCCACCGGTACGCTCCGATCATGGCTGCCCGGGGTCCGTCCTTGCGCAGCCGGCGCATCCCCCACGGAGGGGTCCGCCTACGCTATATAGGTTACCCGCTCTTTGTCATAGAACCCCCGGGCTTTGGGGCTTTCATCGGGGACGCCGGCGGCAATGACGCAGAAGGGGACGCTCTTGATGTTAAGGGCTTCCCGCAGCCCCTTTACCAGTTTTTCTACAGGGTACACCCCGCACCAACAGGTTCCAAGGCCCAGCTCAACCGCCTGAAGGAGAATATTCTCCACGGCGGCGCCGCAGTCTTGGGGGAAAAAATCGCTTTCCACCCGGGCACAGACCACAATGGCAAGGGAGGCTTCCCTCAGCATCCCCGCATAGGGATGGATCTGTACGATTTTATCAAGCTGTTCCCGGCTCTGTACCACTACGAATTCCCAGGGACGGGAATTGTTTGCCGAGGGGGCAAGCATAGCCGCCTCCAGCAGGGCGTCTATCTGCGCCTGGGTCACCTCCGCTTTCTTGTATTTACGAATACTCCTGCGGGCATGAATCGCTTCGTTTAGGGTCACGGTGGGGCCTCCTTTCAGGGTTATTAAAGATGATTACAGCTCCTACTATACGCCGGGATCAGAATAACGTAAATGGCTGCGGGGCCCACTCCCGCATCACCGGTGATCTCCCAACCGGTTTTGGCGATCCCGGACCACCCAACACAAGCGGTACGCTATTGACCGTTGGCAATTCGTCTCCTTGACAGAATTGCGCTTATATGACATAGTCTGGTATGGAAGCCCCGGTTATGTTGCGGAGCATTTTCCGCAATATTTCGCCCATCGATCACCGGTATTCAATTTCCGAAGAAGAAAGAACAGTATTCGATTCCCTGACGCCCTGGATCTCCGAGGAGGCCTCAATTGCCGCTTGCGTCAAGGCGGAGATCGCTCTGGTTACCGCCCACCTGTCGGTCCGGAATGCCCTGACCCCCGGCAGGCGGAAAGCTCTTGCGGAGGCGGCCGCCCTGGTCGAACCCGCGGAGGTGTACGCGGAGGAGGAAAAGACCCGGCACAATATCCGGGCCCTGGTAAACGTCCTTAAAAAAAAGGTCCCCCCGGACCTTGCCCCCCTGGTACACCTGGGGGCTACCAGTGTCGATATTTTGGATACGGGACTCTCCTACCGGATCCGGGGATTCACCGGGGAGGTGGTCCTGCCCCTGCTGCGGAACCTGGAACTCCTCCTCTGCGATTTTGTTGAGAAAGAGGCGGAGACCCCCCAGATAGGCCGTACCCACGGCCAGCACGCGGTGCCCATCACCCTGGGTTTTGCCATGGCGGAGTACGTTTCCCGGCTGGGTAAATCGATCCTCGAAATCAAACGCCTTGCCGCGGGGCTCAGGGGAAAACTCTCCGGCGCCGTGGGGGCCTATAACGCCACCGCCATGATCGTCCCGGACCCGGAGGAACTTGAGCGGCGCTACCTGGCGGAGCTGGGCCTTGAAGCTTCGGAACATTCCACCCAGCTGGTGGAACCGGAATACCTCCTCCGGCTGCTGCTGGAGTTCAACGTGGCCTTTGGAATCATTGCCAACCTTGCCGATGATCTCCGGAATCTCCAGCGCAGCGAAATAGGGGAACTCCGGGAGGGCTTTGCCGCAGACCAGGTGGGTTCCTCTACCATGCCCCAGAAACGGAACCCCTGGAATTCGGAGCATGTGAAGAGTCTTTGGAAGGCATTTATGCCCCGGGTTACCACCTTTTTCATGGATCAGATAAGCGAACATCAGCGGGATCTTACCAATTCGGCAAGCCAGCGGTTTATTGCCGATTATGCGGCCGGTTTTTGTCTGGCTATAAGCCGCATGAGCTCCGTTGTCGGGGGACTGGGGGTTGACCGGGAACGGCTCCTGGCCAATCTGCGGGGCGGGACGACGGAGCAGGGGACGGGTGTCCCCGGGGGAATCTTTGCCGAGCCCGCCTATATCCTCCTTGCCGAAACGGGGGTCTCCGATGCCCATGAGGCGATCCGGCGGATCACCCTGAAGGCGGAACGGGAGGGCATCGATTTTACCGCCGCCCTGGCAGGGGAACCGGAGACCCTTTCCCGGATTAGCGGGAAGCTCGTGGAACTGGGACTGGTCTCCCGGCCGGAGGACGCCTTTTCTTTTTTTGAACAGCCTGAACTGTATCGGGGCCTTTCGGTGCGGAAGGCGAAAACCATTGCAGCAAAATACCGGGAATTAATGAAACAGGAAGGAGTATAAAATATGTTTAACGAAGCCTTATCCTACGATGATGTCCTCTTTGTACCGGGATATTCCGATATCCTGCCCAAGAGCTGCGATGTCAGGACGGTCCTGTGCGCCGATGTGGTACTGAATGTACCGATCATTTCGGCGGCCATGGATACGGTCACCGAGGAGAAGCTGGCTATCGCCATCGCCCTGGAGGGGGGGTCCGGGGTTATCCACCGGAACCTGAGTCCCGAAGAACAGGCGGAACAGGCAGCCAACGTCAAACGGTACCTGAACTGGGTTATCGATTCGCCCGTAACTGTTGGGGAAGATGCCCTGGTACGGGACGTGAAGGCCCTGATGGATAAATTCCACGTCTCGGGGATGCCGGTGCTTGATACCGGCGGGAAACTGGTGGGGATCATTACAAGCCGGGACCTCCGGTTTTGCCGTGACGACAGTCTTTCTGTTGTAGATGTGATGACCAGGGAACCTGTTGTGGTAGTGGGGGAACCTTCGGTATCGGCTGCCCGGGAAAAATTTGACCGGCACCGGATAGAAAAACTGCCGGTGGTGGATGGCCAGGGACACCTTACCGGGCTTATAACCGTAAAGGATATGGAAAAAAACGACCGCTTTCCCCGGGCTGCCACCGATAAGGGAGGGCGGCTTATCGTAGGAGCGGCGGTTTCTCCCCAGGACTATCTCCGCCGGATGCCCCTGCTTAAAAACGCCAAGATTGATTATGTGGTACTGGATACGGCCCACGGCGATTCTGAGAATGTGATGGCTGCGGTGAAGGCCATAAAAAAGGAATACAATATTCCGGTTATCGGCGGGAATGTTTCTACGGCGGAGGGAACCCGCCGGCTTATTGAAGCAGGAGCCGATGCGGTAAAGGTTGGGGTGGGCCCTGGTTCCATCTGCACAACCCGGATCGTGGCGGGCATCGGGGTGCCCCAGTTTACCGCAGTCTGGGACTGTGCCGAAGAGGCCGCCAAAAGCGGCATTCCCATCATCGCCGACGGGGGAATTAAATTCTCCGGGGACATCACTAAGGCCATCGGCGCCGGGGCCAATGCGGTGATGATCGGGAATCTTTTTGCCGGACTCAGGGAAGCGCCGGGAACGGAGATCATCTTTGACGGGAGGATCTACAAGGAGTACCGGGGCATGGGGAGTATGGGAGCGATACATGACGGATCGGGAGACCGGTATCAGATCGGCAAGGATGAGGAGCCGGTCCCGGAAGGCATAGAGGGCCGGGTACCCTACAAGGGGGAACTGCGAAGTTACCTCAATCAGTTGGTGTCGGGGCTCAGGAAAGGCATGGGGTACTGCGGCTGCAAAAATATTGAGGCCCTGAAACGCTACCGGAGATTCGTCAGGATTACCGCCGCGGGGCTTCGGGAGAGTCATGCCCATGATGTGACCATCACCCAGGAGGCGCCGAACTATTCACGATCCTGAAGGGAAAAGATAACCTGAAGCCGTATAAAAACAGCCGGATATTTATGGAATTCTTCCGGCAGTTCACAATTAAAGAACGCTATTGTTTCTTTTCAATATTTCGTTTTATGATGGGTTTATGACATCAACAACAATACCAGCCAGATCCAAAACGGCTGTCGCCGACACATGGGACTTGCCAAACTCTACGGTAACGACGCTGCCTGGAATGAGGGGCTTACGGCTTATGAAACAATGGCGGAGCGGATCTCCGGCGGTGAGCCTGCGAAGGTTTTTACCGGGTCTTTAATGCCCACAAAACTACCCTGGGGGTCCTCTGCGGCGCTTCGGTCAAACAGAATGTTATCCATGCACGGATCCGGGGTTTTCCTTCCGCCCGGGCGGAGGCCCTTTTCCCCGATAATGTGGATGAGTCAGTCTACGATAACCTTATAAACACGGTAAACGCCAACCCGGAGACCCTCCACCGCTACTATGCCCTGCGGAAACGGGCCCTGGGGGGTGGATACCCTGCGGCGCTACGATGTCTACGTCCCCATGGCGCCCATTGCCACCCGGAAGATCTCCTGGAACGAAGCGGTGGAACTGATCTCCGCCGCCCCGGCCCTGGCGGAACGGGTTCTCTCCGGGGGTGACCGGGAACAGGAGGACTACTTCAGCTTCCTCAAATCCGGGAGATCCCGGTTTCCCATCGAATCCCTCCGGGTCACCGGGGTGGACATGTCGAGTCCCGCGCCGGTAGAAGCTTCGGCGCCCTGGTGGATGAACCGGAGGAACTTATCCGATGAGGGTTTTATCCTGCCGGCCGTTTATCAGATTCACCGGCATGATCCCGCCGGCATGATGACCCGGTTGTTCCGTTAAGGTTCCACCCGTTTCCGATCCCGGGGGAAAAGACTCGCTTCTTTCACACTTGCCAGGCCCAGAATTTTCTGGGTCAGCCGCTCACAGCCTATGGCGAATCCGCCGTGAGGAGGACAGCCGTATTTGAACACGGAAAGATAATCCGCCATGTCCTCCTCCTTGAGACCGAATTTGGGGAGCGCTTCCAGAAGGGCCGCATAGTCATGCTGGCGCCGTCCCCCGGTGGTGATCTCAAGCCCCCGGAAGAGGGCGTCAAAGCTCATGGTTGAAGAAGCGCCGCCGCCGCCCGTGTCCAGGGGATAGGTATAGACCGGCCGGTACCGCCGGGGAAATTCGTTGACAAATACAAGCTCTATGCCGTACTCCCGGCCGGCCCAGTCGCAGAGGCGCCGTTCCGCCTCGGGGTTGATGTCAAAGATTCGGGCGGAACGGGCGGCCGTACCGGCGGCTTCGACGTTGGCGATTCTGAGCGCCTCCTCGTGGGAAACGGTGGGCGCCCCCGCAACCAGGGCGGGATCGGGAACATCCGCCCCCCAGAGGGCAAGGTCGTCGCCGTTTTTCGTCTTTACCTGCCCAAAGATATACGCCAAAAGGCCCTTCTCCAATTCGATAAGGTCCCCTTCGGACTCGATAAATCCCATCTCCACATCCAGGGAAACATATTCGTTAAGATGCCGGGGGGTATCGTGTTTCTCCGCCCGGTACGCCGGGGCTACCTCAAAGACCCGTTCCAGACCGCTGGCCACCATGATCTGTTTATAGAACTGGGGCGACTGGGCCAGGTAGACCTTCCGGTCAAAATACTCTACCGCAAAAAGCTGAGTACCCCCCTCGGTACCGCTCCCCACAAGCTTGCTGGTTTTAATCTCTGTAAAATCCTGGGACCGGAGGTATGCGGAAAAGGCATCGATGATCGTGGACTGGACCTTGAATATAGAACGGATCTTGGGATTCCGCAGGGACAGGACCCGGTTATCCAGAATAGCCTCCAGACCGATTCCGGACACCTCCCCATTTACCGGATAGGGAAGCTCCGCCGCCGCCCGGGAGAGACACTCCAGAGACTTGACCTGAAGCTCCGCTCCTCCGGGGGCCTTCCCGTTCAACGCCGGAATCCCCCGAACCCGGATCACCGACTCCAGGGTCAGATCCGGCTTTTCACCGGAAACCAACTGCAAAAGCCCCGACCGATCCCGGAGGATTACAAAGGTGATGCCCCCCAATTCCCGGATCCGGTGAACCCAGCCCGAGACCTCAACTTCCTCCCCTCCCCCTTCGGCGGCGATTCGTTTTATTTCACTGGCTAAAACACGCATGGATCCTCCGGATACAACCCTACCATTACTCGCATTATTATGCAATTACTCCGCCGCATTGCATTAATCTCCGTAATTTCCTATGATACAGGATATGTTTACATTAGTTCCCTGTGAGGCGGGCTGTGGTCATTCGGCGATCACCGGGTCCCGTTTATGCGTCTTTCATGCGGCGGATCCGAAAAAGGAATCCGCCCGGATCGAAGCCTATATTTCCGGACGGAAACAGGTGAAAGATCTCAACGCTCCGGGGCTCTGTTTTGAGGGGGTTGATTTTTCCCGGCGGCAGTTTTACGGCTGCAATTTCAACCACGCCATTTTTTCACGGTGCCTCTTTACCAAATCCCTTATGCGGATGGTTTTCTTTGATTTTGCCAGTTTTTACGGCTGTGATTTTTCCGAATGCGATCTGCAGTTTCTGTCCTTTGCCGGTTCGGTGCTGCAGAACTGTACCTTTGAAGGCTCCGAACTGCTGCACGTCAATTACGGCGGTTCAACGATCCGGGAGTGTACCTTCAACAAGTCCAACCTGTACAACAGCCGGTTTATTAATGCCGATATGGAGTACGCCGACTTTATTGACTGCAACATCAAAAGGGTCTATTTTATCAAAGCCAAGCAGGAGGGGGTTTCCTTTAAGTCTTCCAATACGGCGGAAGCGATTTTTGAATTGGGAGAATGACGGTGAAGCTGTTTTTCCATTACTGTTCCTTTGGGTTCAGTAACTGTTATATTCTGGGCACCGAAAATACCGGCGACAAAAAGGGTGATTCCTCCATGGCGCTTATCGTCGATCCGGGAGTCATGGATGAGGCGATCCTTGACTTTATCGAAAACAACAACTACACCCTGCGGGGGGTGCTGATAACCCATGATCACCGCAACCATGTTCATGGGCTCCGGACTCTCAAGCGGATATACAACACCGAAATTTATGCCATAAACCACATCATCCTGGAATACCGGACAACCCTGGTCCGGGACGGAGATGTCCTTACGATTGGGCCCTTTACCATTGAGGTTATTTCCGTGCCCGGCCATTCTTCAGATTCTGCGGTGTTCAAGGCGGAGCGCTTCCTCTTTACCGGAGATGCCCTGAGCGCGGGTCTCGTGGGCGGTACCGCCAGCTCCTATGGCGCGTCGGCGCAGATGACCGCACTGCGGAGCAAGATCCTCTCCCTTCCCGGAGACTACATCATCCTCCCCGGTCACGGACCGCCCAGTTCTCTGGAGGCGGAGCGCCGCTTTAATGCGGGGCTGGAACAGTACGAACAGCGCAAAAGACAGCGCCACCAGTTTGCCCCGGAACTGTTTGAGTAGCCGGATTCCGCCTTGGGGCCCGCAGGAAGCTCCGCGCAGCATGCACAATGGAGGTCTTAGCGGAGCCTCCTGACGACAACCGACCGGATGCGGCCCGCCGCCAGTCCCCAGCGAGCGTTAACGTAGGCGGAAAATGCCTCCGCCTCCCGGGAAAAAGCCCAGGCCAGGCTTGGCCAGGAAGCGGATTCCTCATCCCCGGGGGGCAACACGGAACGGCGCCAGAGGTTGGCGTGTATCCGCCCCGCCAGGGTTTCACCAAAGTATTTCCCCGCCTCCGATACGGGTTGTTGCAGGCAGTAGGCCATAAATTCGTTTATTATAAGGTAGGAATCCGCCAAATCGTAACGCTGGGAATCGAAATAAGAACGAATGAACCGCCTGGCGCCGGAGTCCAGATTCTCCCAACGGCGGCGGCTAAAGTCCCGGAAACCGGCGTCAATGAAAAAAAGGCCGTGGAACCCTTCGTGGATCATAAAAAGATTCCTGAGATAATCCGGGGATTCCCGGGAAATGGAGATGACTCCCCCTTCACCGGGGGTAAATTCTCCGGCCCGGCGGATAATATCCGTATCAAGGAGAATGTTTTCCAGTTCCCGTTCTTCCGGGTTCAGGGGAAAGCCCTGCTGCCGGGCGGTTTCAAAAAAACGGGCCAGATCCTCCGCCCGGTAATCGTGGGCGTTCCAGCCATGGAGTTCCGCCATTTCCTCATCGGAAACCAGTCTGCCCCGGAAATCCCGCTTTTCCGTGAAAAAAGCCAGCCGCTTAAACAACCGGTCCTGGAACTGGTAATCGGCGGTATCAAAGATGATCAGCGCCGGGAAACGGGGCCAACGGAATATCTCGTACCGGGGGTCCCGCCAGGCCGACTGGGGGTAGGCCAGGATGATCCCCGGGTCGGCGGGGACAGGTTCCGCAGGGAAGACCCGGGAGGAACTAAGCCCCAGATCCAGGGCGGCCAGGGAAGATTCCGTCCGAATCCGTACCGGATAGGGTTCTGCGGGAAAGATCCCCTGGGGAATAAGGATATCCCCTTCTGACTCGCTCCGGGGGCTTGCAAAATCAAAACTCAGATCCCCCACCGTAACGAGCGCCCGCTCTGTCAGACCCAGGAGGGACAGCTCCATCTTTTCGGCAATCCGGTATTCCGGGAAGGGTTCAATAACCAGACAGTCTCCGCCCTCCGGGACATCCCGTTCAAGAAACACAAAAGGGCTTACGGAAAGCGTCGGCGCCCCGGTGGGACCCTCCGCCGGCAGAGCCGCTGGTTCCGCCGCCGGTCCGGCAGCCGGAGGAATCGGCGGTCCGGGTTCCCAGGCAAATCCAAACCACCGGGGGATAAATCGCAGCGCCCGGAGCCGGAAAACAGGGGCGACGGCGTCCCCGGCATCGGCAGGGGGGGGAGAACCGGAAATCCGGGTGATGCTGAACCCTTCCACGATGCCCGGAGGAACCGGCACTGCATACCGGATCCTGCCGGGGATGCTGTCCACCCCCAGAAAGGCGGCGTCCCGGGGAAGGGTCCAGACAGTCCCGCCGATCTCCAGAACCAGCTCATCGGACCTGGCGCCGGCGGCCGGTACATAGTCCAGTTCCAGGGACGTATCGGGGGGAATCACCGGGGGTTTTTCAAAACTGTACCGAAGCTGTGAAGGGCCTGAGGGGCCAAGGCTGCCCGTTAGTCCCGCCTTGGAGAGGGCCAAGAGTACCGTTTCCTCCCCTGCGCCGGAGAAGGGGATACCGGCGGGTTTCTTATAGACACAGGAAACCATCAGGACGGCCAGGATACAGAGGAACAGTCCCTCCGGGAAAAAAGAACGGAACCTGCGGTCGGACATATTACAGGGCGATGATTCCCCGGGCGATGATCTGGGCAAGGGAATACTTTCGCTCCTTTGTTATATCCGCTCCCTCCCGGAGAAAGGTCTCAAGCTGGGCGGAAAAGGATTCGGGCAGGACCGGAAGCTCAATCATCTGCCGGTAATAGGCCCGGTGGGAAGGTTCAAACCGGCGGTTAATGCAGAACAGGGTCAGGCAGGCGCTTTTGATAAACCCTGAGGCGGATATAAGATAGTAAAAATCATCTCCCTGGAACAGAGCGGCCCCCAGGTCTCCTAAAAAATGTTCCATTTTGGATTGATTCGCATCCCGCATCCGGGACCAGAATTCGGGGGAAGGTTCCCGGAGGCGTCTCTGAATGACGCCGATCCAGCCGTTGCGGTTAAAGAGCACTTCCCCATTGATCAGACGGTAGAATCCGTAAGTTCCCAGATCCTTGAGGAACCACAGGGATTCCCGCCGGGTATCGGCAAAGGAAATCATATCCTCAATCTGCCCGGTGGACTTATACTCTATCCGTACCGGCAGATTCCCCACTAAAAAACGATCCTTGGCGCCGCTTCCGGATGTTTCAAAGGCCGTCGCATCTTCCCCATAGCAACCCCTCCGTTCGGCGGCATCGGGGATAAAGCCGGTGTAAAAGACATCCAGAATAAGGGCAAAATAGGGGTCCAGGGTGTCCGGCAGGGCAGCTTCATTCAGGGAAACGCATTCAACTCCCGGCCACCGGGACAAAATCCCCACAAATTTGTCCACCAGGACTTTGGTTTTATATTTCATCATGGTACTATACTACCATGGAAAGGGAATCGTGAAAATCCATAATCCCCCGTTTTTCCGTTTTGTGGTCCTTATCCCTCACCGGGACAGCCAAAGGGTCCTTGGGGACTACCGCCGCCGGCTCTTTGCCGCAGGGTTTGACGGGGCATGGTCTTTTCCCGCCATGGCGCCCCTGGCCCTGGTCTCCCGGCCCTGCGATCCCGGTGAATTGAAAACCCTGGCCTATTCCCTCCGGAATCTCACCTTGTCGGAGGGAGGAGACGGCAGCATCGGCGCCGGACCGGGGGCCATGGTCGAATGTCCCGGAGGGTCCGGCGCCTCCGGCAGATCCTTCAGCCTTTGGGGGCTCTCCCTCCGTGCCCGGCTTCCCCTTGACGCCGGACCCTTCATCCCGCCGGAAGCTCTGGTCCGGCCCTTCCCTGCTCCGGTCCTCTGCGCCGCTCTTCTTTATCCGGCGGAGGAAGAAAGTTTCGCCGGGAATCCGGTAATGGGCCTCCCTTCAGCGCCGGTTTTTTCATTCCGGGCCGCATCGGTGGCAAATCTGATCTGGCGGCCCCTCCGGCCGGAAAACCGTACCGGAGACTCCTGGGGATTCTCCGCCCTCTGGGAAACCGGTAAGGCCCGCTGGCTTCCTTCGTGTTAAGGGGGGATTTAGGGTGAAAAAACAGAGCAATCCCGGCAAGGGGAATCCTAAGGCGGCCCTATTCCTGGATCTGAGCGTGCAGCCCGGCGCTTCCCGTTCCGAACCGGCGGGGATACGCAATGGCCGGCTCCGGGTACGGATTGCCGCGGCCCCGGAAGGCGGCAAGGCAAATGAGGAACTCAAGTCCTGGCTCTCACGGCTCCTGGGTTGTCCCAGGAAGGACATCCTCATTAAAAGCGGGGAAAAATCCCGGTTAAAAACCATTACCCTGCCCCCGAATCTGCGTGAAAGGGTGGAAGCCCTTTTGAGGGATGAAGCAAAAAAGCAGGGGTCCCCATAGTAATAACATGACCGGCGGATTGGGGATTATGAGGGTCTATCCCCGCCGAAACTTGACGATGAACAGCTTTGCGCCGCCGCCCGGACGGTACAGGCCCGCGCCGCCTGGAGGCGGCGGAATATATTGGCAAAACGGGCATCAAAGATGAAAAAGAAGAAAAGAGCTTCCTTCACCGTAACTAAATTCCACCGCATCCTACAAAATGCCGGATGGTGTCAGTCACTTTTTTTTGCGGATGACCTTTACGGGGTCGATAAAAGTCATTACGATAATATGTAGTTGAATCGATGTCGCGTTTTGCGCCTTTGGAATTAAAATCCCTTGAATAAAGGGATGGAGGTTTAGTATGAAAAAAATGATTCTCCTGGCAGGTGTGTTGCTGCTCTGGACAGGGCTCCGCTTGGCTGCGGATCCGGTGGAAGGCTACTGGGTCAGTGTGGATGACAAAACCGGCAAGATTACCGCCGGCTGGGAGATCTACCAAAACGGGGGGAAACTCTTCGGTAAGATTTTAAGCATAGCGGGATTCCCCCAGGATGTCAAAGCCGATAAATGCAAGGATTCCTACGCCGGTTTTCCCGTTTCCGGCAAGGTAAACCAGTTGCCCGTGACGGGAACCCCCTGGATCTTCGGCTTAACCATGGACAAGCCTGGTCAGTGGAGCGGCGGTCATGTGGTGGACCCGGACTCCGGCAATATGTACAAGTGTAAGATAAGCTACCGGTCGGCAGACGGAAACCGCTACAAGGTCGATACCCTGGAAATGCGGGGCGAAATTGGACTCGGCATCGGCCGCAGCCAATACTGGCGGAAGAGCACCCTGAGCGAGGCAGGGAGTCTCCACTAGAAGTTTATTGCGCTTTGCCCGTAAAAGCTCTAAAACTCACTCCGTCTCTCCCTGGTTTTTTATCAGGGCTGGGGGTCTAATGAAGGCGCCGGGGTAACAGGTTGCCGGCCCAGGGGTCATAAGCCGGAGATCAATTCCCTGTAGAATTCGTAGTTTTCCCGGTCAAAACAGACAAAGATCACCCTGGTGATAAGGGGCGTTTGGAGGAGGGTGTTTTTTACCGATGCTACGGCGATCTTTGCGGCGGCGGCCTTTGGATAGCCGTATACCCCGGTGCTGATGTTGGGAAAGGCGATGCTCCTCAACCCCGATCCCGCCGCAAGCAGGAGACTCTTCCGGTAACAGGAGGTCAGGATTTCCGCTTCCCCAAAACCGCCGCCCCGCCATACGGGTCCCACGGTGTGGATCACCTTCCTGCAGGAAAGCCGGCCGGCCCCGGTGATAATAGCATCCCCCGGAGGGCAGGCCCCCCCGGGGTTTCTCCGCCGCCGTTCCGCAATAAGCCGGCATTCCTCCAGCAGCGCGGGCCCTGCGGCCCGGTGAATGGCGCCATCCACTCCCCCGCCGCCCATGAGGCTGGAATTGGCGGCATTAACGATAGCATCTACCGTAAGGCTTGTAATATCGCCCAGGATAAGTTCAAATTTGAGATCTTCCATAGAATAGATATTCCTCCCCAACGCCTACAACCGCATAGGCAAAAAACCGTGGTTGCCGCTATACTAAAACCGATCTGTTGGTATGAATCAGTATAGCTGTTTTGAATGATCTTTTGGAGGTATCCATGGCGGCACGGATTACAATGAAGACTCCCCTGGTGGAGATAGACGGGGATGAGATGACCCGGGTGCTCTGGGTTCTGGTTAAGGAACTGCTTATCCTGCCCCGGGTGGATCTGAAAACCGAATACTACGATCTGGGGCTCTTAAACCGGGACGCCACCGGGGATGCAGTTACCGTGGAATCCGCAAAGGCCATACAGAGGCTGGGGGTGGGGGTGAAGTGCGCCACCATCACCAGCAACGCCGGCCGGCAGGTTGAGTACCATCTGAAAAAGCTCTATCCCAGCCCCAACGCCACAATCCGGGCGATTCTGGACGGAACGGTGTTCCGTAAACCCATTGCCGTATCCAACATCAGCCCCTCGGTGTCCACCTGGAAAAAACCCATAATCATCGGCCGTCATGCCTACGGAGATGTGTATAAAAATGCGGAGCTCGCCGTCCCCGGACCGGGAAGGGCGGAGATCCTCTATACCGGGGCCAACGGAGAGGAGATCCGGACCCTGATAGCGGAATTTTCCGGCCCCGGCATCGTCCAGGGCATCCACAACCTGGATGAATCGATCCGGAATTTCGCCCGGGCCTGTTTCCGTTATGCCCTGGATGAAAAGCTGCCGATCTGGTTTGCGGCCAAGGACACCATATCAAAAATCTACGACGGCCGCTTCAAGGAACTCTTCAATGAAGTCTACAAGACCGAATTCCGGGAGCAATGCGATGCCGGGGGGATCTCCTATTTTTATACCCTCATCGATGACGCGGTTGCCCGGGTAGTCAAGGGCGAGGGAGGATTCCTTTGGGCCTGCAAAAACTACGACGGGGATGTGATGAGCGACATGATCGCCAGCGCCTCGGGGAGCCTTGCCATGATGACCAGCGTCCTCGTGTCCCCCTCCGGAGCAATTGAATACGAAGCCGCTCACGGTACGGTACAGCAGCATTACTACCGTTGGCAGCGGGGGGAAAAAACCAGTACCAACCCCACGGCGCTGATCTTCGCCTGGACCGGGGCATTGGCAAAACGGGGAGAACTTGACCGGATTCCGGAACTCAGGGCCTTTGCGAAAGGGCTGGAGCAGGCGGTCCTGCAAACTATAGAAGCGGGGGAAATGACCGGCGACCTTGCACGGCTGGCCGTACCCGCCCCTCAAAAAGCGCTGGATTCCCGGGAATTTATAGAGGCCATTGCCCGCCGCCTGTAACGCCGGTCCCGGCTCATGACCCCTTCTCTACGCCGGTCAGAGGCTGTGTCAGGATTAAATCCGGCGGCCTTGCCAAAACAGGGTATCAGCGATCCAGGCCCAGGAAAGCTCCCAGAGGAACCACCGAATAGCCGGATCGGACCAGGGCATCCAGGAGTACGTTGATCCGGCTGAAGAGATAATCGTCCCTGCCGCCGGGGAGAAGGCCCAGGCGAATAGGTATCACGGAACCGGGCCGTTTCCGGTCCATTATCCGGTCCACCATTTCCGAGGCGCTGTACCGGGGAAGGGAGAGCCGCTCCGAATCCGCCCGGCCAACCCAGTCCAGGGGATCCACATCCCGGCCAATAGTCAGATACCCCGAGGCGGCGGCGACGGTGATTAGGTCCGGGGAGACCGTGTAAAAGGGGGTGTGCCAGAGGAGTTCCAGTTCCGATTCGGTGACCCGGAAGAATTCATCCTCATTCCGGGCGAGTCCCCGGGAGATAAAGTCCCCCTGGATCCGGTAACGGGGATCAGACAAGTCTATGGGGGCAAAAAACATGGAGGCGGTTTCGTGACCCGCCTCAACGATGTCCAAAATCGCCCCGGGATGACGGCGGATAAATTCACCATTAAGGAAAAAAGTCGCCTTGAAACCAAAACGGCGGAGGGCATCCAGCACCCATGGCAGTCCCGCGGCATCATCGTAACAGTCAAAGCAGAGGGCTACCTGCCGCGGCCCATCCCGGCGGGCATGGGTAAAAAGGCCCGCCGTTGGGGGATCCTCCGGGACAACCGGAGAGGGACTGTCAAGGTACACCACCGGCGGGATGAGGGGTATGGTACCCACGGATGCGGTGTTACGGATCATGGGAAGGTTATCGTAGGGACCGGTGTTCTGCTTTTCCGGGTATACCCGGTATCGTCCCGAAACAAGGGAGAGCGGCCGCAGGACAGGATCCCATACCGGAGTCCAGGGACTGTTGCCGTCGGTAGCAAACCACTGACCGTTGTTTTGGGCAAAGATCCGCCCGCCCCTATCCTCAAAACCGAATTCGGCGGCGGAGGAGATACAGACCAGTGTCCGCGTGGTGATAGAAGCGCCCTCAAGCTTCAGATGTTCGATCCGGAACCCGTCGCCGACAACCAGGGAATCGCTTCCCGTCCAGAGGCAGCTTTGGACAGGACCGCCGCTCAGGGTCAGGAGGGCCCGCCAGGACAGGTAATCGTAGAGGATCAGCCCCTCCTCTCCCCAGAAGAGGACCCTTGTCCCATCGGGCGATAGGGCGGCGCCCGCAAGGGGAGGAACCCTTAGGGGACGGAAGACCAATCCCTCCTGGGTATCGCCGGGGGTCAGACGGTAGCAGAGGACCTCTCCCTGCTCCCGGGCGGAGGCCAGAACCGTAATCACGCCCTGGGGAGACCAGAGGACGGATAAGATCAAACCGGAACGGGGAAGCATAATATAGGGAAGGGATGCGGGAATATCACCGGCGTAATCGTCAAGTCCCAGGGGATAATAGAAGACATTACGGCCCCCCTTGGCAAGCAGGATGGACCGGGAATCCGGCGCTATCCAGAAGACGTCAAAATTGTAATCAAATTCAAAGGGGATATTCCCCACCGCAGCGCCAATATCCAGAAAATCCGCATAAATAGTCCGGGCAAAGAGATCCGAACCCCGAACCCGGTAAACGGTGGAGCCCCGGAGGTAGAAAAAATCCCCTGCCTTGCCCCAGGCTACGGAATTGATGGTCCCCTCCCCGATAAGACGGTACCGTTCATCCACGGGGGTGGCGGAGGAGCTGATGGTGTGGTAGTACAGACGGCCGGCCCGGTTATAGATAAACACCCGGGAATCGGGACTCCAGCAGGCGGGGAAGCTCAGATCAGGCCGTTCCACCCCGGAAGCGATTTGGCTCCGGCTCCCCGTCAGGGTATCGATAAGGACGAGATTCCCAAAACCCGCGCTGACCGGTTCCACCTGGAGCAGCCACTTGCCGTCGGCGGAAGAGGCCAATGATTCAACCCGGCCTCCCAGGGCAGGAATCCCGTCCATAAAGGCCCGGAGCCCGGGGATGCTCCGGGGTATACCCCCCGCCAGGGGAATCCGCTGGGCGCCAAAGGCATTTCCCAACTGGAGGGTTCTGCCGTCCTCAATGAGTTCCATCTTTTCGGCAAAGGCGCTTATCTGAGTCAGGGAAAGATCGGTCAGATGGGATATAAAAAGAGCTTCCTGGTCAAGGGCGCCGTCCCCTGCCGAATAGGCGCGGAAGATCATCCGGTTGTCTTCGGAAAGGTCCAGTCCCGTAAAGGCGATCCTTGCGGAAAGCCGGAAAACCGGCATCACCGCGAGGAACAGAATCCACAGGCGCTTTTGTCCTAAATATCCCATCTGCATCTTCCCTCTACAGCCTGACAGGAACGCTGCGGAAACAGGTAAAAAATAATATTTCCAAAGCTTCTCCTATAAAAGCTTTTCCCTTAATTCCTCTTCCATTTTACCAAGGGTATCTTCCATCTCCTGAAGCCGCCGCAGGGAATACCGCACCTTTTTATCCCAAAGCCGATCACAGGTTTCATCAAGCACCTGTTCAAAAGATAATTCTTTAGACAAAACAAGGGACGGAACACCGTTGTCTTCTTTCTTAGTTTGCTTCATTTCCTGCACCGGACAGATCAGAAGATATACCTCCGGCATTTGAATAGCTTTCTGCAATATCCCTTTCGGTTGCAAATGCTGAAACCATTTCAGTGTAATCAAAGGCCCGTATGAAATTTGCTACCGCAATAAACGCAATAAGAATAAAAACAAGTTTGCGCATAAACTCCCCTTTGGTAGTTTTTACATGCTTCCATCTTAATATTATGAATGAAGAAAATCAAGAGGGTTGACTGCCCGGCCATTTTTATATACCGCAAAATGCAGATGGGGTCCCGTACTGTAACCGGTGGTGCCCACCTCCCCAATCTTTGCGCCCTGATTCACCCGGGCGCCCTGGCTTACCGAAACAACACTCAGGTGGGCGTACATGGTCTGGAATCCGTTGCTATGACTGATGATGATGTACTTCCCGTACACCGAATTTGTTCCCACTGTTGCGATGACGCCATCCATGGCAGCCTTAATCGGAGTCCCCAAGGCGGCGGCCAGATCTATGGCGGCGTGGTAGCGTCTGACTCCGCTGATCGGATCGTTCCGCCAGCCGTAGGGGGAACTCAGCCGTCCCCGGATGGGGTAGATGAAAAAATCCCCCAGGGCCAGTTTAAGATCCTCTTTCCGCATTCTGGCGCCGGGTATGAAGAGTACCGTCCCTTCGGTAATGGTGTCCTGCTGGATATCATTGGCGTCAAGGATGACCTCCAGAGGTACTCCCTGGAGCGCGGAAATTTTCGCAAGGCTATCCCCCCGCTGTACCGTATAGGGGATGCCGTCCATGTTGGGAATCCGGATCGCCTGTCCCGCAGCCAGCCGTTTGACGTTGGTTATACCATTGGAAGCGATAATAGCATCCATAGAGAGTGCGAATTTTACCGCGATTCCGGACACCGAATCACCCTTCTGTACCGTATAGGATTTCCACTCAAAGGTCTCCATCAGATCCAGAGGAATTGCCTCTTCTCCGGCACGGGATTCCGGCGAAACGGGAAGCCCCGCATAGGAGGCCAGATTTCCATGAAAAAAAGAGTCTTCCTGGGGGCTTATGGGAACATCCATGAACCGCCGGTTCATGGTGAGGGAAAGACAGAAGACCAGTACCGTGGCGGCCAGGGGGATCATATACCTGAGCTGTTCCGCCGCCAGGAGATTCTGCGCCGCACCGGCGAATCTCTGCGCCCTGCCGCCGAATGTCTGCGGCCCGGCGTCAGATAGCCGCGCCCCGCCGCCGGTGTCCGGGCCTGTTGTATTTTTTGCAGCGGAACCAAACATGGTATTCGCCGCCTCTTTAACAGATACTCTATTGATCCTGCCGGCAGCATCGGGGCTGTGCTCCGTGGCAGCGTAATCGGCGGTTGATACAATAACGGGGAGACCGCGGGTCCGGATACGATGCCGGACACGGGAAACCGTTTGATTAAACAATTTGGAAAGATGCAAACCGGGAACAAAATGGTGGAATTTGAAACCCCTCCAAAGAGGATTCCCCGGAACCCGCCGTTTTCGGACAGGATGCTGTTTTATCTGATCTATTACCTTTGCTGGTTTTTTCACGGTTCCGGGATAAAAGAGCTTACCGGCCAAAAACGGGTTTCGTCGTGAAGTCCTCCGACGCGGGGAGATTCGCTGTACCGTGTTTACATCGATCATAATACTGGTTTATCGACACAATCCGCTCCAGGCATTATACTAAAGCAATATATGGGAACAAACATAGCATCTCCGGTATCACGGAATTTGCCGCCCGGACAGGAAGTGCGGGATCTCGGCGGAACATTGTTTCTGGTGTTTCTCGTTGCCCTGGGAATGAAATTTTTCCTTTTTGATTTTATGGTTGCCGAAGGACGCTCCATGCTGCCGGCGATTCGTCCCGGTACGATACTGCTGGTAAACCGGGTAGCCTACGGATTCAAACTGCCCTGGTCCCGGCAGTACCTGGTGCGGTGGGCGGAGCCTTCGGCAGGAGACGTGGTGGTGTTCTATACTCCCCAGGGAAACACCGCGGTAAAACGGTGCGAAAAAATTACGGAGAATCAGGAAATTATTGCGCTGGGGGATAATGATCTCGAATCCTTTGATTCCCGTTCCTATGGTCCCATACCGGTGGATAATATTCTGGGAAGGGTGTTGGGTATCAGATGATCGATTCCGAATCGGGCAGCTACCGAAAGAGCCTTCCGAACCGGCGGCGCTTTCTTGTTTTCATTGTTCTCTTTACAGTCGCCGCTCTGACCGTGCTGGTCCGCTACGGGATGCTCATGTTCAATCCTTCCGTTATCAATGTTTCGGAAACGGTCCGGACCCTGGCGGAGCGGGGTTCCATACTGGACCGGAACGGCCGGATACTGGCCCTCCAGACCAGGCTTGGCAATGTGAGTGTCTGGCGTCCCGAAATAACCGATATAGAGGAGACGAGCCGGGCGCTGGCCCCCATCCTGGGCATCCCCGCCGGTGAGATCCGGGACCGGATCACCAGTTCTGCGGGGGATTTTTTGTACCTCAGAAAACAGGTTGATCAGTCAACCATCCGGGAGATAGAGAAACTCCGGGCCGGCGGAAGCATCCGGGGCATCGGCATCGAGTCCGTTCCGGGCAGGATCTACCCGGAAAAACAGCTTGCCAGCCAGATCATCGGTTTTGTAGGGGATGAAAATACCGGCCTTGGGGGAATCGAATACGCCTTTAACCGGGATCTGGCCCCGGCGATCACGGAACAGGGGGAGATCCGAAACGGCAGCCAGGTGATCCTCACCATCGATGCCAATGTACAGTTTATCCTGGAGGATATCGCCAGCCGGACCCTGACGGAGAACAGAGCGGAAGGGGTGATGCTTTTGGCCATGGATCCCCGGACCGGGGATATCCTGGGGTCCGCTTCGATTCCGAATTTCGATCCCAATAATATCAGGACTTCGGATGCGGAAAGCCGGATGGATCGTCCCGCCATGATGGCCTACGAACCCGGTTCCGTTTTTAAGGTCTTCTCCATAGCCGCCCTTCTGGATTCAGGGGCCATCCAGGAAAATTCGGTCTTTGTCTGTGATGGTCACTATGAACGGATCACCGGACGGGGGGAGCGGATCACCATCAATTGCCTTTCCGCCCACGGACGGGTCACCGCCCGGGAGATCATCATCTATTCCTGTAATGCCGGGGCTGCCTACGCCTCGGATCGTTTGGGGCCGGATGCCTTCTCCTCCTTTCTGCGGGAATTTGGATTTGGGGCCAGAACCGGTATGGGCAGTCCCGGTGAAACTACGGGTTTCCTCCGTTCCGTGGAACGCTGGTCCGAACGGTCCAAGCCGACCATTGCCATGGGTCAGGAGATCGCCGTCTCTGCAATGCAGATGATCCAGGCCGCCACAGCGATTGCTAATGACGGCGTCCTGGTTCCCCCCCGGATCGTCTCCCGGATTGTTTCCGCCGACGGCAGGACCACCCGGGACTACAACCCCGGTCCGCCCCGGCGGATCATCAAGGGCGAAACCGCCCGGACTCTGCGTTCCTACATGGTGGACGTTACCTCCGGCATTGGGACGGGCTGGCGGGCCAATGTGGAGGATCTCTCCCTGGCGGTTAAAACCGGTACCGCCCAGATCATCAACTCCCAGACAGGGGCCTATTCGGATACGGACTTTATCGCCAGTTGTATCGCCCTCCTGCCTGCGGAATCCCCGTCCCTGGTACTCTACCTGGTCATCAGCAAACCCCAGGGGTCCTCCTATCTGGGGGGGCGCATCGCCGCTCCCCCTGTCCGGGAAGCTGCGGAGGCCCTGGTAGATTACCTGGGGATCCCCCGGGGCAGGAACCCCCAGGTGGGACATTCCGGTTCAATCAGCCTGCCTACCCGGAATCTCCCCAATTTTGACAAGCAGGTCCCAAACCTCCTGGGTTTTTCCAAGCGGCAGCTCATCCCCCTGCTCCTCCGGGACGACCTGCATATCGAGATCAACGGAGACGGCTGGGTTCGCCGTCAGAGTCCGGAGCCGGGAACAGCCCTGGAGGGAGACACGGTAATCCGGCTGGAACTGGAATAGGCCATGGCAAACAGCCCCTGGGTGGAGACCAACATCCGGCTGCTCCGGGAACAATTTCCCGGTCTGGCGGAACGGCTCCTCAGGAAACCCCCTGATGCGTCGCCGGTTCCGGTGTCATCGGAGCCGGACGCCGGCGCCTTACCGGCTCCGGAACCCCTGCTGGTCCGGGTAGAAACCGCGGCTTCCGGGGATCCCACCCTGGTGGTTAACGGTCTGCACATTCACTCCCCCCGGGACCCGGTGCGGGAGGGACGGCGGGCCGCGGAAAACCCCGATGAGGGGATTTCCGGTAAGGGGCCGGAAGCCTCTACAGGAACAGTGGACGGTCCCGTCATCGTCCTTGGTTTTGGGCTGGGATACGCCGTGGAGGCCGCCGCGGAAAGATGGCCGGAACGGCCCCTGGTTGTGGTGGAACGCCGCCGGGAACTCCTGCTCCTGGCCATGGAAACCCGGGACCTGGGAAGGCTCCTTGCCGGAGGGAGGCTCATCTTTGTTCTGGGGGATGATCCCGCGGTGCAGCCGGATATCATCCTCGGCGCCCTGCGCAGGGCGGAGAAGCTCTCCGGCAGCGGTACACCGGCCCTGATCCGGAACCGGGGTCTTATGAATCTGGACAGAGAGTGGTACGCCGGGGTAGAACGGCATATCCGGACCTGGGTTTCCGGAAGGGCGGTAAACCGGGCAACCCTGCGCCGTTTTGGTAAACGCTGGGTCAGGAATCTCTCCCGGAACATGGAGGCTATCCGGGACCTTCCGGGGGTCTCCCATCTGGCGGGGATTCTCGGTCCCGATGCCGGGACGGCGGGCATACCGGTGCTCCTCGCCGCGGCGGGACCTTCCCTGGACGATATCCTTCCCCTGCTCCCGGCTCTGCGGGAACGTTGCGTCATCGTGGCGGTGGACACCTCCCTCAGGCTGCTCCTTCGGGCAAAAACCTGCCCGGATTTTGTCGTAGCGGTGGACCCCCAGTTCCTGAACGCCCTGCACCTGGATCACTGCCCGGCTCCCGAAACCCGGCTTATCGCAGAATCAGCGGTTTACCCTTCGGTACTGCGCCACCCCTTTGCGGGGGCTTTTCTCTGCGGCTCCCTCTTTCCCCTGGGACGGTTTATTGAGGACCTGGTGGATATCAAGGGGGAACTTGGCGCCGGGGGTTCGGTGGCCACCACCGCCTGGGATTTTGCCCGGCTCCTGGGTCCGCCGGCGATCCACATCGCAGGGCTGGACCTCGCCTACCCGGAACTGAAAACCCACTTTCGGGGAGCCCGGTTTGAGGAAAGGGCCCTGGCCGAATCGGACCGGCTCTGCCCCGGGGAAACATGGCTGGTCCGGGCGCTTCGGGACGGCCATCAGTTCCGGGCGCCCGCCGCTGATGGGGGCCAGGTACTGACAGACCGCCGGCTCTCCCTCTACGCCGCCTGGTTTGAAAACCGGTTCCGCCTTTTCCCGGAGCTCCCCAGTCGCAGCCTCTCCCGGAAAGGGCTCGCCATCCCCGGCCTCCTCCCCGGTTCAAGCGGAGAGCTTCTCGCCCTGCCCCCCCGGCGGGAAGAGATCGACCGGCGGCTTGCGGGCCTTTTTGCCCGGATTGTGTCCGGCTTTGCCGATCCGGCGGAACAGGCCCGCCGGGCGAATCGCTACGAAGCCGCCCGCCGGACTCTGCGGGAGGGGCTGGAATACATCAGGGGCCTGGCCGGGGAAGCCGCCGGTTTGGCGGAGAAAGCCCGACAGGCCAAGCCCGGCGGAACGATTCCGGAAGGCGATCCCCCGGACCAGGAGGGGATTCTCACCAAACTGGACAAGGTAAACCGGCAGATCGCCACAAGCACGGTAAAGGATGTGGCGGGATTCCTCTTCCCACCCCTGGAAGAACTGGAGGGGACCCTCACAAGCCCGGAATCTGACCGCCACGGCCGGCATCTGGAACTATCCGCCAAACTCTACCGGGCCCTGGCGGAAGCCGCATCCTATACCCTGGAGGCTCTGGGGGAACGCTAAAAACGATATACGGACTCATAGTCCCCCGTATCGATCTGAATCAGCCTGGCAGGATTACCCCTTTCATCCCGGACGCCAAGGGGTAATTCGGCGATCCTGTACACCGGGGTATGTCCTACGATCTGACTGTAACCCGGCAGGGGGCTCTCCAGCAGTGACCGGAGCCGTATCCAGATGGGACTCTGGGTGATATCATCTCCGGTATTATCGATTCCGTCAAAGGCCAGAATGTTCCGATCCCGGTTAAAGCCCTCATTTAGTTTCGTTACGCCTGTTATGCCCAGGGGCCGCATCTTCTGCATAAAGGCTGCGGAAACCCCCGCATGGGAGAGAATATACCCCTCGCCGGTAAGGTACACCACCTTCAGAAGATCGATATTGTCTTCCAGGATCCCATTGATGCGGCCATAGTGCCTGTGCTGAAAACCGGAATACCGCTGGGGAAAGATCCGTCCCAAATAGTGGTAATCATGATTCCCCAAACACAACCTTATCCGGGGATCCTCCCGGGCGGCTTTACAGATATCCTGAAAATTATGGTACTGTCCGGCAAAAGATACCGTAAAACTGTCGAAATAATCACCCAAAATATAGAATTCGCTGAAATCTTCATCCAGGTAATGTTTCCAAAAATCCCTGCCATGTACATCTCCAATGGCCAGACGCATCTCTATCCCCCCTCCGCCGGAGACAAGCCCCGGGAGGAAGCGATATACCGGCCCATCCATGGCGGCAAAGGTTTTTCAGGTAAACCGTGTCTCAAGGTCTCGATCCTGCCTCCTCAACTTTCCAGAGCTTCGGAAATGACCTTCCGGACCTGATCGGACAGGGTCCTCCTCCGCTCCTCCGGCGGTATTTCCACAGTTATGATAGACTTACCGAAGATAACCCTGACGGGCAGGGCGCAGACCCGGTGGGTCTTTTCAAAAACCTCATAACTGCCGGTAATAGCCACGGGCACAATGGGCGCTTCCGCCCTGGTTGCCAGCTTAAATGAACCGGGATGAAAGGGAAGCAGCCCCTGGCCCTTGCTCCGGTGGCCTTCGGGAAAGATGATCATGGCGCCCCCGGCCCTTATCCGCTCTACCCCTGCCTGTATGGTACCAACCGCCTTGCGGACAGTATTTCTGTCGATAAAGAGACCGCCGATAAGGAGGATCCAGATATTCAAAAAGGGGATAAGGGCCAGTTCCTTTTTTGCAATAAAACCGATGGGTCTGCCGGCATAGGCTAAAAGGAGAATGATATCAAAGATACTCCCATGGTTACTGACAAAACAGATCCCCCCCCTTGGAGGAATATTTTCCCTGCCCAGCACGGTAAGCTTGCAGCCGGTCAGTCCGATGAGCAGCAGGGACCAGAACTGGGCAATTTTGTACACCACCAGGTCCATTCGTTTTTTCAAACCCAGGCTGCTTAAAATAAAAATGAGCAGCCCCATGGGTACAATCAGAATCATCGGCAGACCTACCACAGAAAAGATAGCGATTGTTTTAATCAGCGCCATAGGCTTCCTCCGCCCTGGGGTTTCTTAGAACACCACATGCTGTTTTAGTATTTCCTCCGCCGTCAGGGGATCCTGCCACACAAAGGCATTGATTCCCAAAGACAGGGCGGCGTCAACGTTCACCCGGATATCATCAAAAAAAATAATTTCCCCCGGCCTACAGTCCAGGGCCGAGATGAGAGACCTGTAGATGGCCTCTTCAGGTTTTACCGTACCGGTTTCACAGGAGAAGATCCCCGCATCGGGAAGGCGGAAAACCGGCATATTTTCCCGGGCCATGGCGAGGAAGTCCCAGGGCATATTGGACAGGATGCCCAGCATGGTCCCCCCGGCCTTTATCCGCTCCATGAGCCGCACAGTCTCCCCGTTTATCCGGGACCAGCCTGCAATATCCATGGCCCCCATCCTTTCAAGGACCGCCGCATCCACCCTCACACCCCCGTGGCGGAGCAAGGTTTCGTAGTAGCCGCTAGCGCTGACCAGACCCCGGTCGTAATCGGGGCGGAAACGCAAGGCCAGATCTTCCATGGTTTTTACCGGAAGCCCCGCGAGGGCCGCAATATCCCTGGCAACCGAATCCTCCGGGGGCAGGCTTATCACCTTCCCGTAATCAAAAACCACCGCTTCTATGCCGCCCTTCACCCGAATTTCCCCCGTATTCCTCCGCTGCCCCGGAGATCTCCTATAGTCTATCATAAAAAAGGGAATCTGACTATAAGACCAAAGGACGGCGGAACAAGGGCGCCGGCTTAGCCAGCCAGGGCCGCCAGTTTTTCCCTGATAAATTCACTTTTTTCCTTGAGACCGATATTCCCGGTTTGCAGGGTCAGCACGTTGGGGGCCCTGGGGTCAAGTTTTACCTTCCCGGAGGATTCCTGCATAAGCCGGATCAGCCGTTCCACCTTTACCCGGGAAACCCTGCCGAATTCCACCCGTACAAGCCCTCCCCGCTCTTTCAGGGAGGCAACCGATAGTTCCCGGCAGATGATCCGGATCTCCGCCAGGGCCAGGAGGGAGGCCGCCTCATCAGGAGGCGGACCGAAACGGTCAAGCATCTCGGCGTAGACCCGTTCTAATTCGTCCTTGGTTTTGACGGCGGCGATCTTCTTGTAGACCTCCATCTTCTCCTGGGCGGAATCGATGTACGTGTCGGGGATAAAGGCGGAATACTCCAGCTCCAGAAGGGTTTCGGTTTCCGCCTCATAGTGCTCATCCTCCAGACGGCGTATCGCCTCATCCAACAGACGCAGGTAGAGGTCAAAACCGACGGAGTAGATGTCCCCAGACTGCTCCCGGCCCAGGAGATTCCCCGCCCCCCGGATCTCCATGTCCTTCATGGCAATCTTGAAACCCGACCCCAACTCGGTAAAATCGGAGATCACCTGAAGGCGCTTCATGGCCACTTCCGAGAGAGCCCGGTCCTTGGGGTAAAAGAGATAGGCGTAGGCCACCCGGTCGGAACGGCCAACCCGGCCCCGGAGTTGGTAGAGCTGGGAAACCCCGTACATGTCCGCCCGGTCAATGATGATCGTGTTCACGTTGGGGATGTCGATGCCGTTTTCGATGATCGGGGTGGATACCAGGATGTGGAAACCACCGTGGATAAACCGGTGCATCACATCCTCCAAATCCCGGCTGTCCATCTGGCCGTGGGCGGTATCCACCAGCATCTCCGGAACCAGATGTTCAATCTTAATCCGGGTTTCATTGAGGCTCTCCACCCGGTTGTGGAGAAAAAAGACCTGTCCTCCCCGTTCAGCCTCCCGGCGGATAGCGGCGGCAAGCCGTTCATCATCGAATTCTTCGATTACCGTTTCGATGGGATGCCGGTTTTGGGGGGGAGTGGCCAGGAGGCTCATGTCCCGGATCTTGAGGAGACTCATGTGGAGGGTCCGGGTGATGGGGGTGGCGCTCAGGGTAAGGCAATCCACGTTGGTTTTGAACTCCTTGAGCCGTTCCTTGTCTTTGACCCCGAAGCGCTGCTCTTCATCGATCACCAGGAGGCCCAGATCCTTAAAGATCACATCCCGCTGGATGATCCGGTGGGTTCCCACGATAATATCGATCCCGCCGTTTTTCAGTTCCGCAAGGATCCGTTTTGCTCTACCCCGATCCACAAAGCGGGAGAGCATGCCCAAGCGTACCGGAAACTGGGAAAACCGTTCCCGGAAGTTTTCATAGTGCTGTTCCGCCAGAATGGTGGTAGGGGCCAAAAAGGCCACCTGCTTTCCCCCCATGACGGCCTTGAAGCAGGCCCGGACCGCTACCTCGGTCTTGCCGTAGCCCACGTCCCCGCAGATGAGCCGATCCATGGGGTGCGGGCTCTCCATATCCGCCTTGATCTCCTCCACGCAACGGAGCTGATCCGCGGTTTCCTCAAAGGGGAAGGCCGCCTCAAACACAGTCTGCCATTCCGTATCCCGGGGGAAGGGGAAGCCCCGGGCGGCTTTCCGTTTGGAGTAGAGGACAATGAGCCGTTCCGCAATATCCTCTACCGATTTTTTGACCCGTCCCTTCCGGTTTTCCCAGCTTTTGGAGCCCAACTTGTCCAGCCGGGGCGGCGCCCCCTCGTTACCGATGTAACGCTGTACCAGGTTAACCTGCTCAATGGGGACAAAGACCACCTCATCTCCCAGATACTCAAGCTTCACATAGTCCCGCTCATGCCCCAGGGCCCGGATTCGCTCAATCCCCTTGAAGAGACCGATCCCGTAGTTCAGGTGGACCACATAGTCCCCGGGGTTAAGCTCTACAAAGGTGTCGATGACCGCGCTGCGGACCTGTTTGAGGGAACGGGGGGGGCGTCTCCGCCGGCCAAAGATCTCATTTTCCTGCACCACCATGAGCTTGATCCCCGGAAGCGAGAATCCTGCGGAGAGGGGCGCCGCAAACACCGCCGGCAGAAGGGGGGCAGCGGCGGGGCGGCCCTTCTCCTCCTGCGACAGATCCGTCAGGAGTTCCCGGATACGGCCGGCCTGCACATCCGATTCCGCAGCTATGACAAGCCGCCAGCCCTGAGCCATGAGGGCGCCGAATTCCTCCTTCAGATAGTTGATGTTCCCAAAAAAACTCCGGGACGGGTCACAGGAAAGCTCCAGCCGGACCGCCCCCGCCTCACCGCCTCCCTTGATGGTCATAAAGGAAACCCGGCGGGGGATCCGGGAGAGGAGATCGCTGAATTTGAGGAGGATCCGGTGGGGGGCGGGCAATTCACGGCTTGGCGGATGTCCGCCGGGCCTGGCCGCCCCGGCTTTGGCTGACCCTGACCCGGCCGGCCCTGCCTTTGAACCGGACCCCGGCTCCGGGGAAATTGCCCGAAGCGCTGCCCGGTAGAGACCTTCGTATTCCCGGTCCAGGGCTTCCTGGGCGTTTTCCAGCCGTTCCCGGTCAACATAACAGACGGCTCCCCCGGCGCCGAAGTAGTCCGTGAGCGCCACGGGAAAGCCCCCGGGATTCTCAAAGGCCAGGGGGAAGAAGAGTTCCTCCCCGCCGGCTTCCCGGCGGGTCATCAGATCCTCCAGAAAAACCCGGCCCTTGCCGGGGAATTCCTCAAAAAAACTCAGGTTACGGCTCAGGGCCTCAATCCGGTCATCGGTCCAGACAACCTCCTTGACCGGCCGGAGCGTCAGTTCATCCACCCGCTCCAGACCGCTCTGATCCCGGGGATCAAAGCGCTTGATGGATTCCACGGTATCAAAATTGAACAGTACCCGGTAGGCGTCATCATCCCCTCCCATAAAGATATCCAGGACCTCCCCCCGGAGGGCGAATTCCCCATGCACCTGGACCCGGGGAGTCCTGATGTACCCGTAACTCACCAGGGTTTCGGAAAGACGGAAGGTATCGATCTTTCCGCCGGGACGCAGGGTCAGCAGGAGGCGCCGGATATACTCCGGCGGCGGAAGGGGGGTTAAATAGGCCCGTTCAGAGGCCACCACTATGCCCCGATCCTCCCGGACAAGGGAAGCCAGGACCCGGGTCCGTTCACCAAAAACCGTTGAAAGAGGGGCCATTTCCCGGTATGGCATGGTTCCCCACCAGGGGAAGAGGTCCGCCTCTACCCCCAGGGTCCTGAGATCTGAGATCAGCTCCTCCGCTTCCCGATCCGTAGGGGTAACCACGAGAAACCGGCCGGGAAAGGAACGAAAGAGCATCCCCGTAAGGACGGCGGTAAATGCCCCTTCGGAGCCCTCCAGTTCCAGAGGGAAAACCCCCTCCCTACAGGCGGCAAGGACTCTGACACCCTCCGGCGATGTCCACAGGGCATCGAGGAAGGCAGGAAAGGATAAGGTATTCATATCGACCTTCCGATTACTATAATATAGTATTGTTTTTTTTTCTATAAATGGAGTTTCAAGGTGAAACAGATATCCCTTTTATGTATCCCCCTTGCCGGAATGCTGCTTACCGGAACACTGGCCGCAACAGAAGCCCAGCCGCCCGTACCCGGCGGAGCTTCCTCCGTCTCTGTAGGCATCCGGTACTACGACAAGCGCATTTACTACGTGGAGGATGCCCCCATATTCGTACTGGTGACCCTTACAAACAGGGGTCCTGCAACCTACCGGTTCAAACTGGCGGATGAACGGGCCTGGTCCGTGGATTTTGATGTCAGGACCGTATCCAACCGGGTTTTAGAGCCCGCGGAACTGCTGGTGCGGAAACGGACCGAAAGCCGGCAAATTTTTTTCCGGGAAGTTGTGGTTGAAAGCGGGGAATCCTTCTCCTTTGTGGAGGATCTCCGGGATTATGCGGCGCTGAACCAGAGCGGCGCCTTTGTTGTGCAGGCCCGGATCTACCCGGAACTGTACCGCAGCCCCGGCGTTCAGCCCCTGGAATCAAACCGTCTCAGCCTCAACCTCCGGCCTCCCCTGCTGCCCGGTCCTGACGGTATCCCCCTGGAGATGGACCAGGAGACCAACGCCATCCTGGTTCGGGAAAAATTGCCCCCGGATGAAACAATCCGGTATATCCTCACCGCCCGGCAAAAGGAGCAATGGGAAAAATTCTTCCTCTACCTGGACCTGGATGTCATGATCTCCCGGGACGGCAGCCGCCAGCGGCAGTGGCTTGCGGAATCTGAGGAAGGCCGCCGCCGGATGCTGGCCCGTTACCGGCAGGATCTGCAGAGCAGCGTGGTGGATGGGGATATCGCCACTATTCCCATGACCTTTGAAATTGAACGGACCACCTATGGCGCCGAAGAAGGTACCGTTGTGGTACTAGAAAAATTTAAAACAGGAGATTATATTGAGAGGAAGAGATATACATATTATTTGCACCGGAAAGACGATATTTGGACAGTTATTGACTATTCGGTGGTGAATTTGGGGACTGAATGAAGCTGTTATTGATCCTGGGCTCTGATGATGTGCTTGATCTCATTTCCCGGAACATAAAACCGCTGGGATTCGACCTGATCCGTTACCGGTATGTGATCAAGGCGATGGATAATATTGACGAGATAGATCCTACGGCTATTATCATCAGCGCCCAGGACTTTCCCCGGCACTGGAAGATACTGTTGCAATACGTCCGGGCCGAACGCTCAAAGGATGTATGTCCCATCATCATCCTCAGGGGGGACAATTTCTCCCTGGAGGATGCTTCCAAGGCTTTTTTTATCGGTGCAAACGGCATCGTTTCAGAAAATCTGGTCTTTGCCGGAGAAATGCACCGCCTCCAGAACATTCTCTCCCGCTACGTCAATGTGGAGGAGAAACGCAAAGCCCGGCGCTATGAAGCCGAAACCTGGACCCGCTTTGGTCTCTGTGTAGCCAACCCGTTGAATAAGATTATCATCATAGGTACGGTAAAAACCCTCTCCACCACCGGCATTTCCTTTGCTCCCTATGATCAGGAACTCATAGAAAATATCCCCCCGGATGAGGAGGTTGGCGAATGCTCCCTCCGGGTGGGGGATGATATCATTTCTCCCATCTGCCGGGTGGTCCGCAAAGAACCGGTCCTGTCTATGGAATTTATCTTTTTATCCGGGAACGATCAGATAATTCTGGACAACTATCTGGGCAGCCTGTCTCTGGCGGAATCAAAGGCGCGGAATGAAAAGGCGGCCCAAAAACGGCGGAAAATGCAGGCGGCGTTCAGCATGCCTATCGCATAGGGTAAGCACCGGAGCCCCCATACAGTCTTTGCTGAACCCCGGACTAAAGGCGCCGGGCAGAATCGAACTGCCGCATAATGGTTTTGCAGACCACTCCCTTACCGCTTGGGTACGGCGCCGTATATCATGACCATACTAAAATTTGATAATTATGTCTATAGCCGCATCCACATCCATACCGCCCGCGCCGCCGGCCAGAGCATCCGCGTATTAACCGCCCCAAGGACCTTGTAAAGGGAGAACCTTCTATATGAAAAATCTTCTACCCCCTCGATACCAAACGCTGATCAAGGTGGTTTTGAAACTACCTCGATTTATAGTATACTTAACTTCCGGAGGATCTATCCATGCGTATACTCTCAGGCGGTATCAGCCATGAATCCAATTCCCTGAATCCTATCATCACGGGGGAAGATGATTTTGTCGTACTCCGGGGAAACGAAATTTCCAGAAGAAGCGTATTTTCCCGCCATTCATCTGCGGGAATCATTGAAACACTGCAAAAGGGCGGAGCGGAAGTTATTCCCACCGTGCTGGCCAGAGCGGTGCCTAACGGCGTAGTCTCAGCGGCGTTTTATGGGAAGATCAAGGCTGAAATGCTCCAAGCCGCCGGGGAAGCATTGAAACAGGGGCCCATTGACGGGGTCTGCCTTGCCCTTCACGGTTCCATGAAGGTTGAAGGCGGTCTCTGCGCCGAAGGGGATCTCTGCCTTGCCCTGCGTGACCTCCTCCCCGGCATTCCCTTTACTGCGGCTTTGGACATGCACGCCACCATCACGCCGGCCTTGTTAAGGGCCGTTGACGGTTTTGCCGGTTACAAAACCGCACCCCATGTGGATAGTTTTGAAACCGGGGTTCTTGCCGCAAGAATGCTCCTTGAAACCCTCAAGACCAGAAAGAAACTCTACACCGCTTCCCGGAGTGTTCCGGTAATGATAGCCGGGGAAAAATCCGAAAGCGCAGCCGAACCCATGGCTTCCCTCCTTGAAACCTGCAAAGCGCTGGAAAGGGATTCAGGAACGGACAAGACCGCCATACTTGCGGCGTCTATCCTCCTGGGTTTTCCCTGGGCCGACTGTGAATACAATGCGGTTACCATCCTGGTTTCGGCCTTTACGGAAAACAGGGCGGCTGCGGATAAGGCGGCGCGGGACCTGGCGGAAGCATTTTGGCGCCGCCGGAAGGAATTCAGTTTTCGTACCGAGTGCTACAATTCCCGGGAAGCCCTGGCCGCCGCCTGTACGGCAGTTCTGGAAAAGGGTGAGCGTCCTGTTTTTGTTTCAGATTCGGGTGACAATCCGACGGCAGGCGCAGCGGGAGACGCCACAGAGGTGCTTGAAGAGATCCTCAGGATCCCGGATCGTATTGAAAAGCTCCCGACGCCCCTGCTTTACTCGGGTTTCTATGACGCCCCCGCCGTAGCCGCCTGTGTACAAGCCGGTGAAGGCGCCGAAATCGCCATCACCCTGGGCGGCAACTGGGACAAACTCAACGGCAAAAAACTCCCCTTCAGGGTGAGGGTGGAAAAAACAGTACGGGACTACGGCCCCTACAAGTCGGATCTTGCCCTGGTAAGACCGGCGCTGCCTTCTGCGGATCTGTGTAACATCCTCATCAGCGTTACATCAAAACACATAGGGTTTGGCGACGAAAATCTCCTCCCGGCTCTGGGGATCAACGCGGCGGATTACTGTCTGGTGGTAGTAAAGCTTGGATACCTGGAACCCTGTTTCCGTAAAATAGCCGCCCGGGCCATTATGGCAGCTTCCCGGGGCTGTTCCAACGAAATTCTTGAAACCATTCCCTATGAAAAGGTGAAACGTCCGCTATATCCTCTTGATCCCGGTATGGAATGGACGCCGGTAGTATAAACGGCGCCGAAACCATGGCCTGCTTGAACTCGTTACCGGCTTCCCCCGGGTTTTCAACCCGGCAGGGGTCAAAGGCAAAGTTGTAGCGGAGGACGTTCCGGGTAATCTGCCATGACGTCCCCGGCCGACTTGCACAGAAATTTAAAATATCCTACAATTTATATAGGAAATTACCACCAAAGGGATCAGATGGAACGGGAAACCCTGCTTATACACAACGGATATGAAACAGATCCTCAAACGGGCGCCCTGGGGGTACCCATTCTGCAGACTTCAACCTTTGATCAGGGGGATCTTTCGGAACACCGGGAATTTGACTATGCCCGGTCAGGGAATCCCACCCGCAAAGCCCTGGAGGATATCATCGCCGCCCTGGAGGGGGGCGCCGGGGGCTATGCCTTTGGCAGCGGAATCGCTGCGGTATCTTCGGTTTTGGGGATCCTTTCCGCAGGGGATCACATCATCGCCGCAGAGGATGTGTACGGTGGTACCTGGCGCATCCTCAATACTTTCTATAAAAGATGGGGTCTTTCGGTAACCCCTGTGGACACCACGGACCCGGACCGGATCCGGGAGGCGATCCGGCCCAATACCCGGGCCTTGTTTCTGGAGACTCCCTCTAACCCCCTCCTCAAGATTACGGACCTCCGGACCTGCCTGGGAATAGCCCGGGAGGCGGGGATCATCTCCATTGTGGATAACACCTTCATGACCCCCCTCCTCCAGCGGCCCCTGGAACTGGGGGCGGACATTGTAGTCCATTCGGCCACCAAGTTTCTGGGGGGTCACAGTGATGTTGTTTCCGGGCTGGCGGTAACCCGGGATGAGGCTCTGGGGAAGCGGATCTATGCGGTGCAAAACAGTTTTGGCGCGGTGCCGGGTCCCTGGGATGTGTGGCTGGTCATACGGGGCATAAAGACTCTTAAGGTACGGCTTAAGGCCCAGGAGGAATCCGCCGCCAAACTGGTCCGGCATCTGACAGGGCGCCCCCGGGTCAGCGCCGTGTTTTACCCCGGCCTTGCGGACCATCCCGGCCGGGATATCCATGAAGCCCAGGCATCCGGGGCGGGGGCGGTCTTCTCCTTCAAAACGGAAACCGCCGAACAGGCGCTTCGTTTCCTCGGCAGGGTCAAATATGCGGCGGCAGCGGTAAGCCTGGGAGGGGTGGAGACCATCGCCTCCTATCCGGTCAGAATGAGCCATGCCGCCATGCCGCCGGAAGAGCGGGCCCGGCTTGGCATTACCGACACCCTGATACGGATATCCGTGGGGCTTGAAGACCCCGGCGATCTTATCGCTGATTTTGACAATGCCCTGAATTTAAGGATATAATCGAAGATCATGCGGAAGGATACCGACTGTACTAAAAAATATGCCGATACCACCATTTTTGTCCGGGGGATACACTTTTTTGAACCCATCACGGGAGCTATTAGCACTCCCATTTATCAGAGTTCCACCTTCCGGCATCCGGCTTTGGGTGAATCCACGGGATTTGACTATTCCCGGGGTCTTAATCCAACCCGGTCAGAGCTGGAACAGGTCATAGCCCGGATCGAACACGGCAGATACGGCCTTGCCTTTGCCTCCGGCATGGGGGCAATTTCCGCGCTGATCAAGGTCTTTAACCCCGGGGATCACCTGGTGGTTTCCGAAGATCTCTACGGCGGCACCTACCGCCTCTTCAATGAATACTACAGCCATTATGGCTTTTCCTTTTCCTGGGTGGATACCAGCGACATCGCCCGGATAGAGGCGGCGATCCGGCCTGAGACCAGGGGCCTCTTCATCGAAACCCCTTCAAATCCCATGATGAAGGTAACGGATATCCGGCGTTGCGCCGGGATCATCCATCGTCAGGGAGGGCTGCTCGTGGTGGACAACACCCTGCTTTCGCCCTGCTTCCAGAATCCCCTGGATCTGGGGGCGGATCTGGTGGTCCACAGCGGTACCAAATACCTGGCGGGTCATAACGATACCCTGGCGGGCTGTATCGTCCATTCCCGGGAGGATCTTGAACCCCTGCTGCGGAACAATCAGAAAAGCGAGGGGGCATCCCTGAGTCCCTTTGACGCGTGGCTCGTGCTCCGGGGCATCAAAACCCTGGCCATCCGGATGGAAAGGCATGAACGGAACGCCCTTGGCATAGCCCGCTGGCTCCGGGAGCAGCCGGTGGTGGAACGGGTCTTTTTTACCGGTTTTGAGGACCATGCCCAATACGGCCTGACCCGTTCCCAGACCCGGGGATTTGGGGGCATGATCTCCTTTTACCTTAAAAAGCCCGAATATGTACCGGTGATCCTCAAGAATCTGTCCCTCATCCTCTTTGCCGAAAGCCTCGGAGGGGTTGAATCCCTTATCACCTTCCCTCTGGTACAGACCCATGGGTCTATTCCGGAGGCGATGCGGCTTTCCACAGGGGTAAACGACCGGCTGCTCCGCCTTTCCGTGGGGATTGAAGATGAACAGGATATAGTCAACGATCTGGCCTTGGCCTTTGATCGATGTAAAAAGGAGAATCTATGAGAATTTCGACTAAAGGGCGGTATTCCCTGGAAGCCCTGCTCTACATGGCCCTGCTTCCCCCGGGTGAATACTGCAGTACCCGTGCCATCTCGGAGTATACGGGCATCTCCGATGGCTACCTTGAGCAGCTCTTTATCCCCCTGCGGAGGGCGGGGATCGTCCAGGGCATCCGGGGTCCCCTGGGGGGCTATCTGCCTGGCCGCCCCCTGGAAAACATCCGGGTGGGGGATATCCTGCGAACCGTGGAGGGTCCCCTGGAACCGGTGGCCTGCGTTAACTCGGAAAAATGCCCTATTGAGGCAACCTGCATCTCCAAGCATACCTGGAGCGAACTGTACCGGGAGATCAGCAAATGCGTGGATTCCATCACCCTTCTGGACCTGGTGGAAGCCTATAAGGCTATGGACAAACTGGAGTATGCTATATGAAAATTTCAACCCGGGGCAGATACGGTATGCGGTTACTGATCGATCTTGCTGAACATACCGGGGGATCCCACATTGCCCTGGCCAATGTGGCGGAACGACAGCATATCTCCGTCCGCTACCTGGAGCAGGTAGTGATCATCCTCCGCCGGGCAGGTTTTATCCGGTCCATTAAAGGCGCTTCCGGAGGTTACACCCTGGCGCGGCATCCCCAGGATATTATCATTGGTGATGTACTCCGGGTACTGGAGGGGGACATGCTGGTGGTGGACCCTCCCCTGCCCAATGTTCCGGAATCCGGCCTGCAACGCTGCATCAGGCTTACTGTTTTTGACCGCCTTAACGAGCGGATCGCCAATGTAATCGACCGCCAGACCCTGGCATCACTGATAGGTACCGTAGACCCCGACGAGTCCTATATGTACTTCATCTAGGGGGTCCCTTTTCCGGGGGAACCGCTCTTTTTTTGCATGAGTTTTCTAAAAGTCCTCCTGTTCTAAAAAAAACCTTGTTTTTATCGTCCAGGGAACTTATACTGTTAATAGAAAGTAACATTTTTATAATAGAGGTTGCTCTAAAATCGTGCGTGTTTGGCGCACAGTTAATTAGTTTTGGAACAGGCTCAACACTCAGTTAATAAGAGGTATATCATGAGTAAAATTGTTTTGATTGGAGCGAATCATGCGGGAACTGCGGCGGCAAATACCATTCTGGATAACTACCCGGGGAATCATCTGACGATCTTTGACAGCAACGATAACATCAGCTATCTGGGCTGCGGTACAGCCCTCTACATTGGCCGGCAGATCGACGATCCCCGGAGTCTTTTCTACTCTTCCCGGGATATTCTGGCCGCTAAAAAAGCGGATGTACACATGGAAACCGAAGTAAAACGTATCGATTTTGAGGGAAAACGGGTCATTGCCCGGGAAAAGGGAGGCAGGGAACTCACCGAAGCCTATGACAAACTCATCATCGCCACCGGTTCCCTCCCCATCACCCCCCGGATCAAGGGCCTTGAACTGCCCAACGTAGAGTACGTTAAGCTCTACCAGGACGGACAGAAGATCCACAGGCTTCTGGATGATCCGGAGATAAAAAACGTGGCGGTGGTTGGCGCCGGTTATATCGGCGTAGAGATTGCCGAGGCGGTACAGCGCCGGGGGAAAAAGGCCCTCCTCTTTGAGGCGGAGGAAACCTGCCTTTCAAGTTACTATGACGACTGGTTCACCGGGGATATGGATAAGGTCCTGAGTGACCACGGGGTGGCCCTCCACTTCAGGGAACTCGTTCAGGAGATCCGGGGAGATGCCAAGGTAAAGGCCATCGTAACCGATAAGGGCGAATACCCGGTGGAGCTGGTGATCATGGCCATTGGCTTTAGGCCCAATTCCACCCTGGCCGGAAAAGACCTGGAAACCTTTGCCAACGGCGCCTATAAGGTTAACCGGAAGCAGGAGGCCAGCAAAGCCGACGTGTACGCCATTGGAGACTGCGCCACGGTGTACAGCAACGCCCTTCAATCCGATGCCTACATCGCCCTGGCCACCAACGCCGTGCGGAGCGGAATCGTGGCGGGACACAACGCCTGCGGCGCCTCTCTGGAATCCGCAGGGGTTCAGGGCTCCAACGGTATCTGTATCTTTGACTACAAGATGGTCTCCACCGGCCTCAACCTCAGGGCGGCAAAGAAGGCAGGCTTCGATCCCCTCTACACCCAATTTGAGGACACCCAGAAACCCGCATTCATTAAGGACAACAACCACCGGGTAAAGATACGGATCGTTTACGATAAACCAAGCCGCCGGGTATTAGGGGCCCAGATGGCCTCTTTCCAGGACATATCCATGGGAATTCACCTCTTCTCCCTGGCAATCGAGGAGAAAATCACCATTGACAAGTTGAAGTTGCTGGACATCTTCTTCCTGCCCCACTTCAATCAGCCCTACAACTACATCACCATGGCGGCCCTGTCCGCACCCTAAGGCTATTGAGGACCCGTGCAAAACCCTGCACGGGTCTACACCACTAACATCGATTCGTCCAGGGCGCCTTTACTCTTGAGCTCATTAAAAAAGACACCGTATTTTTTATCAGATAGGGCGATGTGGGTTAACACCCAGTCTTGCAGATACCGGGCAAAATCAAGGGGGACAAAATTTTTTGCACCTTCAAAATCCTTTACCTCTTTAAGAACCTTGGCAACAAAATTTTCATGTTCCTTTTTATGAACCAGGAAATCGGGATACTTGAGTCGCTCCATGATGATCTCTTCAGTAGAAAAATGGGTCTTTACATACTTGACGGCTCCCTGGATGGTCTTCATAAAGTACATCTCCGCGGTGGTACCGCCTTTCTGGCAGCCGGCAAAGAGATCATTGGTCATTTTGATGAGCTCCCGGTGCTGATTATCGATCAGCTCAACCCCTACAGAATAGCTATCATCCCACTCAACAACCGATTCTGTCTGCATTCCCTTCTCTCCCCGCTTTTTGTAACGCTATGATAACAGATCTCTATAAGAAAAGCAAGCGTTCGGCCAGGTTTTGTTTTGAGGCATCACGGCGTCCGAATTGCGCCTGCCAACAACCAATAGAAATATCCCCCGGTTCATGCGGCATCGGTGTTTGATTGGAAGGCGTGGTCCATACCCCGTCTAACCTTCGGTTTGCGCTTGCTCCTGGGTTCTTCATTGGCCCCGGATTTGGGGTTGGGAACATCCCTTCCGGGCCCTATGCCAGCAGGACTATCCGCCGGATGTCCGGACAGGGGGTAATAACAAGGCCCTGTTCCCCATCCTGTCCGGAGGCCCCCTCCAGGGACCGGTACTGGTGGATGCCCCGGAGACAGATAGACCAGGACCGGTTTTGAACCCCGGTTTCATTGACGGTAAAGGTATAGATCTCATCCCGCCGGACGGCTTCGATTTCCAGCCTGGTTTCTCCCCCGGTATTGCAAACCCTGGCGCCGGCGGTTTTGTCCGGTTCCAGTTCAAATACATGGAAGCACAGACCGTCGGCATACTCGTAATCGGGCCGTCCGGTGTTGTTCCCCAGAGGGATAACGGAATTGGGTTTTACCATCAGCGGGAGACTCCGGTAGCCGTGCTGTTCTTTACGCCAGACCCCTCCCGGCACAACATCCCCGCTTATGAGGTTCGTCCATCTGCCCGGGGGGAGATAATAGGAGACCCTTCCGTCATCACTGAAGATGGGGGCTACCAAAAGACAATCCCCCAGCATATATTGACGGTCCAGCCATGTACAGGCGGGATCATCGGTATACTCCAGGACCATGGCCCGCATCATGGGTATGCCCTCTTCGGTAGATAAAACCGCACAGCTAAAGAGGTAGGGCATGAGGGTGTTTTTAAGCTCCGCAAAAAAACGCAGAACTTCACAGGCTTCTTCGTCAAAGTACCAGGGCATACGGTAGGAATGGTTGCCATGAAGCCGGCTGTGGGTGGACAACAAGCCAAAGGCAACCCAGCGCTTAAAAAGATCCGGGGTAGCGGTATTTTCAAAGCCGCTGATATCATGACTCCAGAAGCTAAAACCGGACAGGGCAAAGGAGAGGCCTCCCCGCAGGGTTTCTTCCATGGATTCGTAGTTTGCCGAACAGTCCCCGCCCCAGTGGATCGGGAAGCGCTGTCCTCCAACAGTGGCGGACCGGGCAAAAACCAGGGCGTTTCCTCTGCCTTTTTCCTTTTCCAAAAGCTCAAACACAGCTTTGTTGTACAGGTACGTATAGTAATTATGCATTCCCTGAGGATCGGCGCCGTTGTGGTAGACCACATCGGTGGGGATCCGTTCGCCAAAATCGGTTTTAAAGGTATCCACCCCCGTGTCCAGGAGTTTTTTAAGCTTCCCCGTATACCATGCGGATGCAGCGGGATTGGTAAAATCTACCAGACCCATACCGGACTGCCACCGATCCCACTGCCAGACATCGCCGTTTGCCTTCTTGACGAGGTATCCCTTCTCCATACCCTCGTCAAAGAGTCTTGATTTCTGGGCGATATAGGGATTGATCCACACACAGATATTCACGCCCCGTTCCTTGAGCCGCCGCAGCATGGCCGCCGGTTCGGGGAACTGCGCCTTATCCCATTCAAAATCAACCAATTGGCATTCCTTCATCCAGAGGGCATCGAAATGAAACACCCTCAGGGGGATACTGCGCCGGGCCATGCCGTCGATAAACTGAGTCACCGTTTTTTCATCATAATCCGTGGTAAATGAGGTGGATAGCCAAAGCCCAAAAGACCATGCCGGCGGCAAGGCAGGCCGTCCGGTCAAGGCGGTATAGTTTCTGAGCACATCCTTGAGGGTATCCCCGGCAATGAGGTAGTAATCGGCAATCTCTCCGGGTACGGAAAATTGAACTGCGGTAACCACCTCCGACGCAACCTCAAAGGAGATCCTGCCGGGATTGTTCACCAATACACCGTATCCCCGGCTGGTGATATAAAAGGGTATGTTTTTGTACGCCTGCTCACTGCAAGTACCGCCGTCTTCATTCCAGATATCCACCGTCTGGCCGTTTTTTACAAAGGAGGTAAACCGTTCCCCCAGGCCGTAGACCGTTTCCCCTACAGATAAACTGAGGTATTGGACCATAAAGGCGGCCTCCGCCATACCGGTAAAATACCCGGAATTTCTGCCGGAAATTTCGGTAAGCTTCTTTCCCTTACGGGTAAAAACCGTCTTCCACGATTCCCCGCAGGCCCTAACCGACAGGGCTCCGGCGGTGAGGATGTAGTCATCTCCTTCCGTTTGGACAGCCACCTGGTTTTTGCCGTCGGGCAATACCGTAAATTCCGGCCCCCGCCGTACTCCCCCCTTGTGGTGATACATCCTGACGTGTATGACATCCGGCAAGGGTGAAGAAAAAACCGTGGTGAGAAGCGGAAGATCAACCCCGTCTCCCCGGCTAACAGTCTGCCTGCTTGCGGTATATACGGCAAGGGAATCTTCCGCAACACCCACATCAAGCACGGCAGCCAAATTAAGCTGATGCATCCCTTTTTTGATTTGCCAGTAACCATCCCTGAATTTCATGGTATGTTCCTTTACAAAAAACTAGTTCCGTCCCTGGTAAAGACGGGTATCTGATCCAGCGGCGCTGCCACCATGCTTCCTTATAGTATACCCTTCGTCCGTAAAAGACCAGATCTCATTGTCCGCACCGGAACCACCGGATCAAAAGTTCATGGAAATGGGGATCCGTAATTTCGCCGCCAAAATTCCCGGAAGAGATGTCCCCGGTATCTTATACCGGCCCATACCGTAGGCCGTTGGTATTCCCAGTAAAAGGGAGATGTTCATAGACAGGAAAGCTATAGTTTTGAAGAATCGACCCGTACCGGGAGTTTTCCGGCTATAAACGCGTTCATCGCATCGCCCTGTCCCCAGTTGACCACTTCCTTCTGTCCCCATGCCTTGAGCTCAATAGAAACGTTTACCGGTGCGGAGAAGCCCCGGATTTTCAGATCCGCCGGATCTCTTGCATAAAATCTTCTATATGGTATAGTTATATCATGGTAGATCGAGTGCTTATTGATTCGCTGAGCCTTAGATCCCGTGATTTTGCTTTCAAATGGAAGGAAAAGATCCGGAAGTCCCCCAATTTGAAGCATTATGGCGTCCTGGACGATGAGACTCTGATAGGGATAGATGCGCCCTTTTATCCCCTCCTGGCCCGTACCCTTGACCGGGGCATAGACCGGTCCCTGATTGGGGATTTTTTCGTTAGGCTGGGGAAGGGCCGGATGCAGGATGGATTCCCCGTTTCCGAGGTGATCTATGCGGTTAATCTGTCCCAGCAGGTGGTGATTGAGTACCTCATGACTGATTTTGTCCTGGAGAGTACGGTCAGGATGTATCAGGCCATGGGTACGGTTACCCGGGTTGCCGAATTCTTTCTCCTGGGTAGTTTCTATTTAACCAAGGGTTTTCTGGAAGCAACCTATACCAATATGAGTCGCCGTGACGCAATATCCGAGGAATTGTTAAAAAAATACTTTACCGATGACTTTTTTTTTAAAAACGATTAGTATGATACATGAAAGGTACGGTAAAAACGTCAGATGTGTATAACATGTGCATAATGATGGAAGTAACTTTATGGATATAAAAGAGGCCCTGGAAGATTTTAAAACTATAATTTCTATACCGTTACCTGCGGGAAAATCGCTCCATATTCTGGGGCTTGAGATCACGTCTATCGATATAAATGAAACGGTTTTTATCTCCTGGGTGGTAATGGCGATTCTGATCGTCGCATCCCTCCTCTTTACCCGGCATTTGAAGCGGATCCCCCGGGGAGCGCAGGTTTTTTTGGAGGCGGGGATCGAATTCTTAAACAACTTTTCCCGGGCCCAGTTTGGACACCGGGCAAAGGTCTATGGCCCCTATATCGGGACCGTTTTTTTGTTTCTCTTTTTGGCAAATATCCTTCCCGCTATTTCACCGCTGTCTATTGGCATCCTGGGAATTGAACCTCCCTTCAGCATAAAACCCCCCACCAGAGACATCAATCTGACCGCAGCCCTGGCGCTGCTATCGATTCTCCTGGTCCTGATTGGAGGATTACGGGCCCGGGGGCTCAAGGGCTGGGCTAAACAGCTTCTTGTGCCGGTGCCATTGATGCTCCCATTCAACCTTCTGGAGTATATCATCCGTCCCCTCTCCCTGTGCCTCCGGCTTTTTGGGAACATCCTGGGGGGCTTTGTGATCATGCTGCTCGTGGAGCAGGCCCTTCCCGTACCGCTGGTGATTCCCGCGGCTCTGTCCCTGTATTTTGATTTTTTTGACGGCCTCATTCAGGCAGTAGTTTTTACCTTTCTTACTACGCTGTTTGTGGCGGAAGCGGTGGAGGCATGAGCGCCTAAGGCCCCGGGCATTAGGGTAACCTTTAAAAGTAGTCCGGATATATGTTTGTTAAAAACCGGAAAGGAGTTTATTTATTATGGAAACCAATTTGATGTTTCTTATCGGGGCGGCCATCGCTGTAGTCACCGGTCTGGGAGCGGGAATAGGCATCGGGATCGCCACAGGGCATACCGCTGAGGCCATAGCCCGCCAGCCTGAGGCGTCAGGGAAGATAATGACCGCCTTTTTCCTCGGCATAGCCCTGGCGGAGGCCACCGCCATATATGGATTTGTGGTCGCCATACTCATATTCACCAAGGCTTGACGGATATTGGTATGATAGATCCTTCCATAACAACCTTTCTGATCACCCTTATCAATATCGGAATCTTGTACTTTGTGCTGCGGAAGATTCTGTTTAAGCCGGTAACTCAATTCATGGAAGGGCGAACAAAAAAAATTGAAGATACTATAGCCCAAGCGGAACAGGACAAGGATCAGGCCAAACGGCTGCTTGAACGCTATGAGGCACAGTTGAAACAGGCCGGCGAAGAGGCGGAAAGGATCATCAAGGCCGCCCGGGAAACAGCCCGGCATGAGGCGGATTCCCTTGTCGCCCGGGGGAAGGAAGCGGCGGAACAACTCCTGGCCAACGGCCGGAAGCAACTGGAGGCGGAGCGTCATACCGCCCTTGCCCTGTTCCGCGCCGAAGCCGCCGCCATGGTGGTAAACGCCTCGGGCCGGCTGCTCAGGCGGGACTTGCAGTCCGAAGACAACCGGCGCTACGCCGATCTCCTCCTGCAGGAACTCGGACGGGACTAGGATGTTTGTTGCAAAGCAGTGGGCCGGCGCCTTTATCAACGCCCTGGAAGGGGACGGGGTCTCCGGGGATGTTGAAGAGGGGCTTGCGGCCCTGCGGGTTTTTGCTGCCTGGGTTAAAAAGATACCCGGCGCCGTAACGGGAAGGGCGTCTTCCCTTCAGTTGGACCGGATTATCCGCAGCGCCATTGCCGGGGCGGGTCCCCATTTTGCCGGCCGGGGCACGGAATTCGCCGTCCGCCTCATCGTTCTCCTGACCAGGAAAAGTTGTTTGTGCCGGGTCGATGCGGTAGCGGAGGCGGCGGAGCTCATCCTGGACCGGAAACGGGGCATCCTCAACGCCGTGATGGAATGTTCCCTTCCGCCGGAGGAGGATCTGCGGGAGTCCCTTAAAAAGGGGATACGGCGGCGGACCGGCGCGGCGGACGTAAAGTTGGAGGTCCGGGTCAAGCCGGAACTTCTGGGAGGATACCGGTTGTTATTAGGCGGCGATTGTATCGATGCCAGCCTGCGGGCTCAACTCCTGAGTATGACCCGTGAACTTTCCACCGGTCCTGTGGATAAGGTTTCTTTTGGAGGATCCTGATGATGAATTTTGGGGACCTGGCCAGAGTCCTGGAACAGCAGCTTGAAAACTGGGAACCGAAAGCCTCTTCGGACAGCATCGGCTTTGTGGTGCAGGTTGGGGATTCGGTGGCGACCGTCTACGGACTGGATAAGGCCATATACGGTGAACTGGTGGAATTTTCTTCCGGCGCCATGGGAATTGTGCTTAACCTTGAGGAAGAGGGGATTGGCTGCGTCCTCCTCTCCGGGGAATCTTTGGTAAAAGACGGGGAAGAGGTCCGGGGTACCGGCAGGGTAGTTTCCGTTCCCTCGGGGCCATCCCTTCTTGGCCGGGTCCTTAACCCCCTGGGGGAGGTAATAGACGGCAAGGGCCCCGTCATTGCCGAGGCTTTTCTGCCCGTCGAATCCCCGGCGCCTCCGGTGATAGAACGGGGTTCCGTGGATACCCCCCTGGAAACGGGGACCCTGGCGGTAGATGCCATGATTCCCATTGGCCGGGGACAACGGGAACTCATCATTGGGGACCGGCAGACTGGAAAAACCGCCCTGGCCATTGATGCGATCATCAATCAAAAGGGCAAGGATGTGTACTGTGTCTACTGCGCCATCGGACAGAAGTCCTCTTCCGTGGCGGCGATCATCCGGAATCTCGAACAGGTTGGCGCCATGGACTACACCTTTGTGGTGCTGGCCTCCGCCTCGGATTCGGCGGCCCTGCAGTACCTGGCCACCTATTCGGCCTGCGCCATGGCGGAATTCTTTATGCGCCAGGGCAGGGATGTGCTCATCGTCTACGACGATCTTTCCAAGCACGCAGTGGCGTACCGGACCATAAGCCTGCTTCTCCGCAGACCCCCCGGACGGGAAGCCTTCCCGGGGGATGTGTTTTACCTCCACTCCCGTCTTTTGGAACGGGCGGCCAAGCTGTCGGACACCCGGGGGGGCGGCTCCATCACCGCCCTTCCCATTGTGGAAACCCAGGCGGGGGATATCTCTTCATATATACCCACCAATGTCATCTCCATCACCGATGGTCAGATATTCCTGGATTCCGAGCTGTTTAACTCTGGTTTCAGGCCGGCCATAGACGTGGGGCTTTCGGTCAGCCGGGTAGGAGGGGCGGCCCAGTACAAGGGGATCCGTAAAATTTCAGGCCGGCTGAGGCTGGATATGGCCCAATACCGGGAGATGGCCGCTTTTGCCCAGTTCGGCAGCGACCTGGATAAGGCCACCCAGGACAAACTCGCCCAGGGAGAACGGCTCATGGAGGTGCTGAAGCAGCCCCAGTTTTCTCCCCTTCCCATGGCGGAGGAGATGGCGATCCTCTTTGTCGCCGTGAACGGGCATTTGATGGATATGGCAAAGGATACGGTGGCCCCCTTTATCCGGGGTTTTCTTGAGTTTCTCTCGATCCACCACAGGGAACTCATGGAGACCATCGCAAAAACCGGCAGTACCACCGTAGAAATAGAAGAAGAACTCAATAGGGCGGTGGAAAATTGCAAACAGCTTAAACAGCAGGGATAGGGATGGCAAATTTACGGGATGTACGTTTACGGATGCGGGCCATCAGGCAGACTCTTCAGGTAACCAAAGCGATGAACCTCATTTCTACTGCAAAACTGCGTAAAGGCCGGCGGATCCTGGAGGATACGGAACCCTATTTTACCCGTATCCAGAAATCAATGTTTGACATCCTCTCCGGCGTTGGGGATGTGGAGAGCAATTTTTTTAAACCCCCGGACAAAAACCGGATGCGTACCGCGGTGATGGTGGTTACCAGTGACAAGGGCCTTGCGGGGGGCTATAATGCCAATATCTATCGCCAGGTCAACGAATTCTGTACGGGCATCAAAAATCCCATTCTCATCCTGATCGGTTCCATCGGATACCGGTATTTTATTCACAGCCCCTACCTTATTCTGGAGAATTTTTCCTTTCGCTCCCAGATGCCCACGGTGGAAAATGCCAAGGAAATTGCGGAGTATATTATTTCTCAGTACCTCTGGGGTATGTTTGATGCGGTACACATCGTGTATACCCACATGTACAGCACCATAAAATTGCTCCCCGTACAACGGCAGATCCTGCCTCTGGATGTAAAGGAAATACAGGCGGAGTTGTCCAGGAACGAAGGGCAGGAGCGGGCAGAACTCCATTTTGAATTTCTTCCCTCGGTAGAAACTGTCTTTGATGCCCTGGTACCCCTGTATATCAGGGGGATCATCTACGGATGCCTGGTGGAAGCCTACGTGAGTGAACAGAGCGCCCGGATGGCCGCCATGGATGAGGCGTCCCGGAGTGCGGAGGAGATGCTTGCCGATTTACAGATCAACTACAACCGGGCACGGCAGGCGGGTATTACCCAGGAAGTATCGGAGATCGTTTCCGGATCGGCGGCGCTGGGAAATTAGGAGGAGAAGGTTACAGATATGGAAAACATTGGCTATATCACCCAGATCGTCGGACCGGTGGTGGATGTCCGGTTCAAGGATGGCGTAATTCCCGCTATATTAAGCGCCCTGGAGGTTCAATTTGGGGAGCGGAATGTGATTGTTGAGGTGTTGCAGCATATCGGCGACAGCCGGGTGCGTTGTGTCGCCATGGAAGCCACCGAAGGCCTCTCCCGGGGGCTTCCGGTACGGGATACCGGCGGACCAATAAAGGTGCCCGTGGGGGAGGCAGTGCTGGGCAGGATGTTCAGCGTGATCGGAGAACCTATTGATGACCGGGGGGTCTGGCCTTCAAGCCCGGAGCTCAAAGCCGAGTACGCCTCCATTCACCGGGGGGCTCCCAGTTTTGAAGAGCAGCGGCCTGCCACCGAAATTTTTGAAACCGGCATAAAGGTAATCGATCTGATCGCCCCCTACTCCAAGGGGGGCAAAATCGGCCTCTTCGGCGGCGCCGGTGTGGGGAAAACCGTGATCATCATGGAGCTTATCCGGAACATCGCCACCGAACACGCCGGTTATTCGGTTTTTTCCGGGGTAGGGGAACGCTCCCGGGAGGGGGCGGACCTCTGGAAGGAGATGAACGAATCCGGGGTTATCGAAAAAACCGCCCTTGTCTTTGGTCAGATGAATGAACCTCCGGGCGCCCGTATGCGGGTTGCCCTGGCAGGGCTGACCATGGCGGAGCATTTCCGGGATCAGGGCGGACAGGATGTACTCCTCTTTATCGATAACATCTTCCGGTTTATCCAGGCCGGAGCGGAAGTTTCCGCCCTGCTGGGCCGGATCCCCAGCGCCGTAGGGTATCAGCCCACCCTGGCAAACGAGATGGGGGCCCTGCAGGAACGGATCGCCAGTACATCCCGGGGATCCATCACCAGCGTCCAGGCGGTCTACGTCCCTGCGGATGATCTCACCGATCCCGCCCCGGCTACTACCTTTGCCCACCTGGATGCCACCACGGTGCTCTCCCGGAAGATCGTGGAACTGGGGATCTACCCATCGGTGGATCCCCTTGGTTCAAGTTCCCGGATTCTCGACCCCGCAATCGTCGGGGATGAACACTACCAAACCGCCCGGCGTTGTCAGCAGATCCTCCAGCGCTACAAGGAACTCCAGGACATCATCGCCATCCTCGGCATGGACGAGCTTTCCACGGAGGATAAGCTGATTGTTTCCCGGGCGCGGAAGGTACAGCGTTTCTTCAGCCAGCCTTTTTTTGTGGCGGAACGTTATACCGGCATAAACGGCCGTTACGTACCTGTTGCGGAGACGATCCGGAGCTTTAAGATGATCCTGGACGGCGAAACCGATTCCATACCGGAGCAGGTCTTTTTTATGGCCGGCGGTATTGATGATGTCTTGGAAAAGGCAGGACAGAGTTGAAGGACGGAAATGGCAAAGCTTTTTAACTTTGAGGTTCATACCCCATACCGGCCTTTTTTTAAGGATGCCGTGGAGGCTATTTCCCTTACCCTGAGTGATGGTGAAATAGGGGTTTACGCGGGACACTCCGCCTTTACCGCCCCGGCGCTTACGAGTGTTTTGCGGATCAAGGACAAAAATGGAGTATGGAAGGAGGCCTTTGCGTCCGAAGGTATTCTGGAGGTAAAGGAGCATAAAACCGTGCTGGTAATAGACGCCGCCGAATGGTCCGAAGAAATTGACTATGACCGGGCTATTGCAGCCCGGACCCAGGCCATGGAAGTTCTTGAGTCGGGGATATTTAAGTTTGAAATTGACAGGGCCCGGGCTTCCCTGAAACGGGCGGAAACCCGGATACTGGTGTATGAGCGTTCCCGGCGGCAGGGAGGTCCGGCTTTGGCAGATATGGAGAAAGGGTAGCCCCTAAGGCCCCTGTTTTCTTCACGTATACACACGTATATATATTCAAGAAAACGCATAAACATGCACAAAATTCCCCTTTTTTATTGACATTCTCCGGACAAAACAGTATACTGCCTCTATAAAAAACGGAAGCTTTGGGGAATGCAATCCGGTGATTGACCGTTCCGGGGTTTCCGTACTTTTTTAAGGAGGAGAAATGAGTCTGAAAAAGCTTGCAGGAGTTGTCCTTTTTGCCCTGATCCTGGCTTCCGGCCTTTTTGCCGGGGCAAAGCAGGAATCCGGCGGATTAACCCTGAAGAAGGGAGTCCTGAGCGTAGGCATGGAGATCGGCTATCCCCCGATGGAATACTTTGCCGATGACGGCAAAACCCCCCAGGGTTTTGATGTGGAACTGGCCAAGGCACTCGCCGGAAAACTGAACCTCAATTTTGAATGGGTGGATACCGCCTGGGACGGGATCTTTGCGGGGGTCGATACGGGTAAGTACGATTGTATCATTTCTTCGGTAACCTATACTGAAGAACGGGCGGTCAATTTCAATTTTTCCAAACCCTATGTGGCCAATTCCCAACTGCTGGTGGTTCGTAAGGATTCACCCGTTAAACCCACGTCGATGGAGGATATCAAGGGCCTGCGCCTTACCTATCAGGCTGAAACCACCTCCGACACCCTGGCCACCGAGTGGATTGCCAAGACCGGCGCAAAGGTTGAAGTTTTTGAATACGACAAGGTAATGAACTGCTTTGATGAACTCACCCTGAACCGGGTTGATGTGATTCTGGTTGACAGCGTGGTGGCTGCGGAATACATTAGCAGGCCCGGGAATCCCTATGAGATTACCGCCGAGGTAAGCAACGATGAGGTTCTTGCAATCTGTCTCAAGAAGGGTAACGACGCCCTGACCGAAGCCCTGAACAAAGCGCTGGACGAACTCTTTGCCGACGGTACCTTACAGAGGATATCCCAACAGGTCTTTGGTACCGATGTGGTTTCTTCGGTCAGATAGGGAAGCGTAAATGCAGAAGGTCCTCAGCTGGATACCCCCCCTTTTGGACGGAGCCCGAATTACCATTTCTCTGACCATTGTGGCGGTTTCGGCGGGACTCGTACTGAGCCTTTTCCTGGCATTGGGTAAAATGTCAAAGAGGGTATGGCTCAGTAATATCTGTTCGGCTTATATCTTCTTTTTCCGGGGAACGCCGCTTCTCATGCAGCTCTACTTTATCTACTACGGCCTTCCCCAGATCACGTCTTTTTTGACCATCAACAGCCGGTTCCTGGCCGCCTTCTTTGCCTTTGGGCTTAACTCGGCGGCCTACTGCGCGGAGATTATCCGGGCGGCAATACAGTCCATCGACAAAGGCCAGTTCGAGGCGTCCAGGGCGCTTGGTATGAGTTACGCCCAGACCATGCGCCTGGTGATTGTACCCCAGTCCATCCGGCGGCTCATCCCGCCGGTGGGCAATGAGTTTATCATGGTGTTGAAGGACGCTTCCCTTGTTTCAATCATCGCCCTTACGGATATCACCAAAGTTACCCGCTCAATTTCCTCGTCTACCGCATCGGCTATGGTTTATATTCCCGCCATGATTCTCTACCTCATCATTACTGCAGTTTTTTCATATATTTTTCACAGACTGGAAAAGAAGTATTCGGTATATCAATAGGGGAACAGCGGCATGTCAATGGTAAAAACGGTAGGGGTCTGTAAGGCCTTTGGCGCCCTGGAGGTGCTTAAGGATGTGTCCCTTTCGGTGGAGCAAAAGGAGGTGGTTTGCATCATCGGACCCTCCGGTGCGGGCAAGTCTACCTACCTCCGTTCCCTCAACCGGCTGGAGCGGATCGACAGCGGACAGATCTATATTGAAGACAAACTGCTCTTTGACTGTGTTAACGGGGTGAATACCGTCAAAATGCCCCCCCATGAACGGAATACCGCCCTCCTGGAAGTGGGGATGGTGTTCCAGAGTTTCAACCTCTTTCCCCACAAAGCGGCAATTGACAGCGTGATGCTTGCCCCGGTGCATGTCCGGAAGATTCCCCCGGAAGAAGCCCGGGAAAAGGCAAAGCTTCTCCTGGAACGGGTTGGTCTTGAGGACAAATTTGACGCCTTCCCCTCAAAGTTATCCGGCGGTCAGCAGCAACGTCTGGCTATTGCCCGGGCCCTGGCGATGGAGCCCCGGATTATGCTCTTTGATGAACCTACCTCCGCGCTGGACCCGGAACTGGTGGGAGAGGTGTTAAGCGTAATGAAAACCCTCGCCACCGGCGGCATGACCATGCTGGTGGTAACCCACGAGATGGGCTTTGCCCGGGAAGTGGCGGACACGGTAGTTTTTATGTTTGCCGGTTCAATCCTGGAGGCGGGCCCCCCGGAGCAGATCTTCAGTAATCCTAAAAACAACCGCACCCGCCAGTTTCTGCAGAGCGTACTCTAGTCCCGGAGCCGCTGTTTTCACCGGCAGCCCGGGACCTGTTCCTCAACTGCGGCAGGACTTCCGTCATTGCCAAGGCCGGCGATCAGGGTCCTGGGGCTTATTCTTCCCAGAGCCATGTTGAAAGGTACCGTTCCCCCGTATCCGGCAGTACCGCCACGATGGTTTTTCCTTTGTTTTCAGGCCGTTTGGCGATGGTCAATGCCGCTTCCAGCGCCGCCCCGGAGGATATCCCCGCCAGGATGCCCTCTTCTTTGGCGGCCTGACGGGCGACGGTCCCGGCCTTTACATCGTCGGTCTGGTAGATCTCGTCCACAATGTTCTTGTCGTAAACCTGGGGCACAAAACCCGCGCCGATACCCTGGATCTTGTGCGGACCCGGCTGACCGCCGGAGAGCACCGGGGAAGAGGAGGGTTCCACGGCGATCACTTTTATAGATGGGTTTTTTGACTTGAGGTATTTCCCCGCACCGGTGATGGTACCGCCTGTACCAACCCCGCCGACAAGGATGTCTATCTTGCCTTCCGTATCTTCCCATATCTCGGGGCCTGTGGTCTGCTCATGGATGATGGGATTGGCAGGGTTATTAAACTGCTGGGGGATAAAGGAGTTGGGAGTTGCCGCCGCCAGCTCCTCCGCCCTGGCAATGGCCCCCTTCATGCCCTTGGCCCCTTCGGTAAGCTCCAGTTCCGCCCCCAGGGCTTTGAGAAGCTTCCGCCGTTCAATGCTCATGGTTTCCGGCATGGTCAGGATGATCCGGTAACCCTTGACCGCCGCCACAAAGGCAAGGCCGATCCCCGTGTTACCGCTGGTAGGTTCTATCAGCACGGTGCCCTTTTTTATTTTCCCATCCCGTTCCCCCGCTTCTATCAGGGCGAGGGCGATCCGATCCTTAACGCTTGAGAAGGGGTTAAAGCTCTCCAGCTTCACGTATACCGTGGCCTCACTTTCGTTCAACCGGTTGATCTTTACGATAGGCGTCTTGCCTATGAGGTCGGTGATCCTGTCTACTCTTGCCATGTTATGCTCCTGAATTGGGATATTACCTAGTAATAATATAGGGATTATATACCAAAAAACAAAAAATTGTCAAGCGGTATTTTCTAAAATGCCCTGTATTTCCGCGCAGCGCCTTATGCGCGGACGGTCCCGGAGACTCAGCGCTCCAGCCTGGCGGTCATCACGATGTTTTGACGGTAATTACCAAAGTGCTCCCCAAAGAGGTTGATGCCCCCGGGGTATTCGCTGGTTTCCCTGACGCCTATTTTGAAGGAGATGTATTCGCCTTTGGTAATGCCCAGATCTTCTATGGTGAGATCCGATGATTTTCTGCCGTCGCTGAAACAGCCCCGGGGGGTAATTTCCAGACGGTGGAGTTCTCCGTATTGGGTGGCGCTGTCAGGCCACCAGTCGGGATTGTATATACCCCGTTTGTCCCCGTAATCGCCAACACTGCGGAAGGTAAACGCATCCTTTTCATTTATCCGAATGGTAATATCGCTGGGCCAGTCGTTATTGTAACCCGGCGCTTCCGAACAGGCTTCAAATGAAAAGGACACCTCGGTGATCTGCCCGGATTTTATAAAGTGATTGGAAAAACGGTATTCCAGAAACCCCGTGTTAAACCAGATGAGCTGGGCATGGGTACGGTTTGGACTGTAAAAGGCATTTTCCGAATCCTCTATCCCAATATAGAACCGTCTCCCCGCGATACCGCAGGGTTTTGTTACGGAACAGTCAAAGTAGTTTCCCAGGGGCATGTCGTAGCCCATGTCCCTTGTGGGCTTATCGTTTTTTTTCCGGTTAAACAGATTCAGGTAAACATCCTCGGCTAGAATGGCGCAGATCTTTTGGGCCCCCCGCACTCCCGGTTTTTCCTGGGTAAAGATCAACCCCGTCTTCTCAAGTATCCGGACATGGAGGGCCGTTGTTGAGAGGGGAAGCCGGAATTCTTCGGCAAGCTCGCTGATATTCAATCCTGATTTTTCCACCAGGATATGCAGCATCTTTAACCGGACCGGCGAGGCCAGGGCTTTGAGAATCTCCGCCGCTTTTTCAGGCTGATACAGATCCAGGTTGATACGATTTTTCATCCGCCACCGTTACCGGTACAGGTTGTTCACCTGCCGTTCGTTGATTTCCTTGAGAATCGCCGGATCGACCTTAAAGTTTCTGTCCGGATCCATGAGGCCGTTTATCTCCTGCTGAACATCGGTAACCTGGGTATAGCAATACCCGCATACCCTGTCAATTTTCTTGATGGCCGTGGTAATGGCGTCGAAGCGTCTGATAAATTCTTCGGCGGTGTTTACCTTGTTCCCATACCCCCAGCCGGCATCGTTGTTGTTAAAGGCAATACCCCCGAATTCACTTATGATGATCGGCTGCCCCCGGTATCCGTAACCTTTGGCAAAGGCTGATTTGAAACCATTACCGTATACAAGGTTGTCCAGGGCCGCATCAAGATAAGCGGAATAGCGGCTGAAGAAATCCTCCCCCTTTTCCGCATAATCGTGGAGGGTGATGATATCAGAAACGGTGTGCTCCCATCCGTCATTGGTAATCACCGGACGGTAGGGATCGCAGGATTTAGTCAGGTTGTATATTCCCTCGGTAAAACGCTGCTGGGCCCTATTGTTTTTTATTCCCGAAATTCCCCAGGATTCGTTAAAGGGAGTCCAGGTGATTATCGAGGGGTGATTGTAGTTCTGCCGTACAATTTCCATCCATTCCCGGGTAAAATGCCCTACCGCGGATTCGTTAAACTCGTAGGCGGCGGCCATCTCACTCCAGACCAGAAGGCCCTTGACATCCGCCCAGTAGAGGAACCGTTCATCCTCAGTCTTCTGATGTTTCCGTACCCCGTTGTAGCCTGCCGCCATCGTTCTGTCTATGTCGGTGATGAGGGCCTCTTCATCAGGCGGGGTAAGGTGGCTATCCTTCCAGTACCCCTGATCCAGGATGAGCCGCTGATACAGGGGGACGCCGTTAAGGAGGACCTTGTCTCCGTCAATCCGGATATCCCTCATGCCAAAATAGGATCGGACCGCATCGACAGGGTTCCCGTCCCGGAGGAGCCGGAAGCTGATGTCATAGAGATGGGGATGTTCCGGCGCCCAGGTAAAGACACCCCATTCACCTATCTCCGTATTAACGACATCCGCGGTAAATTCAATATGTTTTTTGTTGACCGGGACAAGCAGGCTGGTGACAGGCAGCCCCTTAAATTCAATCACCGCCTCCAAATACAGGGGAGGACCGGCCCCTTCAGCGCCGCCGGGGTTTGTCTTAACATCGGCCTCTACCGCCAGTTTGCCGTCCGCTAAAAACGGAGTCATCCGGAGGGAAGCAATATGCTCCTCCGGAACATATTCCAGCCAAACGGTCTTCCATATCCCCGTGGTTTGAACATACCAACAGCCGAAATTCTCAGCCTTCCAGCGCTGTTTGCCCCGGGGCTGGGAGGTATCAAAGGAATCCTCCACCCGGACGGTGATATCGTTTTGTCCGTCCCGGAGGAGCGGGGTGATGTCAAAGGAAAACCGGGCGTAGGCTCCGTCATGGGCGCCGGCAAAGCTGCCGTTGATCCAGAGTTCCGTGTGGTAATCACTCCCTTCAAAATGGATCACAAGCCGTTTCCCCGCTACCTTGCTTTTTTCAAAATGGATGTTCCGGTGATACCAGATCACCCCGCGGGGGGCCGGATCCCCGATGCCGCTTTTGGCGGTTTCATAGGTGAAGGGAACCTCTATGCTGCGGGAACCGGGAAAGGAACGGAACCACTCCCTCCCTATCCCTTCATCGGCATCGTCAAAGGCAAAGTCCCATTGGCCATTCAGGTTTTCCCAGGAACCGGTATTCCGCGCAAACTGGGGGCGGGGATAACCGGGTTGATAGCTTTTCATCATATTACCTCAAGATAAATACAAAAATATTGTAACTAATATACCATCATATAGACATTGTTTAATGCTTGTCAATAAAATCACAAAAAATTTGCTATTTTTTGTTGACAATTACCCTGTGTCATAGTAAATTAAAAAAAACAAATGAACTATCTTGCAAAATTATTGTAGGAATACGGTTGTATTAAAAATGGTATGTTGTCTTTTTGGAATCAACCTTATCAATCTCTCCGGAAAGCCGGTTCATCATCCGGATGAAAAACCGTTGAACAATTCGTTTGCGGGGGGGGGGGGGGGGGGGGGGGGGGGCGGGGGGGGGCGGGGGGGGGG
>JAITJI010000082.1 GCA_031279015.1 Spirochaetaceae bacterium
CTTTCCATTTATCTGCAAAACCGTAATATGGATGTATACCTGATCAACCTTATCCCCTACGGTTTTGTTACTGTATTTTATACTGTCTTCAGTTTTTTCCAGAAGCGCAGGGAGAAGCAGCGATCAATTTAGCCGGAAATATTATCTGGTATAAATGATAAGAACACTATCAGGAGGAAAACATGAAAAGTGTGTTTGGGAAAATGTCGGTTTTATTTGTGCCCGTTCTAGCGGTACTGTTGCTGTTGCTCTGCGGCTGTTCCGGCAGGTCCGGACGTTCCGATTCCGCAAAGGCCGATAATCCGGAGAAAAAGTTAAAGGCGATTCTCTGCGTGGGCCGCAACAATGACCTTTCCTTTCAGCAGTCCGCCTATGAAGGGATGCTTCGGGCCGGCAGTGAACTGAGCCGCTACTACGATGTGGAGACCCGGGAAATGGGAGATGATCCTACCATCTGGGAAAGCGCCATCTATGAGGCCGCCGACAGCGGAGCGGATATTATCATGAGCATTGCTTACCAGAACAAGCAGAATTTTGAAACCATTCCCCTGGAATATCCCAACACCAAATTTATTTTATTCGATCAGGCGATAGACTATTCCGCGGGGGATCTTTCCAATGTACTGTGCGTGCTCTTTGATTCCAACGAATCCGGGTTTCTTGCCGGCGCCGTTGCCGCCTACTACACGGTTTCTCCAAAGGCGGCAAATCCGGACAAGATCATCGGCTTTGTCGGCGGTATAGAAGCGATAACCATCAGCAACTTTCTGGTTGGATATGCCGAGGGGGCCCACTATGTGGATCCTCAAACGAAGATCAAGCTGGCCTATGTCGGCGGATTCGTGGATACCGCCAAGGCAAAAGACCTGGCGATAGCCCAGATTTCAGAAGGGGCGGATATCATCTTTCAGGTGGCCGGCGGCGCCGGGAACGGCGTCATTGAAGCCGCCGCCGAACGGGGGGTTATGGCCATAGGGGTTGACGCCGACCAGTACAGGACTCTGGCAGGTACGGATCTACAGGCATCGGTTATCACCTCCAGCCTGAAGCGTCTGGACAACGCCCTGTTCAAGATTCTGAGCGATTATAACCAGGATTCTGCCGGTATTCCCTTTGGCACTACCGTTACCTACGGCCTTGAACAGGATGCGGTGGGGATTGTATTTAACGAAAATCTTACCAACACCCTGGGCACTGAGAATGTGGAAAAGGTTAAGGAACTGTTGACAAAGATCCGGTCAGGTGAGATCGTAGTAAGCAATGCCGGAGTTCTGACATCCCGGGAGATCAACGATATCGTTAATCGTTGATAAAAAATCGATATGTGTTGAGGAGAAGAAGCTATGGCAACACCACACAATACAGCCGAAAAGGGTCAAATTGCTAAAACAGTCCTTATGCCCGGGGACCCTCTGCGGGCAAAATTTATTGCCGAAACCTATCTGGAGAAGGCGGTGGAATTTAACCATGTCCGGGGGATGCTGGGCTATACCGGCGCCTACAAGGGCCTGCCGGTCTCGGTGATGGGCAGCGGCATGGGCATGCCTTCAATCGGCATCTATTCATGGGAACTCTACACCCAATACGATGTGGAGAATATCATCCGTATTGGCACTGCGGGGGGCTATACGGACACGTTAAAGGTCTTTGACGTGGTACTGGTCACCGAAGCTTACAGCGAATCTACCTATGCCCGTTGCCAGAGCGGTTTTACGGAAGACACGATCAAACCCAGCGAGGCCCTGTGCCGGAAACTGCGGGAAAGCGCCGGCAGGCTGGGGGTTCCCCTGGTAGAGGGCCGTACCCATTCCAGCGACGTGTTTTATTACCGGCTGCCCGGTGAAGCCCCCGCATGGCAACGGATGCGGGACGAACATAACTGTATTGTGGTAGAAATGGAGAGTTTTGCCCTCTTCCATAATGCGGCGGTCACCGGCAGGAATGCAGCCTGCCTCCTGACCGTCTCAGATAATATTGTGAACCATCAGGTTACCACCCCGGAGGAGCGGGAAAAGCGTTTTACCCGGATGATGGAGGTGGCCCTGGGGGTCATTTAAAAATAGAGAAGGAATCTGAATGAAAAGCTCTTGTTCCGGAGATCGCCGCCGTCTGATTGATGCGGCCATGGGTAGAATCCCTGTTGACCTCCGTATTAAAAATATCCGGTTTGTGAACATGTACACCGGGGAGATATATCCTGCCGCAGTTGACATCCTGGACGGCCGTGTGGTCCGTGTACGGGAACCAGGAGAAAGGGAGGATATTCCCCCTAAAGAGGTGTACGATGGCGGGGGGACTTGCCTGCTCCCCGGCTTTATCGATACCCACATGCATGTGGAAAGCACCATGATGATTCCGGAGAATTTCAGCCGCGCCGTAGTACCTTGGGGGACCACCACCGTCTGTACGGATCCCCATGAGATCGGAAACGTCATGGGGATCCCCGGGGTGGAATTCATGCTGAAAAACGGCGGAAGGTCCGCCCTCCGTCACTATGTTCTGGCGCCTTCCTGCGTGCCCTCCGTACCGGGGCTGGAAGGAACCGGCGCCGTCTTTGGCGCAGAAGAGGTGGCCGCCATACTGGACATGCCCGACGTGGTGGGAATCGCCGAAATCATGGATTTTATCGGGGTCATAAATGGTACGGACCGTATGAGGGGTATCATCGCCGAAGGGTTCAAGCGGAACCTCTTTTTACAGGGCCACGCCCCGGGCTGTACCGGCAGGGAACTGGCGGCCTACCGTCTGGGGGGTCCGGAAAGCGATCACGAGGGGGCAAACGCCCGGGAGGTATGCGAGCGGCTGCGTGCGGGCATCCATGTGAATCTGCGGGCCAGTTCCATTACCGACCACCTGGACAAACTGGTTGAAGGTTTCCGGAGTCATCCCTGGCGGGATCTGGTATCCATCTGTACCGATGATGTCCACGCCCGGGACCTCCTCTCCCGGGGCCATATCAACGCAGTGGTCCGGCGGGTGATTGCGGCGGGGATAAGCCCGATGGAGGCCTATAAATTTGCCACCATTAACGCCGCCCGGGAGTACGGCTTTGATGATCTGGGGGTAATCGCCCCGGGGTGTGTCGCCGACATGCAGCTCCTCAGGGAACTGGACGGCAACCGCCCGGAAGCGGTCTTTATCGGGGGAAAACTCGTTGCCAAGGGGGGGGTCTATCTGCCGAATGAGTTCCCCGAAGCCATACACGTCACCAATACGGTCAACATATCCTGCATCGGATCCCCGGAGGATCTCCTTCTGCGGACGCCTGAGGGCTGTGGAAAAACCGTCCTGGTACGCTGCATGGTTCCCCTGGCGCAGAATTCCACCCGCCATACCAGCGAATGGGTGGAGTTCCCCGTGAGGGATGGCAGCGTCAGCCTGGAGGGGGTGCCGGGGGATTATCAGTTTGTCGCCGTGGTGAATCGCTACGGCGCGGACAGCAAAACCGTGGGGATAATAAAGGACTTCGGTCTGCAAAAAGGTGCCTTTGCGTCAACTATTTCCCATGACTGCCATAACCTCAGCGTCATTTACAAAGATGCCGGAGAAGCCTATGCCGCCGTCCGGGAACTGGAGCGGACCGGAGGCGGCATTACCGTCACCGATGGGAAAACCCCCGTCAGAACCCTGGCGCTGCCGGTTGGCGGCCTTATGTCCACCCTTCCCTGCGTGGAACTCAGCGCCGAGATTGACGCCATGGAAAAGGTAGTCCGCTGTTATTGCAATCCCGATACGTCCCTTTTGGCTGCGGCGATTATGTCCCTCTCTGTGGTTCCCGGAACCGTCATCACGGATCGGGGCCTCCTTGACGGCTTGTCCCAGACCTTCCTTGAGATCGTAAAACCAGCCCCCCGGTAGCATGTCAACCTTGGTTCAGGGCCTTATCCAACAATTCCAGCAGTTTGACAGCCTCTTCCCGGGACAACGTGATCCCCTTGCTCATTTTTTCATGTCCTGGTTCCCATTCCCGAACGTCAAATTTGGGTTCCCGGCCATTCCATGAGACCAGATTCAATTCCTTCTTCCAACTTCCCCGGTTTTCCGAAAGGACGCCGTAGCTCTTGAGAATATCGAAATTAAAATCAGCCATAATTACCTCTTAAAAATGATTATATTAATACTTTTTCGTCAAAATTTATATTGTTTGACAAAAAAAAATTGTATTTGTTTGCACCTATGTTATAATAATGATACCAATGGTCTTTGGAATATGTTATATTAAATATAAGTTTGCTTTAGGAGAAACGTCCATGAAACGTCGAATTTGTTTTGCCGGCTTGTCTATTTTATTGATCTTCCTTGTTGTCATATCCTGTAAAAGTACGCCTCCTGTGGAAGAACCTCCTCCACCGCCTCCGCCGGCGGCAGCGGAACCTGCCCCCCCCGCCCGGGATCCCAATTTGGAGCCTCCGGGAGCGGATGCCCTGGCTTCTCTGGAAGCGGCTAAGGCGCGGGCTGAAGCTGCCCGGACTCTGGCCTATGACTTTGATGGGCCCCTCTACGCTGCCCAGGACTGGGAGGCTGCCGAATCCCAGTATGTTTTAGCGGGGGAACAGGAAAAAGTCGCCACTCTGGGGGATGTTAACCAATCCATAGCCCTCTATACCAACGCCGCCGATGCTTTTGATGGGGTTTTTCAACAGACCATTCCTCAATACGCCCAGGTTCGCGAAGACACGGTTGTTGCCACCCGGGATGCCGCCATCAAGGCAGGCATAGCTGAGGTTTCTCCGGAACGTCTTAAGGCCGCTGATGACCGGACCGCTGAGGCCCTGCGGCTTTACGAGGAGGAGAAGGATTACTATTCCGCGGCGATGGTGGTTTTACAGGCCATTGATATGTACCGGGCTTTGAAGACCGGTACCGAAGCCTACCATACGCGGTTGGAGATCGAGGAACGGGATTTTGGCCGGTATGACGCCGATAACTATGCCCTGGCGGATACGGTTGGATTGAAGGCCCTGGATGCCTACGATTCTTCCGACGTGAGCGATGCCTTGATCAATGCGGAGGAGGCGTTGTTCCGTTATGAGACGGTACTTTCCACAGCCTGGGAGCGTTATGCCGGTGAGCGGAAAGACGCGGCCGGGGCTGAACGGAAGGCTGCCCTGGAGCTAAAAGCGGATGTGGCGGTCAAGGGTGATTTTTCCACCGCTCAGGAACTTTACAATCAGGCGGAAACCCAGTTCCGGGCCTCCGGTTATGCTGAAGCGTCGGAACTGTACTCTAAGGCTGAAACTCAGTTTATTGCGGTCCGTGGAGTAGCTGCGGAAAAACGCCGCCTTGCTGAGGAGGCCATAAAGATGGCGGAGGAAAAGGCGATGGTCAGCGATGAAACCGCACGAAACGCCGAAACAATTCTGGAAGGAGGAGCACAATGAATCGTTGTATCGGCTTAGTAGGAGCATTGTTATTGATAATTGGAGTTCAGGGGGCCTTTGCACAGATTGAACTTCCGGAACCCGTTTTTCACGGGATCTCCGTATTTTCCGCTGAATTATCCACAGAATCGTCCCCCGAATTATCCGATCCGGAGCTCTTCTTTTTACCCGCCCCGGGTTTGATGTTTTCGGAATTTCAGGAACTGGTCTATCTGTGGTCTCAGGATGCAGGGGATGGTGCAGAGCGCCTGGAATTTAGCCCCATCCTTACCCTGGCGGCGGCGGCTTCTTCCGATGTTTCCACCCCGGTGGTTCCCCTCAATGTCCGCAACAACCAGTATTACCTGGAAAGTGTCCGGTTGACAAAGCTGGCCCAGGAATCCTTTGATTACGGCGATTACGACGCTTCATCCCAATACGCGGAAGAGGCCCAGCATTACGCCGATCTGTCGGATGAATACGTGGCGCTCCAACTCAAGATAAAGGAGACCAATGACGCCATCGCCGCTGCCCGCAAGAGGCTTGATTGGGCGGTTTCCATTAAAGCCGCCGACCGGTATCCGGATGAGATGAAAACCGCCCAGGCCGCCTACGACGAGGCCCTGAGCGAACGGACTGCGAAACAGTGGGATCCCGCCATAGAGGCTGCGGGACGGGTTATCAATGCCCTGGCCTATGTCCGGGAAGCCGACGCTCCACCACCCCCCCCCAGGGCGGAAGACAAACCGGCCCTGCCCGCCCAGTATACGGTACGGCCCTGGGCTGTCTCAAAGGACTGTTTCTGGAATATCGCCGGACGGGCTTGGGTTTATGGGGATTCCACCAAGTGGCGGATCATCTACAATGCCAACAGGGCAAAGCTGCCGAACCCGGATAATCCGGACCTTATGCATCCCGGCACGATCCTGGATATTCCCAGTGTGCAGGGTGAAACCCGGCAGGGCATGTGGGATTCCGCTAAAACCTACAACCCCCTCCGTTAGCCTGCCTGTAGGTACAGGGCCAGCGCCGCCGCCATAAGAGCATGGATATAGGGCGGCCGGCCCATGTTCCGCAGGACCTCTTCCGGGGAAACCAGGACAACGTCCATATATTCATCTGCATCCAGTTCCTGGTTTCCCGTGTAATGCAGGTCCCCGGCGAGGAAGAAGTGTACCCGGTTTGCCATGATGGCCGGGTTGGGGCTCATTTCCGCCAGTTTGCGGATCCTCCCTGCCTGGTAAGCCGTTTCTTCCCGCAGCTCCCGGGCCGCCGCCTCTGAAGGCTCTTCTCCCTTCTCAAAAACGCCCCCTGGAAACTCCAGGCTGAGAGTTTCCGAGCCGTGACGCCATTGACGGACCATGACAAACCGCCGCTCCCCCGCCTTTTCCAGGACGGGAATGACGATGGCCCAGTCGGGGGCGTCCAGGATGGTAAAGGTCCCCGATTCACCGGTGGGAGACCGGGATCTGTTTTCCCGGACGGTAAAAACCTTGGTCTTAAAGATGTCCCTCCGGTTTTCCTCTTGCCAGATCAAATGCCCGTTTTCCGAATCCTCATGTATCATTGATGAGTATCCTGCCATGGAATGTCCCCTGGGTACAATCCCCCTGTTTTGTCCCTGCGCCGGGAAGCGCCAGCCGAATGGGTCCTGATGGAGAATATCTTTTGACAAGTTCTCAATCTCGCCTTATGCTTAAAATAAAGCCAGTATACAGGAGGTTTTTATGGCTATTATTACTATTTCCCGGGAGCTTGCCGCCCTTGGAGACGAAACCGCCCAGGAATTGGCGAAACTGCTGCACTACCGCTTTGTGGATAAACATTCCCTGGAGGAGACGATTAAATCATACGGTGTTTCAGACCGAAAGCTGGAGAAATACGATGAACGTAAGCCATCGTTTATCGCTTCCCTGTCCCAGGATAGGGATGATTATATTCACTACCTGAAAACCGCTATGCTCAGCGAGACTCAAAAAGGTAGTTGTGTGTTTATCGGCCGGGGAGCCGGCGCTATTTTCAAAAACATCCCCGGGGTTCTGTCGGTATTCCTGGTGGCCCCCTTTGATATCCGCTGTGAACGGGTAAAGAGTTATTTCCACTGTGATGACCGGCGGGCCCGGCAGATCATTGAGCGGAGCGATCACGACAGGGAAGGGTACCACAGCTATTTTTTTGACATGCAGTGGAAGGACCCCTCCAATTACCATCTTGCCCTGAATACCGGTTATCTGCACCCGACAACCGGGGCAAAACTGATAAAGTCTTTTCGGGAAGAGATGATCACGGGAGAGATGGAGGCCGACGGGGAGCTTCGCCTTAAGGAGATGCTCCTGGGGCAGCAGGTGGTACACCACATACTGTACGAAAAGGGAATCCCCATCCATTTTTTGGAGGCCACGGTGGATGAAAAAACGGTAGTTCTCTTTGGGGTGGCCAGTTCCCAGGTTCTGGTGGAAGCCGCCGTTGCCGCAGCCCGGATACCCGCTACAGGGTATACGTTGCGGTCGGAAATTCAGGTAGTGCAGGAATACAACGTCATACCGTAGGGGCATCGGATAATGGATTTTCACACCTTTGCAATTTCCCGGAATTTTCTGTATCTGGGGGCTATTCTGGGCGGATTTTGTCTTGATTGTCTTTTTGTTTTGATGCGGGTCCGGCATTTCACAAAGAAACGGAACAGGATGATCACCCTGGGGCTCTGTCTGCTTTCCGCCGCCATAGCCGCCTTGATGCCGGCCCTTATCCGTTCCGGGGGAGAGGTTTTTTTGATTAAACCCCTGCTCCTTTCCGCCGGCGCCGTTTGCCTTGTCTGCGCCCTGGCCGTCAGCTTTCCCCGGGTCATTGGGTTTCCCCTGGTACTCATCGGGGGCCTTGTGGTTGTCTGGTTTGGAGCGGCATTCCTTCGTTTCCCGGCCCTGGAGTCTGAAGAGCGGCTTATGACTTCGGTCTACAACCCCGGGGATGGTACCTTTGTGGTAAAACCCGTTGGGCCCCTTTATTCCGGGCAGGGGGTCATGAGAATCGATGATACGGGGAGCCCTCTGGAATTCACCGTTGCGGTTGTTGAATTTGATCCCCTGATGCCCCTGATAGGGGGCAGAAGGCATGGAGCCCTTACGGCAATCCGGCGGGACGGAGTTTCCCTTTTTACGAATGTCCGTTGGGGAAGCCCCCTGGCCGGAAACTTATACGGGTTTCTCGGGGCCAAAGCCCCCTGGGCCGGTCTTTCGATGAAGGAATATCGTACCCAATGCGGGATTGGGGACATCCTGCCGGGTATGAGCCGATGGGTGTATGTTAATCAAACCGGTCTTGAATTCAGCCTTGCGCCGCCGGCCGGAAAGCAGCCCCGGACACAAGCCTCTGACAGCGCCCATTAGCTGTTAATTTCCTGTTGGCTTCGTCGTCTTGACAGGTCCGGGTACAAGCATGATACTAAAATATGACTTTAGCTGACAAGATAACCTCTCTTCGTCTGATTCTGGCCCCTGTTTTTTTCATAATGTATATTGTACCCCCCCCCGGTGGCGGATCCGGCGGCAGGATTTTTGTCATAACGATTCTGTGGGTTCTCTTTATCGTATCAGAGCTCACCGATCTCATTGACGGATGGATTGCCCGCCGGCGGAGGGAAGTGAGTAATTTTGGCAAACTCTTTGATCCCTTTGCGGATGTACTGGTCAGGATCACCTATTTCCTCTGTTTTGTGGTTGACGGGATCCTGCCGGTTATTCCGTTGCTTATCATCCTGTACCGGGAATTCGGCATCCTCTTTGTGCGGATTCTGATGATGCAGAAGGGCATTGCCATGGGCGCCCGGATGGGGGGGAAGATAAAGGCCGTCGTCTATATGGTCACCGGGGCCCTTGCCCTTTGTACCGTGAGTGTGAAACGCCTGGGTCTGGGGGACGGGCTTTTTGCGGGCCTCAGGCTGGCTGGGATCGTCCTTTTTGTTATTTCGGCGTTCATCGCCGTCCTCTCCTTTGCCGACTATATCACGGTTTTCCGAAAGTCAAAAACCTGATACGGCCCGGGGAGGGGACGCCGCTGCGGCAGGCAGCCGCAGCCCCGGAATTTTCCGCAGAAGGATGCGTTCATCATGGTTTTCTTCATGCTATAAAAGGTGTTATACTGTATGTATAGGCAGGGGGATGTATGCAGGAACCAGTT
>JAITJI010000087.1 GCA_031279015.1 Spirochaetaceae bacterium
CCCACGCCCAGGGCAAAGCTGTTGGTATCGAAGGAGTCGCAGTAGAGTTCGTTATCCCGGACCAGGGTGCCGCCGTCAATGCCGCGCTGCCGGAAACGGCGCAGGGAGTTATAGGCGACTTCGGTGGAGGCGCCGGGTTCAGCGACCAGGGCGCGGACAGCCATGTGGCGGTCGGTAACGACGCTTCCGCGGTCGTAGACAAGGTTGTGGTGGACATACCCTTTGCCGGTATACATACCGGAGGTTTGATCGCCGTAGTAGTCGATGGTCAGGCCGGCAACTTCATTTTGCGTGGCGCCGCCCATGTGGAATAAAAAGAGCGGGCCGCAGCCGGAGGTTCCCGTTATCCCCTGTTTCACCACGCCGTTGTAGAGTTTGGTATTTACGAAGTTCCAGAGACCCGCGCGGATACCCCAGGAGCCGCTTTCGTTGTACTGTCCGCCTTCCGCGGGAAGGGTAGAGCCGTTGTCATAGGTGAGGATGTGGCCGTTCAGGTCTATGGTAACATCGTTGGATTTAACATTGATGCCGAGGCCGTCGCTGGTAATGTCTTCCATAAGGACATAGACGCCGGGATCGGTAATCCAGAGACCGGGCCGGGGGCGGTCGTCACCCTCAATGTAATGGGTGAAATTCCCTTGATAGAGTTTAACTTCGGTAGTAAAATCTTTGGTGGTGAAGGTTCTGTCAGGTAATGCGACGGCAGCGCCGCTGTGGTCCTGAATGATGACGCGGTAATGGTAAGTCGTTTTCTCTTTGAGGTTTTTTAAGTAATGGAGGTGATTATAGAAATAGGATTCGGAAACATCGGTGTGGCTGCCGTAGGCGGCTGTTTCGCCGTATTCTATGACGGAGATGGACGGCAGGCTGGAGGAAAAACCTACCGCGCAGGAGGTATAGGAACGGTGTTCCCAAAGGCTGTCCTGTTTAATGCCCAGCCGGCTGCCAAATCTTTCCTCCATAAAAGGTTCCGTGTTTGGGGCAAAGTGTTCCAGCCGGTAATTAAAAAAATACTCGTAGTCGTCCTTCGGACCGGCAAAAGGCTCAGGCGGCGTAAGATGCGCTGAATGAGCAGGGGATCCTACAAGAACATCCCGCTCAAAGGTGTATTCCAGGACAGGGTCCGAATCAGAAGGGTATGTGAAGAGATCATCCGGCAGATAACTCTGGCTGCAGGAAGATAAAACAATGAAAGATCCCAAAAGGCAACCGGTAATTATTTTTAGCATTAAAGATGTCCCCGGAGATTTTCCCAGAGTCTGTTTAGTTTTTAGGCCGGTATATTGCATATTTTACTCCTAAAAAAAGATTCTGATATGCTCAGTCTCGTCACGGTGTTTCATCTTGAGCAGCAGGGTCTGTTCCTCGGATAAGTAGGACCAGCCCGAGGAATCGTACCGTTCAAACTGGGGATCGGTCCGGTAATCCATGTTGTAGAGTTGTAGTTTGGTAAAGGGCTTCACTCCCCGGATCATCATGTAATGGGTCTCTCCCACGGGAAAAGTTACCGCGACATCCAGGATGTTGTTCGACTGACTTGCCCGAATCGCCGGAGATGCGGTATAGGCCCAGATGCCGTTGGCGTCGGCGCCGATGCTCAGCGCCCGGGGATAGCTATTGGGAGAGAGAAGCCGGCAGAGGCGGGCGGCTCCGACCCGCTCAATCTCGGTTTTTTCAACTATTTCTCCCGTATCGGACAACCCGATGCCGGCCGGAACAGAACCGGTGTTGTCATCCAGGGAGAGGATCGACAGTACCAGGGAACGGCCCAGGGCCGCCCAGCCGTCATTCCCCGTTTCCTCACCGTAGTGTTTCAGAGCCAGGCCCAGGCGAAAATTGAATTCGCTGTCCGCCCGGGAACCGGAAAAAAACAACACCCGTTCCCCCTTCGCATCCCGTTGTATTCCTTCATGGATGCGTGACAGGGCCGGATCGATGAGATCTTCAAAAGGATTGTCTCCGTAGGGACGGTAGCGTTTCCAGTCAACAAAACTTTCCAGGATGCCGGGAATGATGTCTTCAGACAGCAGGACAGGATCGATGGCGTATATCAATGCCGCTCCCTCATCGATAAGATTGCCAAGGCCGCGGATCCCCAGCCAGGCGAAAACATGGGGTTCTTTCAGAAAATCCGTTGATCCTTCCCCAATAAGCCGGGTGATTTCCACACGGGTTTCCCGGTCAAAGGCGGAAAAGGATTGAAACGCCTGGTTGAGCTGCCCCAAATAGACCGCAACATCAAAGCCCTTCCGGGTTGCTGTCCGGACTGCGGAAGACAGGGAGGCGACGGCAATGCCATAGGAATTCCGCTGTAGCGCCTCCCCTATATATGCCACTATCCGGGCTTCGTCGTTCAGGCTGCCGGCATTTCTATTCCACCGGGCATAGACACCGTCCCGCCACCGGTTTACCGCGTCCTGGTACAACTGAAAATCCCGGGCCTGAGAGATTACATAACTGTCAGGACTAATACCTCTGCTCTCCGGAACGGCCCGGTATACTATCCCGGCATCTTCAATAAGGATAAGCTGCTGTTTCCGGTCAATGGAAGGCCGGCTGAAACTGTACTGGGTTCCTCCGTCATTTACAATAACCTGACCATCCCCCAATTCCGCCATCCGGGTATTCCGTCCAAGCCGGAAGGGAAGTTCCATGGCGGAACCTTCCTCCCCAAAACCAGGGAAGATCCGTAATTCCCGGCCATCGTCATTTTGCAGGGCAAATTCCAGCTGGTATCCCCCGGCAAAGCGGAACAGGACCGTATTACCGGAGATTACCATAGAGAGGGGCGCCGCTCCTTCCCGCTCCTTATTCTGCCGGATAATTTTGAAACCATCATCCCGTCTTTCACCGGTCAGACGGAATTCCATGCCTCCAAAGAAAACGCTTGCCCCGCCTGAAAGGAAATACTCACCGGATTCCTGCGTGTCCATGCCCGCTTCCCGCACGTCATAATGACCGGAAACCCGCATGACGCCAACCCTGTGAATAAAACCATTCTGCCTGGTAAACTGGAGGATCACTAAAACGACGAATATCACCGAATAGAGCAACAAAAAACCGATAAACCGGGGTAACACAGGTTTTTTCATCAATTCAGGATACCGTAATAGATGGTTAATTTCAACTTGCCCATATGCCGATGATTGTATAGTGTATTGGTATATGAATGATCCTGTACCGGATGATTTTCCGCTTTTTTGGTTAAAAAACGGCGTAATTGGAGCAGGGGGGCCTCTGCGCCGCCGTTTTGCCGGTTTATACTCTGCCCCAAGGGCGCTGCCAGTCATTTTGGCTGCGGGTATCCTGCTTGCGGTAGTTACCGCATGTGTAAGCCCCCCTCCAACGGAACTGCCTGGACCGGAAGTCCCGGTAGAAACGGCGCCCGAACCCGGGCCTGCGGTGGAGGAACCCCCCCATACCCGGGCCATTCTTGAAAAGGTGGCGGACCTCCTCGCCTGGAATGATTTTGACGGCGCCCTCGCGCTTTTTGACCAAATCGATCCGGTGGAGGCGGCAACCCTTGATATCCGGCTGCTCAAGGCATCGATTCTCAGTTCCGCAGGCCGGCTGGATGAGGGCCGGGCCATTGTTAACGATATCCTCTCCGGGGATACGGAAAACCCGGAGGCTCTTTTTGTGCTTGCAGCCCTTGAAGGAGCCGATGGACGGGAACGGGAGCAGCGTACTATTTTGGAGAGGATAATCAAGGTGAATCCCCGGCATGTAAACGCCCTGACGGAGTTGGGGACCCTGGCCCTGCGGGGACAATCCTACAGAACCGCCGGGTCTTACTTTGATCGGGCCCTGGCGGTGGAGCCGGAAAACGGGAATGCCCTTATCGGCAGGGCCGCCGTGTACCGGTACAACCGGGAATCCAAGCAGGCGGAGCTCCTTCTAAACCAGGCGGTAAAACTCTACCCCGAATGGGAGGTCCCTCTGAGTGAACGGGCCCGGCTCTACCGGGGGGCGGGTTACCCCAATCTGGCCCTGAACGATCTGGATCGCGCCAAGTCCCTTGACCCCGATAATTACTGGATACGCTGTGACCGGGGAAACGTCCTTATCGATCTGAACCGGAAGCAGGAAGCCCTGGAGGAATTCCAACAGGCTATCGCCCTGGAACCGCAGAACTTTCTGGCCTATGTGTATGCCGCCGGCATCAAGGATGAACTGGGGAATTTTGACGGGGCGGAACAGGATTACGAAACCCTGATAAAACTGCGGCCCGATTACTATTTTGCCTTTGAAGGCCTGGGGATGCATAAGATGCGGAAACACCTCTGGGGAGAGGCCCGGGATGCCTTTTTGGAAGCCTATGGCAAGGCCCCCTCGGAGACTTCCTACGCCCTCCTCGGGACGGTAAACTGGATGCGGGCCGGCAAGCCGGCAGACCCCCGGAAATTTCTGGAAACAGCCCTGCGGAAGGTACAGCGGGATACCCTCGACTGGTACATGCTGCGGCTCTTTTACGATATGAGCGGGGATACGGATGTAGCTATGCGGATAGACCGGGAAAAAAACCCGGCAGCCAAGGCAAAGATGCTCTTTTACCTTGCCCAGTTCTACGATATCCGGGGAAACATTACCCTGGCAAACCGTTTTTTTCTGCAGGTCAAGGAGCTTGGTCAAAGGGGTATGCCGGAATGGCGGCTTAATGAATGGATCCTGGCCGAACGGAACCTGAAAATCGATCAATAATGAACAGTGACCCTTAAAATCACCGCCCGGCAGCTATCCCGGGACATTTCCCCAGGGAGGAAAACCTATGAATGATACTACCATGACCATACAACTGAAAGGGAAGGAGATAATCCTCGTTGGAACAGCCCATGTTTCCCGGGAGAGCATTGATGAGGTGAGCCATGTTATCCGGCAGGAACATCCGGACATGGTATGTGTCGAATTGGATGCCGGCCGCTATGATTCCATGATCCAAAAGGAAGCCTGGGAAAAACTGGACGTAAAGAAGGTCTTCCGTGAAGGCAAGGGATTTCTGCTCATGGCCAACCTGGTTCTTTCGGGTTTTCAACGCCGTATGGGCAGCGGGCTGGGGGTAAAACCCGGTGAAGAGATGAAGGTGGCCGTCGAAACGGCCCGGGAACTGGGGATTCCTTACAGCCTCTGTGACCGGGAAGTTCAGATCACCCTCCGCCGCGCCTGGGCCCGCTGCGGCTTTATGAGTAAATGCAAACTCCTGGCGACCCTCCTCTCCGGCGCCTTCAGTTCCGACAAATTGAGCGAACAGGAAATTGAGGACCTTAAAAACCGGAGCGAACTGGACGGCATGATGGCGGAACTGGCCGCCTACCTCCCCGCGGTAAAGGAGACCCTCATCGATGAACGGGACCGATACCTGGCGGCCAAGATCCAAGGCAGCGGCGCCAACGCGGCCGTTTCCATAGACGGAGAAACAACCCCGGGAAAAACAGCCGGACCCTTCAGGCTGGTGGCGGTAGTCGGCGCGGGCCACATGATGGGCATCAAAACCCATCTGGAGAGGATAGCCGCCGGGGAAGAGGGGGAAGACGTATCCGATTTGGACAGTATCCCCCCCGCAAAGGGCCTGTCAAAGGCCATACCCTGGCTTGTCCCCGTCCTCATAGCCGCGCTCATCGTGCTGGGTTTTTTCCGGGCCGGAGCCGGGGTGAGCCTTGCTATGCTCCTCCGCTGGGTACTCCTTAACGGCTCTCTGGCTGCTCTGGGAACCCTTATCGCTTTGGGGCACCCCCTCTCCATCATCGTCTCGTTTATCGGCGCCCCCTTTGCCACCCTCAACCCCCTCATCGGGGTGGGTTTCTTCTCCGGAATAACGGAAGCCATTGTACGAAAGCCCCGGGTCATAGACACCCAGACCATTCTGGACGACATCTCAAGTCTCCGGGGTATTTACCGGAACCGGATCACAAGGGCGCTCTTGGTCTTTTTCCTCTCTTCCATCGGCGGAGCGGTAGGTAATTTTATATCGATTCCTTCCCTGGCAAGCCTCCTGGTAAAGTAGGGACCCGGGCAGGGGGGCAACCGGCTTTAATCAGATTCCCGCCGCCCCTAATAGTTCAGGGCCACAATACATATCACCACAATAGCAAAGGGGATTATCGCCAGATACACAATGGAGAGGATCCCATAGAATTTCCACAGGGATCTGTTGTTTTTTAATGCCAGCGCCAGGTCCTCCCCGGAATTGCTCAACAGGAAATCCCGGATCCGGGCGCCAAAACCGTAGGTAAACCGGGCAGGAAAGATCAAAAGCACCCCCATGGCGATGTACGCCAGGCCAATCAGCACGCCGCCGAATCCGCCGATCCCCTCGACGATCTCTTCCGTAAGAAAAGAGATGATCATTACGAATAGCCCGGCGAAAGCCAGGACCCCACAACCGATAAAGGTGAGGATCCCCAAAAAACGCAGCCAGGGAGAGGCGCCTTTGAGGGATTGGATCATGGTATTGGTAAGTACCACCGGCGCCTTTGCTACGATGCCGCCTGCGGGTTCCGCCGCCTGTACGGGCCGGGACGTTTTCTCCTGATCCTGAACAGGATAAATAGTATCGGACATGTAAATTTCCTCCTTATTACTGCCGGAATTCGGATTTTCCCGAATCCCGGCGGTCAAATTCCGGCGGCTCCTCCGGATGTTCCGGCGCGGAACCGCTACCGGAAACTTACCAGGATAGTCTTAATCTCAAAAGCCCGGAATTCCAAAGCCAGTTCCGTTTTTGAGAAGCGTAAGACCCTGGGGTTTCCCTCCAACATATCTGTGGCCTCAACGGAGGCAAGTTCCCTTGAAAAACGGAGGACCGTTTTGGCCCTGCCTCCAAGGCTTTCGTAGAGGCGGATCGCCAGACTCCCGGCACGGGTCTTTGCCTGTTCCGGCGCCTTGATACATTCGGCAATTACCGAATCCCCCTCAACGGCGAAGAGGGAATAGTCCGCCCCGGCCTTTACCGGCGTATCCGGCCTGTCCGATAGTTCCGCCACGGCGGGGGCGTTCAACTCGTACCCTGTGCGGACAACCCGGGATTCCCCGAAGGAACCCGTAAAGGGCAGCAGGGAATAGGTGAACCGCTGTTCCCCCTGGTCCGCCTCCTCGTCCGGGGCGGTGGGAGACCGGAGCAGGGTAAGGCGGATCCGGCCCCCTTCCATGTCATGACCGTATTTACTATCGTTGAGCAGGGCGATTCCACCCCCCTCTTCCTCCAGGGATACCCACTTATGGGCGCAGACCTCGAATTTGGCCCGGTCATGGGGAAGGTTCCGGTGGGTGTTCCGCAGCAGATGGCCGTATTGGACCTCACAGCGGACCTGGGTTGCGTCGATGGCGGTATCAAAGGAAACCTTGAGGAGCCGCTGTTTTTCATACCAGTCGATCCGGGTCTCAAAATCGATCCGGGGATCCCGGGCGTAAAATACCGTGTCCTGTACAAGCATCGATGAGACGCCGATTTGGTATTTCCGGCGCAGCCTGAAACAGACCGGGCCGTCCGCGGCGGTTTCGGTGGAGAGGAGCCGGGTTTCTTCCTCCAGGTACTTGGTCCAGTCGGAATCAATATCCCAGGCCTCCCAGAACACCGGTACATCCTGGGCGCTGACAAACCCGTTAAAGGTCCCCCCGGGGGCCACCATTTCCCGTTTCCCCCGGAGATCGACAAGGCTGGTGATCCGTCCGGCGGCGTCAAATTTGACGCGGTAGAAGGGGGTTTTGAGGCTTTTTTCTTTATAGGTGAAGGGAGAAGCCTCCGCCGCTAGTTTCTCCGGCGGTTTGGCCGGTGATGAAACCGATGGCTCTGCGGCGGTAAAGGGGGCCCAGCCCAGGGACGGCAGCAGGGGGTTAAAGACCCCGGTATCCTTGCCGTCAAGATCCTTATACCGCTGAAGGGGATACACGGCGCCATCGGCGGCCTTCAGCGCCTTCGCCTTTTTCAGGACGGCCGCCGCGGAATCCGATCCTCCGGCGTTCCCGCCGGACAGGGGCAGGGTTACCGGTCCCCGGCGTTCCCAGGACAGATCGTTGAATACCACCAGGCCGCCTCCGGTTTTGGACAGAATATTTTTCCGGAGTTCCCGGGCAATACCGGCCAGTTCGGTTTCAATTTTTTGATAAACCGCCTCCGCCTCCGCATAGACCCGGCGGATGGAAGAACCGGGGATAATGTCGTGGAATTGATGGGTCAGCAGGGCCTTCCAGTTTTTAAGCAGGACCTCCCGGGGATAAGCGGCCCAGCCTTCCCCGGCGGCTATTGCGGAGAGCCATTCCGTATTCCTCAGGGCAAATTCCAGGCGGCGGTTGTACCGTTTTGTCCGGGCCTGGGTGGTATAGGTTCCCCGGTGCAGTTCCAGGTAGAGTTCCCCCCGCCATTCGGGCCATTCGGCAGTGCCGGCAAATATACTGTCCAGGGCATTTGACACCTTTTTCCAGGCCGCCTTGGGGGCCCCTTCCAGGTTTGCCAGCCGCCGGGCCATCTCCAGGTCTCCCCGGGCGGTGCCGCCGCCGCCGTCGCCTTCACCGACGGAATTAATGGCCGCGGATTGAATTTCCTTATGCTGAATTTCCTCCCAGATCTCCGTAAGGCAGGCGGGACTCACCTTGCCGTTATACCCCCGTTTCCTGGAGGAGATATAATGGGTTTTGATGCCGGTTCCGTCAATTCCCCGCCAGATAAAGGTATCGTAGGGGAAGCGGGTGGTGTCGTTCCAGTTGATCTTGCTGGTCACAAAATACTTGATCCGGCAGCCCGCCAGAATTTGGGGAAGGGCGGCGGCGTAGCCGAATACATCCGGGAGCCACAGGGTATCGCTTTCGTAATCCAGCATCTCCCTGGCGGCGGCCTTGCCGACCAGGAACTGCCGGACCAGGGATTCCCCTCCGGTGACGTTACAGTCCGCCTCCACCCACATGCCGCCGTTGGGCTCCCAGTTTCCCTTTTTGAAGGCTTCCTTCACGGCCTTGAATACTTCGGGATACTGGTTTTTTACCCCCTCAAGCTGGGCCGGCTGGGTCTGGATAAAAACAAATTCCGGGTATTCCCGGGACAGGTGAACCATATTCATGTAAGTCCGGGCGGCTTTCCGCTCCGTTTCCCCTATATGCCAGAGCCAGGCGTGGTCGATATGGGCGTGGCCGATAAGGTGAATCTCCGGGACCGTGGAGCCATTTTTCGCCGCCAGGAGGGGTGTTATCTTTTTTGCCGCCGCCGCGGCCTCCGCTTCCAATACCTTTCCTGTTGAGGAGTAATGGATCGGCATCAGGGCATCGTAGAGCCCCTTAAGGATCCGGGCCCTTCGCAGGGAATTAGAATCCAATGATTGGGCGAGTTCCAACAGGCACGCCACATCGTAGTACAGGGAGTACACCGGCGTAACCCGTTCCACCAGGGCGCCTCCCTCAAAGAGATTGGGATAATCCCGGATCTGCCGCCCCAGGGTGAGCATCACGGTACGGCCGTCAAAGGAATGGCAGCCGGGATAGTAATGACCATTGTAGGATTCCAGATGAAGGGTATGCTCCTTTCCGTCGGGGTTCACCAGGATCTTTTTATGAACCGGATTAAAGGCCCCGGCGGGTTTCCCGTCGATAAATACCAGGGAGTCGGCGTTGGGGATAACCCGGAGGTATAGGGGATAGGCGCTTTTGGCGGGGACTTTGAAGGATGAGCGGAACCATGAACAATGCCAGGGTTTCCCGTACTCGCAGGGGGTAGGAATTTTTTTCCATTGGACCTTTTCAGGGGGAGCGCGGAGGGTCTCCTCAGTGTCAAAGGTCTCAAAGGATAACGGGGAAAGCGTCCGGTACCGGTTCAACTTCAGAAAGCGCAGATACTGGGCGATCCGCGGTTCTACTTTGGGAATAAGCATATAAACTCCTTTTGATTGGTATATTCATTATATACGTATATAATTTTAATTATCCCTTTATTGCTCCGATGGTAATACCTTCCACAAAGAAACGCTGAAAGCCCAGGAATATGACCACCACCGGAAGGGCGACCATGGATGATGCGGCCATGAGCAGCTGGTATTCCAGTCCATGCTCAGACCGGAAAAGCTGGAGGCCGATGGAAATGGGGTAGATATCCTCTTGGTGCAGGTATATCAGGGGGGTAAGGAAGTCGTTCCAGGAGGCCACGGCGGTAAATATTGCCACTACAGCAATAACCGGCCGCATGATGGGAAGGATAAGCCAGGAAAAGATCTGGAATTCATTGGCTCCGTCTATAAGCCCGGCATCGGAAATTTCCCTGGGTATCCCCAGGAGATACTGGCGCATCATAAATATCTGGGTTGCCGAGCCGACAAAATAGGGCAGGGTAAGGGGGACATAGGTATTTATCAGGCGGAATTTGGCAAATATATCAAAGAGGGCTATCATGGTAACCGGAAAGGGGATAAACATGGTGGCGATGATAATATAAAACACCAGTTCCCGTCCCCGCCACTGGATACGGCTTAACCCGTAGGATACCACTGAATTGGAGAATACCGCCCCGATGACGGCGAAGATAGCAATTGTCAGGGTGTTAAGCATATAGCGGAAAAAAGGAATATATTGAGTTGCCTCATAATAATTTTCAAAGTGGAATTCCCGGGGGAACAACGAAGGAGGTATGGAAAGCAGTTCGGCCGGGGCTTTTAATGCGCTAATCAGCATCCAATAGAAGGGCAAAATATACAGGACGCACATAAAAATAAGGATTAAACGGGGCAGCACCCTTTCCAGGAATGTCCGGATCAGATACTGAAAGGTTATTCTTTTTACCATAGCCAACTCCTATTCCGATTCGTAGTGGACCCAACTTCGTCCCCATTTGAAGACTCCCAGGGCGATAAGAATGCTGACCGCAAAGAGGAAGAGGGCCATGGCCGCAGCGTATCCCATCCGGGAATACTGGAAGGCGGTTTTATAAATGTAAACCACATAGAACAGCAGGGAATTGGAGGGGCCTACAATACCGCGGGTTCCCCCGGACGCCATAAGGTACGCCTGGGTAAAAGCTTGAAGACCGGCGCTTAAGCCCCAGATCAAATCGTAGAGTATGATGGGAGTAATCATAGGCAGGGTTATGGTGAAAAATTTTCTAAAGACCCCTGCGCCGTCAATTTCCGCGGATTCGTAGAGGTCCCGGGAAATGGAACGGAGGGATGCCAGAAATATTAACGCCGCGTTTCCTGCGCCGTATTGGGCCAGGATCACCACCGAAGGTTTGGTAAAATGACGATCCCCAATCCAGTCGATTGAAGGCAGATGAAAGAAGGCAAAAATTCTGCTTAAAAGGCCGTAGGCCGGGTTGGTAAAGAGAAGCCAAACGTACACCAGCGCAAAGGCAGGCAGAATTGAGGGAAGGTAGATAATGGCCCGGTACACCGGTACTTCCCTGACCTTCTGGTTCATGGCCAGGGCGAGCAGGATGGCAACGACAATACCGACGGGAACCGCAAAGGCAGTATAATACAAGGTATTATAGGCGGCCAATCTTGCCAGCGGATCCTTGAGTAATTCCTTAAAATTGGCCAAACCGATAAATACGGCTTTTCCAAAACCGCTGTAGTCGGTGGTACTCAAATAAAACGAATAAAAAATAGGATAGATCTGTAACGCAAGAAATCCAAATATCCAGGGAGCGCAGAAGAGGAGTCCATTCCGCAGATTCCGTCTTTCCAATCGGGTCATACCGTTTCCTTACAATATATAAATACTCCTCCCGCCACGGAACGGCGGGGGAGTACATGCATTTGCAGACAAAACGTAACGGCCCCGGGTTGGGAACCATCACGTTTTTTAAGATCGCTGCCTACTGCAACGGCAGGAATTTGTTAAGCTGGGCCTGGGTCTGTTCCTCAACAGCTTTCAGGGCTTGCTGGGGGGTTGAGGTATTGTCAACCACCGCATTCTGGGCGGCGGTGAGCTGATCCCAGTAGAAGGCGCCCACCGGCAGGACCGGGCGGCTGCGGGCTACGGGCAGGATGTTCCTGAAGAACTGATGCTCGGTAGTAAAAAGATCCGCTTCATTCATCAGCGATGCATAGGTGGGAAGGTGGGTGGTTCCCTTGGTATAGAGCCGCTGACCATCGGCGCCGCAGGCCCATACCATAAACCGGACCGCCGCTTCAAGCCGTTTACTCCCTACAGGAACAACCAGGGACCAGCCGCCGGCAAAGGATGTGGGCTTATCCCCCGCCTTCGGTACGGGCAGATAGGTAATGCCGTATTCCAGATTCGGAGCGTATTCCCGGAATTGGGAGATCATCCAGTCCCCGTTCACCATGATGGCCACCTGACCGGTGATGAAGGGATTATTCTGGGGCGGATTATTCGGAGGCGTATAGGTGGAAAGGAAGCTTTGGATCTTCTGGGGACCCATATCCTTGGCCCAGTCATAGAACAATTGGTAAGCCGATACAACTCCCGGGTCCAGAGGAGTAACCTTTCCCTGGGGGATGTTGGCGAACTGACCGCCGTACACAAAGCCCCAGATATAGTGCCAGCCCTGGAGTTCGGTGGCAAAGGGAATCAACCCGGTCTGGACGTAGTTGCCCTGGGCATCGGTCTTGTTCAATTTAAAGGAAGCTTCCCGTATCTGGGCAATGGTCAAGGGACCGTTGGCAGGATCGAAGGGGGCCAGGTCTATCCCTGCGTTACGGAGCAGATCCTTGCGGTAGTAGATCGCACGGACATCCGTATCCAGGGGTAAGCCGTAGGTTTTGCCCTTGTACTGGGTTTCCTGCCAGGCAAAATCAAGGTACTTGCTCTTGAGGTTGGGATCCAGCCGGTTGAGAACCGGGGTAATATCCTCCAGCATCCCTGCCGCAGCCCGTTCGGCGATGGTGAAGCGGTCAAGAAAGTACACGTCCGGGGCGGTACCGCCGCGGATAGAGGTCGCCAGCTTGGTGATCTCCGTTTCCGATCCGGGGACACTGACTATTTCCACCGGAATTGCGGGACCGGTCGCGTTGTACGCATCCACCATTTGCCGGAGCACCTCAAGATCATGGGCGGTATGGGAAGTCCAGAATACAACCTTCTCCCCTGCTGCGGCAGGAGCGCTGCTCCCGGCGCCTCCCTGCTGTCCGCTGCCGCTTGCAAATACAGCGGCCGTACCGATGATCAGCAGTATGCAAATCATCGTGATAATTCGTTTCATACGTATTTCCTCCAATAAATTTTTTACAGGCATACGCCTGCTATTGCCAAACAGAATGTCAGGCCCTCTCCACTATCACCGCCCGGACGCTGTAGGCGGGTACGGGAAATGAAAGGGTCCTGCCCTTGTCCTCCAGGGTACACGCTCCAAGCCGTGCCCCCTCGGTTGCGTCGGTGAAGTACGCCGCCTTGGCGGTAAAGCCAAGCTGAAAGACCGCGGCGCCGTCCCTGCCTGCGGACTCGTACACCCGCAGGAGCAGCCTGTTCCCCCCCGCTTCGGGCCGTTTAACCGCCGAGAGGACGATGCCGGCGGCGCTGTCGCCGCGCAGGCGCAACAGACTATCCTGAACCGCAAGACCTTCCGCCCGGGCAGGCCCGGCGGCGCCCTTCCCGGGCTTCCCCGAGATAACGGTAAAGGGATGGCCATAGGCCAGGCTTTCCCTGACCAGATTGTCCGCGGAGGCCGCCGGTACGGGCGCAATGGCAAAGGAGATCCGGTGCCGCCCGGTTTCCGGGGTTAGATCCGGCTCATAGGAACCCCGGATCAGGGTCAGGGCCATGCTGTCTTCCCGGCAGCGGAAACCGTACTTGTCCAGGGAAAGCAGGGCCAGGGATACGGGGCTGCCGGGATTTTCGGCCAGTACAAAATTCTCCGCGGGCAGGTCCATATCCCTGGGGGCCCGTTCGGTTATCCCAAAGGGAACATCAAAATGGAATTTGCCCGGGTAATTCAAGGGCAGGTAGAAGTGCAGATTGGGGATCCCGGTCTCCGCGGAGCCGAATTCCCGCCAATCGCAGGTTACATCGTACCGCAACAGGCCGGAACCGGCATCCAGGGAAACGACGGCTTCCAGAACCGAGGCATCGCCTTTGGCGGCGCCCTTGGCGGCGCCAAAGGTAGTGCGGAGTTTATAGGCGGTACGGAGTATTTTCCGGTTGAGAAGCGGTGTGCCGCTTTGTTTGTAAAGGTCTCCGTTTTGTCCCGCGTCCGCGGACACCGGGCTGATCTCAAACCCCCCGGTGATGGCCCTGATCTCTTTGTACCGTCCCACAAACCATGCGGACATCCCCGGTAACCAGTTGGTTACATCCTGGCGGACATCTTCCATGGCTAAGCGGAAGATACCAAAGCCTCCCTGGGGATGGGCCAGTTCGGTTCCCCCGGCCTTGTCTATAAAGGACTCAATGCTGCCGTCCCGGGGATTGAGGACAACCCGGATACATTCGTTCTCCAGGATAAAGCGGTCCGGGCTCTGACTGCGCATATCGTTGATAAAGAACGTTTGGGGGGAATAACAGGGTTCTTCATCAATAACCACACTGGTATACCCGCAGGCAGGTACGGAGACATCCACCAGGAGGGTGTTGAAATGGTGCCCCCAATAGAGACCGGACTCCCCGGCCTGGCTTGGCAGCGGCTTCCCCGCGTGATCCCGGGCCGTAACCTGGGAAAAGTCACCCTCGTAATCCCAGACCGTAATGGCGCCGAGCTCCCGCCGGTCAAAGGGCAGGGGGTTGAAGAGATGATAGATCCGCTCCCTGCCTATACCCCGTCCGGTTTGACCATAGCCTGCCCCGGCGCCCTCACCCCGGGATTCGGAAAACGCCGCCCGGGGGTTCTCCCCCGGCGTGATCCCTGGCCCCTTGAACAGGGGAGCGGCGTTGATCCCTTCCGCAATGGCCGTAAGCGCCAGGGTCCTGACGGATTCTGCGGCGGCAAAGATCTGCTGGTAGAGCCCGGAGGCATATTCCCGGGTTTCGGTAACCCCGGAGCCGGGAATAATGTCGTGGAACTGGTTGAACAGCAGCTTGCGCCAGGCTTCAGCTAAAAGCCCGCCGGGATACTCCCGCCCTGTGTACACCATGGCGGCGCCGGCATAGAATTCCGCCTCCCTCATCAGCCGTTCCGCCTTCCGGTTCCCCGCCTTGATCCTCGTCTGGGTGGTATAACAGCCGTCGCATACAAAGTTGATCTCATCATCAAGCTCCGGGAGGCTTTCCTTCCGTTCCGCGGTCCGGTCAAAATAATCCTTCATACGGCCAAAGTTGAACCGGGGGTACAGGGGCCAGGAATTCATCTCCATCAGCCGGGTGATATCCCGCCGGGTAGGACCGCCGCCGTGGTCGCCCACGCCGTACACCTTAAGCAGGGTCCTGCTCCCCGTAAGCCGGGCAAGCTCCGGGGCGTAATCGGCGGTGAAGGTGTCAATATCGCTGTTGTACCAGAATGGTTCGGTATACACAATGATATCACTGCCCGACGGCGCCTTCCAGCGGTAGAGCACCTTTTCTCCCACATGGCCCCGGCAGTGGTAGTAATACTGCACTCCGCCGCTCCGGCAAATTTCGGGAACATTGCGGCTGTGGCCAAAGGTGTCGGGTTCAAAATCTATGACCAGTTCTTCCGGGGCAATGCCAAAGGTTTTAGACAGATACTCCTTGGTGTAGAGGATGTGCCGGGTCAGGCTTTCGCCGGAGGGCATGTTTTTGTCACATTCAACCCAGGTAGAGGCGAGGAGCTCCCAGCGGCCCTCCCGTACCCGTTGTTTGATCCTTTCCAACAACTCCGGGGCGAATTCCTCAAGAATCCGGTACACCGAAGCCTGGGATTGGGAAAAGGTAAAATCGGGAAATTCGTCCATCATGTCCAGCATGGCAGACATGGTCGCCAGGGTAACGGCCGCGGTTTCGTGGTAACCCCACATCCAGTTCATATCAATATGGGCATGGGCAACGCACAGGAAGGCGTATTCCTTTGCGTCGGCGCTCAGACCGGAAAGGGAGTCCTCGATGGTTTTTACCGCCCCGGGGGTGACGGCGCCCGCCGCATGGATCCCCGCCGCAAGATCCTCCGCGGCTTTCCGCAGCAGGCCGTCCCAGGCGCCTCCCCGGGAATCCGAGATGGCGCAGAGGTACCGAAGTTCGGCGTATATCCGGCGGAAATGGGGATTCCCTTCCCCGTTTTTGATATGTTCCCACAGGGCGGCTAACTGCCCGTGATTGGTGTTGATCCGGATCATATACCTATAATATTAGAGTTATCCGGAAACCTCAGTTTCCGAATCCGTCACAAAACACAGTTTTACAAAGCTTTAGCCTGAAAAACTGCACGACTTGTTCAACAGCCAACCGGGCTATAGAACAAGTCTATTGTATGGAACATATGATGGTATGTCAAGGCAATTGTCGTTAATTGTCAATAACCAGCGATTACTTCACCCCCTAAACGGGTTAATTCGCGTGGGAATCGTTCACCCCCCTTCCCTCGAATACGATAGGAGGAATATAGAGCCTGTAATTTTTTTTGTGTAAACGGTAAATCATAGGGGAACCCTGTCTTCCCCGTAAATGATTGCGAATTGATTGAGGGCCGCCCCCCAATCCCGTATCGGCATTGTCCATTTTTTGGATATGTTTTTCAAGCCCATGAAAATCAGCTTCATCGCCGCTTCGTCATTCGGAAATGACTGACGGTGTTTGATGATTTTTTGAATCG
>JAITJI010000011.1 GCA_031279015.1 Spirochaetaceae bacterium
CGGTCATGGCCCATACCTCCGGGGGATTACACACCGCCCCCACCAGGGGGTCCAGGAGCATGGCCTGTTTAAGCTTCACCGGGTCCCCTGCGACGGCGGCCTCTACCGACAGCCGCTGCACGGCGATACTCTGGTTACAGATGGCCGCGCAGGGGAAGGGTAGATCCCCCACCAGGGGAATGGATATACCGTTCCCGTCCACATAGCCGGGAACTTCCACCACCGAATCCTCAGGCAGGTTGGCAATGGCCCCCCGGTTGATCACGTTGAAGTGCCCCCGGTAGACCCGTCCGGTTTCCAGGGCCTCGATAATACGGGAGCCGTGTTCGGAGGAACGGTTCTCCGGGGTGTATTTGGAGGGCTCCATGGTCTGATATTCCTTCGCCTCCTCCTCAAACTTAGCCCGGGCTTCCCGGCATGCCCGGAGGTACCCCCCGGGTTCCCCGTGGATCCAGGAGGAATAATCGATCCATTGGTCGATTTCACTGGGCCGCTTGCGGTACCAGGGGAGGTACTCCGAAAGGTGGCCGTTGCTTTCGGTGCTGTAGTAACCGAATTTCTCCAAAATGTCGATGCGGATTTTTTCTTCCTTGCTGAACCGGGGATGTTTTCTGAAGCCCTCAAGGAGCTTGCCCCGCATATCCTTGCCCTTGTGCTTTACCTGGATATACCAGGTTTGGTGGTTGATCCCCGCGCAGATGATGTCCACCTCCGGCGCCGGCAGTCCCAGGACTTCGGCTATCTGGGCATGACCGCCCTGTACGCCGTGGCAGAGCCCCAGGGTCCGTACCCCGCCGTAGGTGTTGGCGGCCCAGGTATTCATGGCATTGGGGTTGGAGTAGTTGAGGAACAGGGCGTCCGGTTCCGCCGCTTCCCGGATGTCCTTGCAGATGTCCAGGATCACCGGGATGGTCCGCTGGCCGTACATGATGCCCCCGGCGCAGATGGTATCCCCCACGCACTGGTTCACCCCGTACTTCAGGGGTATCTCCACATCCAGGGCAAAAGCGTCAAGCCCTCCCACCCGGGCAAAAGAAAAGATGTACTTCGCCCCCTGAAGGACCTCCCGCCGGCTGGTGGTCTTGGTCAACCGGACCTGGTCCAGGCCGTTAGCCGTTATATCCCGCCCCAGCACGTGGTAGATCATGTCCAGATTGGAACCATCAATATCCATCAGGGCAATTTCAGTATCCCGCAGTTCAGGGACGGTGAGGATGTCCGCCACCATTTTACGGGTAAAGCCCACACTGCCGGCTCCGATAAAGGCTATTTTCATTTGTTCCTCCTTAACGAGATTTCAATATCCCGTTACTGCATGATACCACGGGCTTAAGAATCCCGAAATATGAAGGTTGTGCTATTTATAGCATAAACGGCTTGTTTTTCTGTTTTCAAACCGGTAAAAAAGTGCTATGCTCCATAAAAACCCCGGGCGTTGTAAGGGCGCGGCGGGGCCGTACACTGAAAACCGGAGTGTTATCTTGACGGAACATGACTTTTCCGCCCTTCCCCTGAAACGGCAGGTTTCCCGGTATCCGGGGAGGAATTTACCCCTCCATGCCCTGACGGTGCTTTCGGGGCACAGCAGGGAAACCGGCCCCGGCTACTACAACGACTGCCGGCTTGTGACCGGGCCGCCCTACGGGGTATGGCAGTACACCCTCTCAGGCCGGGGGTGTATCGAATCAAAGGATGGCCGCCGGGACCTCCTGCCCGGCTCCCTCATGATCTTTCCGGTCCCGGGACAGGGGGTATACTACCTGCCCAAAGACTCGGACCATTGGGAATTTGTGTTCCTCGTGATGATTGGCCGGGAGGCGGTCCGTATAGTCCGGATGATCGAACAGCGGCTGGGGAATGTGTTCTCCACCGGAAAATCCCCCAAAACCCTGGGGCTTCTCTATGCCATCCTGAGCAAACTTTTTGCCGGGAATATCCCCGATCCCTTTGCCAACTCGTCGTATACTTATCGGCTCTGTATGATGTTTTTGGAGGAAACCGGGGAAAGCCGGGAAATTCGGAGTAAGCACTCCTTTGATAATCTGCGTGTTTTTTTAAAGGAAAACCTGTACCGGCACATTCAGGTGAGGGAGATGGCGGATTGTATGCGCCTGAGCCGTTCCCACTTTACCCGGCTCTTTGGCGAAAAAATGGGCATGAGTCCCCGGATGTACCTGGAGGATCTGCGGCTTAAAACCGCCGCGGATCTCCTCGCCGGGGAGGGGGCTACGGTTAAGGAAACCGCCGCCCGCTGCGGCATCTACGATATTAACTACTTCTGCCGCCGCTTTAAAAAACACTTCGGCCTGTCCCCGGGCAAGTACAAGACCCAGGGTCTGTAACGGGGCGTCTATGGCGGGTCCGGCTTTTTGGGTCCGTTCTTTTGGTCCGGGCCGGGCGCAGGCCCCTTCAACCCTTCCACATGCCGGAAGCGGAGCAGCATCTCCACAAAAGCCCGGTTTCCCATGGGAGGCTCCGTAAAATAGTAGAGGTGGCTTCCACAGCGGCAGTCGGAGGAGCCAAAGCCCATAATCGCCTTTCCCCCCAATTCCCGTAAGCGCCGGGCAAGCTCGCATTCCAGATTCCGGTAGGAGAAGATGGGAAAGGCCTTGATCCGCCCCGCATAACAGGTCAGGTAATCCAGGTGCCAGTGTTTCAGCTTCCGGATTTTCCGCAGATGCCGGCTTATCCGGCGGGAAAGATTCCTCCGGGCCGACCCGGCGTATACGTACCAGCCCTGCTCAAAGTTGATGGTCCCCAGGGATCCTACGGTAATATCCCGGTCCCGGGGCAGTTCCAGTATCACCAGATAGTTCCCGCAATCACTCCCCGCCAGGGCTCCATGGCCCAGGTCAACAGGGATATAATCCCGGGCCAAAACCGCCTTCCCCAGCCGGTCGCAGCGGAGCAGGGCGGCATGTATCGACACCCGTCCCGGTTCCCCGCCGCAATCCCGGAGACTGGTTCCGGAAGCAGGACCGGCAGGGCCCTCCGCGGTTCCGCATCGGCTCAAGGCGGCGGCAAATGCCGGATCCGTGTGCAGGTTGGGGGTAAACACCCGGGGCTTCCCATGGACTATGACGAAAAGTACATGACAGCGATACCCTTCCCGGGTAAGGACGGCCAGTTCCTCAAGATGCTTCAAGGCCCGGCCGCTGGGGGCGTCGGGAAACATGGCAACCCCGTATTCCACCAGGGAACAGGCCTTCACCTCCACCAGGTGCCGCTGTCCATCGGCATCAATACAGAGAAAGTCAAACCGTGAAGACCCAAGGGTAAATTCGGGGTATAACTCCCGGAGACCGGGAATGATCCTCCTGAGGATCAGGCGTTCCGCCGCATGGTTGGCCCGGGAAGAGAACAGCGGCACCACCCCGCTCCGGTAGTATAGTCCGGCCGCCGTAAAGCCGGTTTTTGCGGTATTACGGTTCTTCGCTCCTTTCCGGACTTCCGCCCCGGCAACCCGTTTCTCCAGGATAAGCCGGGTTCCGGGAAACACAAATTCGATAAGCCGCCCCGGATTGGGACAGTGACAGGCCAGATCCTCCCTGCCGTCTTCCTCCCCGGCGATGATGAGAAACCGGTTGGGCCGCCTGATAAAGACGGCTTCCCTGTCGTTGGTAAAAAGCCGGACCGAATCAGAACCGGAAAGCCGCAGCGAATCGGAAACCCTTTCCCCCATACAAGCCGGCCCCTAGCGTCTCCCCGCTCCGGCAATAACATCCCATTGGGTGATGAGCATTCCGCAAAGCATGAGGATAAACCCCAGAAGGGTCCAGGTCCCCAGGGTTTCTCCCAGGATGATCGCCCCTCCAATGGCGGCAAAACAGCCTTCCAGACAGAGGATAATGGTGGCATGGGCGGGCGGGGCGTCCCGCTGAGCTACCACCTGGAGGGTGTAGGCGATCCCCACCGAGGCAAGCCCTCCGTAGAGGATGGGGATCAGGGCGTTGATAATACCGGAAGCCGTTACCGGTTCGGAGCCGATTGCGGCAACCATAGCGGGGAGGCTGCGCCAGGCAAAAAGCCCGCCGGACAGCATCCCGGCATTCCACCGTACCATCCACCCGGCGATAAAGGGTTCGATGAAGAAGGCTGCAAGCAGTGAATAGAGACCGCACCAGGCGAACTGCCCCGATGAAAGCTTAATCGGATCAATCAGGGCGGACTTTTCCGCCCCTCCCCTGTCCCGTCCTACCAGGGCGTCGATTAAGAGTACGTGGAAGGCCCAAAACAGGGCGCTTACCACGACCATAATATCCCCGGGGTTTATCCGGTCCAAATGCCCTGCGGCGCTGAGGAAGTAGAGGCCCGTCAGGGTAAACCCCGCCCCAATCCAGGTTGGCCATCCGGTTTTTCTCCCCAAAAAAACACCGAACATGGGGGTTAATACAACGTAGAGGCCGGTGATAAACCCCGCGTTTCCCGCGGTGGTAAACATGATCCCCAGCTGCTGCAGGGTTACCGCCACAAAAAGACAGCTTCCCGCGGCAAATGAGGCAAACAAAAGGCTCTTTCTGCCACGGGACTTCCCGTCGTTTTCACCGCAGGGAACCTCACCGGTTGCACCCCCTTCAACAGCGCCGGTCTTTCCTCTCCCCCCCAAAAAGATCAGAGGGAGCAGGGAAAGGCTCCCCAAAATAAAACGAATCCCGTTAAAGGTAAAGGGACCCACATACTCCATTCCGGATCGTTGGGCTACAAAGCCAAAACCCCAGATGCCGGCGGTAAGCAGCAAGAGAACATCCGCCTTCAATGCCCGTTTGTTCATAGGCAGAATGGTATAACAAGCGGGATGTTGACGCAAGGGAACCGAAACCTGGAAAACGGAACCGCAGAGCATACCTTCTCCGGTCCAAACGGCGTGCCCTGCCGTGAGGCCCGGTTCGGCACGGATCCTTATCAAAAAAATAGTTTTCATGGTATAATTTTGTTTCATGAAAGATACCATTACCTTGCTCCGGGAATCCGGAGCCATGCTGGAGGGGCATTTCCTCCTCTCTTCGGGCCAGCATTCGGACCGGTACTTCCAGTGCGCCAAACTCCTGCAGTACCCCGACCAGGCGGCGGAGGCCCTTGCGGCGGTGGCGGAATCCCTCCGCCGGGACATGGCGGCAGGAAAACTGGCTATTGATGCCGTTGTGGGACCTGCCATAGGGGGGATCATCGTCGCCTATGAGCTGGGGCGCCTTCTGGGTCTCCCGGCCTTCTTCACCGAGCGGGACGATACCGGCGCCATGACCCTGCGCCGTGGCTTTGAAGTATCGCCGGGGGAAGGTATCCTCATAGCCGAGGATGTGATCACCACGGGGAAATCATCGGAGGAAAGCGCTACAGCGCTGGAAACCCGGGGAGCGCGAGTCAGGGCCCTGGCCTGTTTAGTGGACCGCCGGATACAGGGGACCGCCCTGTCATGGCCCCTCTATGCGGCAAGCCGGGTAGAAGCGGGCAATTGGGATGCCGGAGCCTGCGAACTCTGCCGGCGGGGCATCCCTCTGGTAAAACCGGGGTCCCGAAAACTCCCCGCGGCCGGCAGCTAATCTTCCCTATGCCGGCGTATCAGAACAGCGGCAAAACTACGGGCTTTTGCCCGGGCTTCAATTTACAGATACGATAAAACCTTTTCCCCCGCCAGGAGCCGCTCCAAATCCGCCATCACCTTGTCCGTATAGGCCCTGTAGGTATAGAAGGGGCGGCCCTTGTTCAGACTGGTTAAAACCCGCCGGGAACTTGCGGGGTAAAAAGATACGGTATCAGAAGCTCTCCCGTCCCGGTACCGGTAGACTATCTCCAATAGCGGCGGAACGCCTTCCTCCGGCGCCGGTATATCGCAATATTCGTCGTAAATAGCGGCGATAAGGGTCTGGTAGAATGGACGGAAATTCGCCGTATCAATAACGGCGTCCCCCGCCTTTACCACAAGATCGTCTCCCTCCCCCGAGAGGGTAAAGGATGCCAGGGGTTTTTCCCCCCGGAGTTCTATCGAGGCAACCGAATCGATAAAGGGAAGGCGCACCATGCGATCCATCAGATCAAAGAAAGTGACCCCAAGCCAGGACAGTTTTGATTCGTCAACCTCGTACACCAGGCTGGACCCTTCCGGCTGGATGTATACCAGCCCTTCAGGGTTCGGGGCGGAAGCCCGGAGGCTGAAACCTCCCAAGCCGCCCCCCGGGGTTCCGGACACGGTTACGGTGGAATAGGGCTCCGCCAGGCCGAAGTCCGCCGGGGAAAGGCCCCCTCCCAGCCGGGCGGCAACCCGGTCCGCCTGTAAACCAAAAAGAGCCTGCAGAATGGGCGGCCCCCGATCCAAACTAACTCCGGCTTCCAGGGGCCGGATGATCCTGTAGGGGTTGCGCAGAAACCCGGAAGCTGCGGAATCGTCCTCCGGAACCGGTCTGTATACGATGCTTACCGGTTCCTTTCCCCGGACAAGCCCCCCCAAAGTAATCGTATCAAAGACCGGGGCTTCGGGGGATTCATTTGGCGGCGTGATCGCCTTATCCACAAAATCCAGGGCCCGGCTGAAACAATCCCCCAAGTCCGTTGAGGACACCAGGTGGATGGCGGGGCTGTCTCCTGACTTGACATAATGGTTGATACCGTCAGGGGCCAGGCTTCCAACATACAAGACCCCCGTCGTGCCATCGGTAAAGCTCAGGGTCACCCGGGCCGCGGGATCCGCCAGGCCAAAAGGCGCGGGATCCGCCGCCGGTTCCACAACTTCCCGGGACCGGAGACGGCTCAAACGATTCACCGTAAAGGACAGGGTGTTTGTATTCACCGGGAGATCCTCAAACCCTTCAATAAAAAACCCTTCCTCCGGGGCATCTGAAATGGTATAGCCGCCGTTTTCATTTTCTACGGAGATTCGGCTTATCTCCCGGTTCTCCCCCGCCGACGGCACGTAAACCGGCTCCTCCGGAGAAGGGAAATTCGCTGCCGCCGCCGGCTTGTCCTCCCGGGAAAAGATCAACATAAAAACTGCCAGCGCCCCTGCCAGCGCTGCCAGTGTTACAATAACCAGTATCCGTTTTGTCAATGCAGTTTCCTTATTTATGCCGCCGCCGCAGCCATACAACAATGCCCGTAATCAGAATTGCCAGGGGCAGAAGCACCACAAAGATGGCGGCAATAACTATCAGCTTTCCAACGGTTATCCCCAATTCGGAAAACCCTATGGTTTTATCCACAATTCGGATGCTGAGTTCCCGGCCGGTAAGGCTGCCGGTCAGATCCAGAAAATAGGCGGAATTCGCAATATTCGGACTGCCCAGGATGCTCGAATTCAGGGCCAGCGCGGAACCGCATACAAGGACATTGGACCGCTCCGTACTGCCGGAAAGACCTGTACGGAAGGAACGGCTCAGGAGCAGAACCGGTACATTTCCTCCCAGGTCCTCCAGGGCGGGACTCCAATCAGCGCCGGCTACGCCGGGACGGATTCCGGAATTGGGGGACAGGCGGAGCAGGGTTTTAACGGTCCGGTACCGTTCCGCCTCATAGACCTGCCTGAGGGGACGGGACTGGGGAACCACCGCATACAGACCCCTTTCGGAGACATTCTTGGAAAATTCCTCCTCTCCGTAATCGGCAAATGAGATGTAAACAGAGTTACCGAAAATTCGGGCCCGGTCCGTTTCAAAGGCCACTCCTTCATCAACCGCAATGCCCCATTCATCCAAAAAGGCGCTTAAATTCGGCAGCGCCGGCTGATCCGCCGATGCAAAGTAGAACAGGTTTTTGTTATTGCCGCTTGCAAGAAAAACATCGAGTTTCTGCAGTTCCTCTTCACTCAGGTCCCGGTCAGGGGCGGCAAGGATAACCAGGGAGGTATCCCCGGGGATATCCTCGGTAAGCAGATTGAAGGACCCTACCTCGTAGACATTCAGGGACAGAAGCTCGATAAAGGGGCTGATGTCATCTTCCCCGTGACCGCCTGCCACCTGTACGGAAACGGTATCCTCCCCGGTGATATTCAGCAGTGCGGATGTCATGGCCTGCTCCGCCTTGGAGGACATGATATACTGACCATAGACGGAATTCCGGATATTAAAGAGATCCGACGAACTCAAAACCCGGTTCCGGTCTCCGGAAACAAGCAGAATATCGTTCACCTTGAGGGACACGTTTGGATACCGGGATCCAAAATCGGGATTACGCAACAGATCAAGGTAGCTCAGCCGGATACGGGGAGAAAGCTGGGCATATTTACGGATAACCTCGTTGGCCTGGACAAAATAATCCACCGGACTACTGGCGGTAAACTGCTCTTCTGTGTTAAGGATGTATATCTCCACATCCTTTTCCAGGCGGCTCAGGAAATCCCGCGTGTCCCCGGAAATCTCAAAAATCTGGTCTTCCGTCAGATCGATATTCAGAGGATACTTCCTGAATACCATGCTAAGGCCTGCATTCAACATCACCACCACCAGAATGACCAGGGCCGTTATGAACGTAGAAACAATACCGTGCCGGAAGGTCCGGCGTTTAATGATTCCGCTAATCTTATTCATGGACCGCTAACTCCACCTTCGTTTTTCCAGGATCCGGGTTGTCAAAAACAGAAACACACCCGAAACGCTGATAAAAAAGAAAAGATTCCCAATTCCCAGGATGCCGTATGTAATGGGCGTAAAACGCCGTATAAAGGAAATACCGTTTATCACCGTGGCAACGGCTGGTACCGGTATGACGGAAGGAATCGCATCCAGCAGGAAGACGCCGAGCATGGCGGCATACCCGCCTATGGCGGCGATGGTCTGATTCTCCGTAAGGGAAGATATGAATTGGCCTATGGAAACAAAGGAAAGACCCAAAAGAAGGATGCCGATATAGTTGCCCCAAATGACGGCCCAGTTAACCCGGGCAAGGATGTTCAGCACCAGGGCAAAAACCAGGGTGATGGAGATCCCGGCGCAGTACACCAGAGCGGCGGCAAAAAATTTACCCAGTACAATACCGGTCAGGGTAACCGGCGCCGTCAACAGGGCCTGATCCGTCCGCCGCCGCCGGTCCTCGGACATGAGCCGCATGGTCAGAAGGGGAGTCAACACCATGATGATGTTGATCATCACGGAGAACACCGGGGTCAATACGTTACTGTTGCTGAACAACACGGTGGTAACCAGAAAATACCCTGAAAGAAAATATATCACCCCCAGGTATATGTAACCGATGGGAGAATAAAAGTAGGCGGCCAGTTCCCGTTTCATAATCGCACTCATGATTGTTCCTCCTCCGCGGCCTTCATCTCTCCGGCGCCGGACAGCCCGGAAAACGCCGAACTGTCACCGGCGGTCAACCGGAGGAACACATCCTCCAGGGACGTTCCCCGGTTTCTTAGCGCCAATATGGGCCATCCCGCATCCGCCATCTTCCGGAATACATCCCGCCGGACATCATAACCGGGTTCGCTTTCCAAAAGGTACTCATAGCCGCTGCCCTCCACGGCGCCGGTCTGTTCCACCTTCCGCATATAGGCAACATTCCCCAGTTCTTCCATAACCTGACCGGGGGGACCTTCCACACAGAGCACCAAGCGCCGGTCACTGCTGATCATACCCGCCAGATTCTCCGGGGTATCGTTTGCCACAAGGACCCCCTTGTTGATCACGATGATCCTGCCGCAGACCGCCTGTATCTCCTGTAGAATATGGGAAGAGAAGATCACCGTCCGGGTTGTACCCAGTTCCTTAATCAGATTCCGGATCTCCAGGATCTGCTTTGGATCCAGCCCCACGGTGGGCTCATCCAGGATCAAAACCGGCGGATTCCCCAGCATGGCTTGGGCCAGGCCGATACGCTGCTGGTAACCCTTGGACAGATTCTTGATAAGCCTATCCCCCACATCGGTTATGCCCACCGCCTCACCAACTTCAGCAATATGGACCTTCTTGGAGAGGCTAAGTTTTTTCAAATCAAACATAAATGAAAGATAGGCTTTAACGGTCATATCCGGGTACAAGGGGGGATGCTCCGGCAAATATCCAATCTGCCTTTTACAGCCAATAGGATCCTCCAGTATCTCATGACCATTGATGGTAACTTTCCCGCTGGTAGACGAAGTATACCCCGCAATGATGTTCATAGTGGTGGACTTTCCCGCCCCATTGGGACCGAGGAAGCCCAGGATGCCCTGATCCTCCACCGTAAAATTGATGGCATCCAAAACCTTCCGGCTGCCATATACCTTTGTAAGTTCCTGAACCTCAAGCATTAAGCCGCTCCTGTCACGTTATTCCACTGTTCCATATTGTTCCTGCCGGATAAATGACATTCCCTCTTACAGAGCCTGAACCTGGCTCCGGCGAGGATAGTAAGCCCCCCAAGCTCTTTCAAAATATATCCGGCTTTCCCGATCACTGTCAATAAAAATTCGGAAATTTATACAAAGTGGACGCGGGACCGGTTTTCACCCGTAGAATTGGTTCATTGACGAGCGTTCCAAAGCCTTATATATTTTATATAATGGGTGTCGTAACCAGTCAAAAAATAGCCACATACTTTGAGCGGTATAAATCTATCGATGTAACTTTTACAAAAGAGATAATCCATGTTACAGGATTGATTACTCAACAAATATACCTGAAATGCCTGGGTGATTTTTGGCCTTGTGTAGTGTATTCCTCTTCCTTCCAGGGGGCAAAGATCGTTGCAAATACCCGGTCAGGAATTATCAATAAACTGAAGGATGCAAACAATTCGATAAGCCTCAGACTCAGTTTCAAGAGTCCCGAAAGCGATACTCCGGTAACCTTTTTTGTTTCCGGCCGATCAATGGGTTATACCCCCTATGGGGGTTCCAAGGATATGGCCCTGTTTACCATCCAGTTTACCCAGCGGCCGCCGGATGATCTCATTGAAATTATGGGAAGGCTTCTGGACGCAAACATAAATTCCACTAAACGGCGGGATGAACGGGTCCTCATTACCGTAGAATCCATGCGCAAGCTGAGGATACTCTCCAAGGAGAGCGCCGTCTTTATTCAGGGGGTTCCCAGGCGCTGCATACTCAGGGATATATCCTTCTCCGGGGCAAAACTCATCATGATGGGGGTTGCCAAATTCCTCGTGGATAGGGAAGCGGCCCTGCGCATGGATTTTGACGATCCCCGGGAGAGTTTCCTGCTCAAGGGAAAATTTATCCGCTCCGAAGATGTGGAAAGCCGGAAGGAACTGGTGGCCCTGGCCATACTCTTTGATGAAGCCCATCTGCCCATGGGTTACAAGGTGCGGCTCAACGATTATTTAAGCCAGATCCGGGTGGACAACCGGTCGGTAGACAACTCTGCCGGTGAATCCAAATCCGCTCCCGGCAAGATGGCGGCCGTCACGGCTGCGCCGGAACCGGAAGCAGCCACCGGAACCGCCGGCTCTGAGGAAACCTCCATCCCCGCAGCATCCGAGGCAAGCCCATGACGGATCATGTACCGGAAACCCCGGCCCGGGACAGCCGCATTTTCTTTTTGGAAGTTCCCGAATCGCTGCG
>JAITJI010000059.1 GCA_031279015.1 Spirochaetaceae bacterium
GCCGACGCCGGGGGAGGGGCCGCCCGCCTCAACGCAGTACACGCCGTTAAAGCCGCTGAAAATGACGTCGTGGGCATTGACGGTGTTTTTTTCCCGGAGGGTATCCAGCACGGTAGGAATGTAGGTTCCGTCCCGGAGGGTATTGGTGGAATCGCTTTTCGGGTCGCAGCCGAACTGCATGACCTTGTACCCAAGCCGTGAGAGGGCGGCGCTCAAATTCGATGTGGTAGTGGATTTGCCGATCCCCCCCTTCCCGTAAATCGCTATCTGCTTTGCTTTTCCCATGATGTCCTCCCTTCAACATTTCTGTCAATATTCCTATTAAAATTATATGAATAATATATTATTTGTCAAGCCCTGGCAGGATTACACTCAGGGCAGGATTACACGATAAAGTAAAAGGCGCCTTGTATTTTATGCCCTTTGTTTGCACAATGAAGATGGAACAATGAAGATTCTTATCCGTAATGTCCGTATTGTCGATGAAGCCCTGGATGTGCCGGGAGCCTTGCTGATCGAGGACGGGTTTATCCGGGATGTACTCACGGGATACGAAACCCCGGGGGGGGCCGGCGTTGCCGCCGCCCTTGTCATCGATGGCAGCCGGTATGTCCCCCGGGGGGATGCCGTGCTTATGCCTGCCCTGGTGGACCTCCATGCTCATTTCCGGGATCCCGGTCTCCCGGCGGGTCCCCTCCCCCCGGAGACCCTGGAATCCGCCTCCCTGGCTGCCGTTGCCGGAGGCTACGGCACGGTGGTCTGTATGGCCAACACCAGGCCGGTCCTGGACACCCCGGAGGCTGCCGCTGCACTCCGGGCCCGTTCCAATGCCCTGGGACTCATCGATCTCTACCCGGCTCTGGCCCTGACCCGGGGCATGGCAGGGGAGGAGCTTTCCGATATAAGCCGGATATCCCCAGGGGCCCCCGCTCCCCGGCTCCTCTCCGAAGATGGCAGGGATGTGGCCTCCGATGCCCTCTTCCTCGCCGCCTGCGCCGAAGCCCGCCGGCTTGGGCTCCCCGTTTCCTGTCACTGCGACGCCGGGGGAGAGGAGGTTGAAGCGGCAAAGCGGGCCGGAGCGCCCCGGGCAGTGTGGAGCCGTCTGGCGGAGAACAACGCCACCCGCCGGGCCCTGGCGATTGGGAAGGCGGCCCGCTGCCATCTGCACATCGCCCATGTGTCTACCGGAGAAGCGGCGGCCATGATCCGGGAGGCAAAGGCGGAGTGTTGCCGGGACCCCCGGAACGATGCCGGCCGGGACGGCTCCGACGGGTTTTATCTGAGTTCCGAGGCAACCCCTCACCACATCGCCCTTACCGAAGAGGATGCCCGGATTCTGGGGGAGGAAGCCCATGGCCGGGTGAATCCCCCCCTCAGAGGAGAAGATGACCGGCGGGAGATCCTCCGGGCCCTCTCCGACGGGACCATCGACGCCATAGCCACCGACCATGCCCCCCACAACGACGGGGACAAAGCCGGGGGGGCGCCGGGTTTTACGGGCCTGGAAACCGCTTTTGGGGTCTGTCATACCGTACTTGTCCCGGACGATAAGGGTCAGGGCGATACGGATGGTCCTCCGGGGATCACCCTCTCCCGGCTTTCCGCGCTTATGAGCGCCGCCCCCGCCCGCATTCTGGGCCTTGGTGACCGGGGCCGTATTGCGGTGGGGATGCGGGCGGACCTGATCCTCCTTGATCCCCGGGCCCGGTGGCGGGCCGGGGTAGAAGACGGCAGGTCCCGGGGAAGGAATTCACCCTTTGCCGGACGGGAACTCCGGGGCCGGGTGCTTCTGACCATTCTGGGCGGCAGGATCGTTTTTCAACAGTAGCGCTGTCCCCCGCCGTTATTCGTTAGCTTTACTGATTCGCTCTGGATGGTTACAGAAATACTAAAACAGAGATCATTTCTGTTGCGACATCTTGACGTTATCGAAAAAGGAATATATGTTACTATAAATGTATTGTATAAGGAATATTTGAGGAGAATGTATGACTTTAGGTAAAAATAGTATGCTGTTATTGCTTACCGGCATAATTATTGGTATTGGAGGAATTGTACTTGCGTTCTTCGGAAATCCGGCTAATATGGGTATATGCGCCGCGTGTTTTATTAGGGATATTGCAGGCGCCCTCGGCTTTGATAATGCCGCCCCGGTTCAATACCTAAGACCGGAAATCCCGGGGTTTTTACTCGGCGCTTTTGTTATCGCTTTTTTTACCCGCGAATGGAAATCAACTTTGGCAAGTTCCCCGCTTATACGTATTGTAATTGCTTTTTTTATTATGATAGGTAGTCTTGTTTTCCTTGGCTGTCCGCTTCGGATGGCTTTACGTATTGGCGCTGGTGATATGAATGCCCTTATAGGGCTTCCAGGATTTATTGGCGGCATATTTTTAGGCAGCATCTTTCTTAAGAAAGGTTTTACCCTTGGCGCTGACGATACAGAGCAACCCAGAAACATTTCAATAGCCAATGGGGTTGTAATGCCGCTTTTAGTGGTCCTGTTTATGGTCCTTCTTATTTCACGGCCCAGTTTTATAAAATTCAGTGAACAGGGACCTGGTTCACAACACGCGCCCGTAATACTTTCATTTGTCTTTGCGTTTATTATTGGCATTTTTTGCCAAAAGAGTAATTTTTGCATTGCGGGAGGTATCCGCGATATTTTCTTGATTCGTAAAGGATGGGGATTTGCCGGTTACATTGCAATTATAGCAACTGCATTTATTGGCAATCTCATACTCGGAAAATTCAAACTTGGTTTTAATGGACAGCCGATAGCCCATAGTGATTTTCTCTGGAATTTTCTGGGTATGTTCTTAGTCGGTTATGGTTCGGTTTTGATAGGGGGATGTCCGTTGCGTCAGCTTATAAAAGCCGGGTCAGGTAATACAGATGCCGGTATAGCAATAATCGCATTTATTCTAGCGGGGGCTACAGCGCATAATTTCGGATTTGCCGCTTCCGCTTCCGGAGTTCCACTCAATGGAAAAATAGCTGTCATTGTTGGAATTGTGGTTGTTTCAGTCTTCGGTGTTTTCTGCCGTAAAGAGGCATGATTCTCCCGTATTGTGGTCTTCATTTTTTATGTCGGGATTGCCGTTATAATATGATTTAAGAGTCTATGTTCCCACCGGGAGTGTAAAAGTTATAAGGATTCACCGCCCCAGGATTTCTATAATACCCGGGAGACCGATGGTGTACGGGTTCAACGTATTTCGGTATACTAAATAGTATGATCTATAATATGGATACGCTTTACGAAGCGGTAGCTGCGAAAGGTCCCGTCTGCGTGGGCCTGGATACCGTGGCGGATTATATTCCTCCCGCCGAACGGCGGAAGGCCGCCTCCGAGGCCGGGGCAATATTGGCATTTAACTTGGCCCTAATCGACGGAACGGCGGATGCGGCGGCCTGTTACAAGGTGCAGATCGCCTGCTACGAAGCCCTGGGGCTTGCGGGCCTTGAAACCTACGCCAAAACCCTCCGGTGCATCCGGGAGCGGGGGATCCCGGTGATAGCCGACATTAAGCGGGGGGACATTGCCGATATGGCTCTCCGCTATGCGGCGGCCCATTTTTCCGGGGATTTTGAGGCTGACTTTGTCACCCTCTCCCCCTATATGGGAATGGATTCCATTGAGCCCTGGTTGTCCTGGGCGGACAAGGCCGGGAAGGGGGCCTTTGTACTGATGCGGACCAGCAACCGGGGAATGAGGGATTTTGAATACCAGGAACTGAAGTCCGGGGGGCGTCTCTACGATGCGGTGGGGACCAAACTCGCGGAGCTTGCCGCCGGCCGCTCCGGCGTCCACGGCTACGGTGTCTTTGGGGCCGTGATTGGCTGTACGGAACGGGAAGAGGCCGCGGCCATCCGGAAAAAGGGACGGAATCTCTTCTTCCTCATCCCCGGATACGGCGCCCAGGGCGGCGCCGCGGAGGATGCAGCCCTGCTCCTCTGTGATGGCAACGGCGGGGTGGTAAACGCCTCCCGGTCCCTCCTCAGAGCCTGGATGCCGGCGGCGGCGGAGGAGGACCCGGACCGGGTGAACAACGTCCGTGCGGCGGAGGCGGCCCGGCGGGCCCTTATTGAAATGCGGGATGCCATCCGTGCGGCGGCGGGGCCTGCAAAGACCTGAGTTCCCTGCACCGGTCACCATACCGGCGTATTCCGGTGTAAACGCCTTGCGATCCGGTTTCCTTCCGAGTATGCTGTAACTCATGCAAAACCGGGAATGCCGCCGTTGTAAACTTGCCAAAAAGGAAAGCCTCGATGGGGGGCTCCTGATCCTGAGTTTTGCCTGGTCCGGTCCCGTCCCCCGGGCGGGGCAGTTTTTTCTCATGCGGCCCCTCCGGACCCGGGTGTTTTTGGCCCGTCCCATCAGTCTCTTCGGCAGCACCTCCGGCGGATTCCTCCGTTTTCTTATCGCCCTCCGGGGCCGGGGGACGGAGGATCTTGCGGCCATGGGCCGGGGAGAGGAGGCGGAGTTAACCGGTCCTCTGGGAAACGCCTGGGGGGATATGGCTCTACCGGCGGGACCCGGTCCTGTTGCCCTGGTAGGCGGCGGCATCGGCATTGCGCCGCTGGCTGCTTTTGCGGCGGAGCTTGCGGAGGGGACCTTCGATTTTTACGCCGGCTTCAAATCCCGACCCTTTGGTCTTGAGGGCCTGAGTAGAAAACCGGTGATCGCCACGGAGGACGGGAGTGAGGGTTCCTGCGGCAGAATCCCCGATTTTATGGACCCCGCCGGGTACCGCGCCGTCTATGCCTGCGGCCCCGAGCCCATGCTGCAGGCGGTGGCCGCATCCTGTAGTGTTGCAGGAGTCCCCTGTTTTGTCAGCCTGGAACGCCGGATGGCCTGTGGGGTGGGGGCCTGTCTTGGCTGTACCGTGGAAACCGCGGGATGCAACCGCCGTTGCTGCGCCGATGGCCCTATTTTTAGCGCCGGAGAGGTTTTCCGGTGAGCCCCGCCGAATCCCTCCGGGGGGCCGCCGTTCCGGATCTGTCGGTTAGCATCGCCGGGGTCCGGTTCAAAAATCCCGTCATTGCCGCCTCGGGCACCTTTGGCTATGGCCGGGAATACCGGGGGATCATCGATGTATCCCGGCTGGGGGGAATCTGCACCAAGGGACTGACCCTCCATCCCCGGCGGGGAAACAGCGGCCGGCGGCTCCACGAGACTCCCTCGGGGCTCCTCAACTCCATCGGTCTTGAAAATCCCGGCATCCCCGGGTTTATCGAAGGGGAACTCCCGGCCCTGCGGGAACTGGGACCCGTGGTGATCGCCAACCTTTCGGGGTCCGCCATAGACGAATACGCCGGAGGAGCCGCCCTGCTGGCCGCTTCGTCCGTAGATATGATAGAGCTGAACATCTCCTGTCCCAATGTCAGGGCGGGAGGTATGGCCTTTGGTCTTGACCCGGAAACCGCCGCCGCCGTTGTCCGCCGGGTTCGCCATAGGGCGGAAAACAAACCCCTCATGGTCAAGCTCTCTCCCAACGCCCCGGACCTTATCGGGGTGGCCCGTTCCTGCGTGAATGCCGGCGCGGACGCCCTCTCACTGGTGAACACCTTCAAGGCCATGGCTATCGACATCCGGGCAAGAAAACCGGTTTTTCAAAACATCAGCGCGGGCCTTTCGGGTCCTGCCGTGAGACCCATTGCCCTCCGGATGGTGTGGGAACTCCGGGAGGCGGTACAGGTTCCCCTGGTAGGAATGGGGGGGATAGCGGAGAGTGGAGACGCCCTGGAATTTCTCCTGGCCGGCGCGGAGGCCGTCCAGGTTGGGTCCGCCACCTTTGCCCATCCCCCGGCAATGATCGAAATTATAGAAGGAATCGAAAGCTATATGAAGGAATACGGCTTTACCGTGCCGGGAGAAATTGCTATCAGAAAGAGAAGGGATTGCTGAGTCAAAAAGATCTGTTTTTTAATTCCTTACCGTGATGAAGCCGCCCGCTGCCGCGCCGGCGGCGCCGCTAATCAACTGAAATTCTTTGCCATATTGCTCCTCTTGAACAAGAAAGCTTGATTTCCTTAAATCTCGTATATTCCCGGGGACGGATCAATAGCCTATTCTTCCCGGATAATTGCCTCCCGGAAACCAGCGGCGCCGATCTTAACGGCCGCATCCTGGATCTCTTCGGGCCTGAGTCCCGCCAGCACCACCCGGTAAAAGTCCCCGTTCCGTTCGTATGCCGGGTTTAGGCCCACGTTTTTCAGCTTGTCAAAGGTCTCCGCCGCATTCCGGGGGATCTTATAGGCTCCCACCTGGAGACGGTAGCTCTTATCAATACCTGCGGGAGGGATTTTCCCCTTGATCTGCGCCGGGGAGATATCCGCCGGGGGAATCACCGGTTGCACCGGCATTACCGGCTGTGTTACGGAAGTTTTTGTCTCCAGCGGTGCAACCAGGGGCTGGAAGCCTGGTTCCGGGAGCGTCTGGGACGCTGCCGTTTCGCTTACGGGAACCACCGGGGCCGTTGATACTATTACCGGTGGAGCGGTCAGCACATTCGCCGGGGTTTCGTAGGGAACCGGCTGTACCTCCGTCCGGGGCAGATCCTGTATCTGCCGTTCCGGCTGAGCCGTGGCCAGGGTTTCCACCTGGGATGCCCCTGCGGACCGGCTGTCCAGGGTATCCGCCCCTTCCACCAGCACCGGCGCCGTACCGGTACTGAGCATGTCCAGTTGTTCCGCCGCAGCCTGGGAAAGATCGATGATCCGGGCGGATACGAAGGGCCCCCGGTCATTTACCCGCACCATGACCTGCCTGTTGTTGTGCCGGTTGGTTATCCTCAGTATGGTCCCAAAGGGCAGGGTAGGATGGGCGGCGGTAAACCCTGCGGGATCAAAGGGTTCCCCCGAAGCCGTGGGCCGTCCCTTAAATTCGGCGCCATACCACGAAGCGATACCTTCCTGCCGGAAGCCGCTATCGGGAACCGTCCCGGACTGAGCGGCGCAAATGGCGGTTACCACCAAAGCGCATAAAAATAAACCTATGATCCTTTTCATACTGACAATATCGGCAGAAAAACGGAATAATAAAAGATAAGCTTTCAAGGCACATGAACTTTAGTCCGCCGGCAAAAGATCTATTGGCGGGGCTGTGCAAACCCTGGCAGGCGCCCGTACCGGGACAGGCCGTGCAAAAGCAGTCATACCGGGACCGTTCCTGCCGGGGATGGTTTTCATTTTTTCCCCAGATCCCCGATCCGTACTATCTCGTCCCGGATAGCTGCGGCCTGTTCAAATTCCAGATTCTTGGCGTATTCCAGCATCTCTCCCTCCAGGGCTTTGATGAGTTGTTTCCGCTGGGAGGGGATCAGCACATTGTAGGATTTTTTCAGAACCTCAATGGAGGTGGCTGCGGCATCCACCGCTTCTTCTGCCCGGCGGGTGAGGATGTCGGCGATTGCCTTCTTGACCGTGGTGGGGGTGATGCCGTGGGCCTTGTTGTAGGCCAGCTGGATCTTCCGCCGCCGCTCCGTTTCGGCGATGGCCTCCCGCATGGCGTCACTCTCCCGGTCAGCGTACATGATCACCTTTCCCGCAGCGTTCCTGGCCGCCCGGCCGATGATCTGTACAAGGCTTGTAAGGGACCGGAGGAATCCGATCTTGTCGGCATCCAGGATGGCGATAAAGGACACCTCCGGAAGGTCTATCCCCTCCCGGAGGAGGTTGATCCCCACAAGGATGTCGAATTCCCCCTGCCTGAGCTGGGTAAGGATCTCTACCCGTTCTATGGTTTCCACCTCGCTGTGGATATACCGGACTCTGAGCCCCAGACCCGAAAGGTAATCCGTCAGATCTTCGGCCATCTTCTTGGTTAAGGTGAGGATCAGGGACCGTTCCCCGGCGTCGATCCGGCGTCGGACTTCGCCGTAGATATCCTCCATCTGCCCCTCGCTGGGCCGGACCTCTATCTCCGGGTCCAAAAGCCCCGTGGGCCGGATCAGTTGCTGTACCACTTGGGCGGACTGGTTCACTTCGGTTTTCCCCGGGGTAGCGGAAACGAAGATCGTCTTGTCAAGCCGTTCCGTAAATTCGTCGTACCGCAGAGGCCGGTTGTCCAGGGCGCAGGGAAGGCGGAAGCCGTAGTCCACCAGGCTCTGCTTGCGGCTGCGATCCCCCGCATACATAGCCCCAAGTTGGGGCAGGGTAACGTGGCTTTCATCGATAAAGGTCAGGTGCTCTTTGGGGAGGTAGTCGATCAGGGTATCCGGAGGTTCCCCCGGTTTCCGCCCCGCCAGGGGGGCGCTGTAGTTTTCAATCCCCGGACAGTAGCCCATCTCGGTCAGCATCTCGATGTCGTATTCTACCCGGGTTTTCAGCCGTTCCGCCTCAAGGATCTTGCCGGTACTCTTGAGGAATTCGTAACGTTCCGCAAGTTCTTCCTTAATAGCCCCCAGGGCGTTTTGGATCATATCCGCCGGCATGACAAACTGTTTGGCGGGGTAGATCATGGCCCGGTCCAGGTCTTCGATAAGTTCCCCGGAAACAGGGTTAAACCGGCGGATCCGCCTCACCCGGTCCATACCAAAGTCCGCATCCAGATCCACCCGGTAGGCGTCCTCCAGGTAGGCGGGGTAGATCTCCAGGGTATCTCCCCGGCGGCGAAAGCGGCCCCGTTCCAAAACGGCGTCGTTCCGTTCATACTGGAGCTCCACAAAACGGCGGATAAGGGCATCCACATCGATGGCCTCCCCCCGGGAGAAGGTGGCGGTCATCTTCTTGTAGACCTCCGGGGTCGCCAGGCCATAGATGCAGGAGACCGTGGCCACGATGATCACATCCTCCCGCTCCATGAGGCTCCGGGTCGCCGAAAGGCGCATCCGCTCAATCTCCTCGTTAATTGAAGCGTCTTTTTCTATATATAGGTCCCTACTGGCGACGTATGCCTCAGGCTGGTAGTAGTCGTAGTAAGAGACGAAGTATTCCACCGCATTATTGGGAAAGAAGCCCCGGAATTCCCGGAAGAGCTGGGCCGCCAGAGTCTTGTTGTGGCTCACCACCAGGGTAGGCATCTGGATCGCCTCGATGATCTTCGCCATGGTGAAGGTCTTCCCCGAACCCGTAACCCCCTGAAGGGTCTGATACCGGTGGTTTTTGCCGGTGATACCCTCCGCCAGGGAGGCGATGGCCTCCTCCTGATCCCCTGCAGGATCAAAGGGCGCTACAACTTCAAAGGAACGCATAGAAAAAGTATGCCCCGGGGAAGTGTATATGTGCAAGGGTTCGCGTTGCCCGGTTCTTTGTCTTACCCGGACCTATACCTCGTCGGCGGCTTCAAGGGAGAGGGGCAGGGGAAGAAGGCTCTGCAGAAAAGGGTTCCCCCCGATCACGGCGGAACCGGCCGCGTAGTCCGCGGAAAAAAGAAACCCCAGGGCCTCCACAGGCTTCAGGCTCAGATCCGCGGGCTCCCGGGTTTCCGGCGCCGAGACCTCACCCCCAGACACTCCCAGGGCGAGCCGGGGTCCCCCTTCAATTTGCAGGGTGAAGGTTCCGCCGGGCAGAGCGCGCAGGGAGCTTTTCAGTTTCAGAAAGGGCAGGATGAAACGCCGGTAATCAAAAACGGCAAAGCTGTAGGCGGGCCGTATGCTGTAACTTTCCGCAAAACGGGAGAAGGCCCCGATCTTTTCCCGTTCCCATGGTTGGACTTCTACCGTTACGCCGTCCCGGGACCCTTCCCCGGCCTGTAAAAAGAGGCCGATACACTCGGCTGCCCGGGAACTATCCTCCAGGGTTATTTCATGGATACATTTTTTGTTGGGGTTGTACAGAAGATACCCCGCTATATGCTGCCCTTCCATGATCGCCAAGGCAAGGCTCTTCCATGAAGAGACAATGTCGAAAAATTTCTCCCGCCGCCGTAGAATACGGACCGGTTTGGATTCGTGCATGGCATACAGGTAATCCAGCAATGCCCTGTCGCCGCCGCTTACCCGCCGCAGGCTAAGGCCGGTTTTAAATTGACATCCCAGGGTGTGGTTGATATTGGCCGCCCTGCACTCAAAACGGAAGGCGAGCCCTATGGGAGCGTATCCAAAATACTCATACCGTTGACGCTGTCCGCTGAGGCAGCTAAAAACCATCCCCTCCCGTCTCATGTCTTCCAGGGCCATGTTTATGAGAGCCTTCATGAAGCCCCGGGATCGATAATAGGGATGCACCGATACCATGCCTATGCCCCTGCCGGGAAGGACATCCCCCGGAACCTGCATCTCCAGGGGATAAGCCCCGGCAACCGCCCTGATTCTGCCATCCTCCCGGGCAAGGTAGTGGATACCATCCATAAAATATTCACGTTTATAGAGCTTGGGGAGCATCAGGGGAAAGTCGTGGGGAATGTGGGCATGGCTGAACACGTAATTGCCAAAGTCGATTACATCACCGTAATCCTCAGGCTTTGCTTTTTCAAATTGTACGGACATAGATTCCCCCGGCAATCAGCAGCGTCTACCCTGCGGTTATCCAACCGGAATTTTCCGGTACTCTAAGTATACCTCAAAAAAAAGGATGGCAATAGCCTTCCCGCTTGCTGCATTACCCTATGTCCGCCTTTTTTCAGGCGCCATGCGCTATGTTGATCATCCCTTCGTTTCTTATTATTATTGATGATAAACATTGAAGATATACAGAGGAGATTTTATAGATGAAAAGAATTGTTTTTTTACCGGTTGCCATGCTGATTTTTGTAATATTCTCCGGTTGCGCCACCACCAAGGTTTCCCGGGTCGATTCGGATACCCAGATAGATCTCAGCGGTTATTGGAACGATACGGATGTGCGGATAGTCTGTGATTCCCTTATCAAGGCTTGTCTCGATTCCCCCAGGGTTACCCAGGCTATAGCGCAGAAGGGCAGGCTTCCGGTGATCCTCATCGGGTCCTTTAGAAATGACAGCGATGAACATATCGATACTTCCATTATTTCAAAAACCATGGAGATCGTCATATTCAACAGCGGTAAGGCCGATTTTGTGGCCGGAGGGGATACCCGGAACGAACTACGGGCGGAACGGCAGGACCAGCAGGGGAATGCCAGTGAGGCAACCGCCAAAACCCTGGCCAATGAAACCGGGGCAGACTTCCTCCTTACCGGATCGGTAAAAACCATCGTAGATCGGGCCGGCGGGACTTCTACCAGGACCTATTTTGTGTCAGCCGAGTTGTCGAATATCGAAACCAATGCCCGGCTCTGGATGGATCAGAACAGTGAAATTAAAAAGGTGATCCGCCGGTCCTCCTCCAAATTATAAACATGGGCCCCCTAAAGACCGGTATTCTACTTTTCCCCCTTCTCGGGTTGCTGGTTTTATCTTGCGCTACGACGAACCCCTATACCCCTATTGACGATGCGGTTCACCTGGGGGATTACGAAAACGGGCTGGAGACCATAGAGGACAAAAAAAAGTCCATCTACCGGGACAAGGACACCATCCTGTACTACCTCGACAAGGGTATGTTGAATCACTATGCCCGGCGCTATGAGGAATCTATACAGGTGCTTCAGGATGGGGAACAGGCCATAGAAGAGGCATATACCAAAAGCATCACCATGGAGATCTCCTCCTACCTGGTGAATGACCGGGTCCGGGACTACGATGGTGAGGATTACGAGGATATATATATCAACGCTTTTAATGCTCTGAACTACTATTATATACAGAAGCCCGAAGATGCCCTGGTTGAGATCCGGCGGATGAACAACAAACTCCAGTTCCTCGCCTCAAAATACGGGGTGATCACCTCCAACCTGCAAAAACAGGCCCTGGAAAGTTCCGTCCAGATACCTTACGATCCCGAATCGGCGGAAACCCGGTTCAACAACTCCGCCTTGGCCCGGTATCTGGGATTGCTCTTCTACCGGGGGATCGGCCAATACGACGACGCCCGGATTGACCGGGATCAGTTGAAACTGGCCTTTGCCAACGCCCCCTGGGTGTATTCTTACCCTCTGCCCGCATCTCTTGAGGGGGAGCTGGACATTCCGCCGGGGAAGGGGCGGCTCAACATTCTCGCCTTTAGCGGCCTGTCTCCTGTTAAAGTGGAGGAGAGCATCCGGATACCCCTCCCCAATAAACGGTGGATAAAGATCGCCCTCCCGGTTTTGGAGTACCGGCCATCCCTGGTCAAATGGATCGAGGTGACGGTGAATGGAGGGGAGTCCTTTCATCTGGAACTGCTGGAGGATATTGAGGCGGTTGCCCGGGAAACCTTTAAGGAAAAGTCCGGAGTCATCTACCTTAAATCGATAATCAGAGGTATTACCAAGGGGGTGACCTCGTCGGTCCTCTCCGGCGCCTCCGAGGAGGTGGGGAGCGATGCGGGCTTGGCCTTGTGGCTTATCAGCCTGGGAACCCAGGCCTTTGCGGAGGCAAGTGAGCAGGCGGATCTCCGTATATCCCGGTATTTTCCTGCCAAAGCCTGGGTTGGGGGGCTTAACCTCGATCCCGGTGTGTATGCCCTCAAGGTAAACTACTATGCCGCTAATGGCAGCTTGCTTGCCTCCTATACCGATGATCAGGTGAGGGTCCGGGAGGATGCCCTGAACCTGGTGGAGGCTGTATGTGTAAGGTGAGAATCGATTCGACGGCGGGGATGCTCGTGAGTCTCCTTGGGACCCTGCTCGTTGCGGCGGCCTGCGCGGGCGTTCCTCAAGCAGTTTCCGGGCCGGAGACGAACCGGGGTCCCGACTGGGTTTATAATACCGCCACAGTCTACCCGGAGGATCGGTTTGTATCCGCCGTGGGGTACGGACTTGACCGGGAAACTGCGGAAAAGAACGCTCTGGGGGCCCTGGTTGCCGTGTTTGGTCAGACCGTCCGGGGGGAAACCACCGCAGCGTATCGGTATTCCCAGGCGGTTTCCGAAGGGCTCATCGACATAGGGGAGCGGACCGAAATAGACAGCGCCGTTAAGACTTCCTTTGCCATGCATACCCTGGTGGGTGTGGAAATCATGGATCGCTGGGTGGACAATCAGGGTACCCACTATGCCGTAGCGGTTATGGAACGGCTGAGGGGGGGGATCCTCTACGGAGGGCTTATCGACTCCAACAAAGAGATCCTCCGGAACCTGACGAACCTCTCCGGGGAGGAGTTGAATACCCTGGACGCCTGCATCCGTTATAACCTGGCCGCCACGGTGGCGGATGCCAATACCCTCTTTATGAATGTTCTTTCGGTGCTTAACCCGGCCTCCTCCCTTGCCCTGCGGGATGAAAACCGGTCCGGGGAGTATTACCGCCTGCGGGCCAGGGAGATAGCCCAAAACATTCCCATTACGGTACAGGTGGATCAGGACCGGGCCGGCCGGATTGGCACAGTCTTTAGCCGGGCCATAAGCGATGCCGGTTTCAGGATCGGGAGTGTCCCTTCCCGGTATGTGCTGGAGGCGGCCTTTTCCCTGCATGAGGTGGATCTTCCCCAGAATCCGAACAAATTTGTCCGGTACATCGTTGACGCCGGTCTGCGGGATACCGTAACGGGGCAGATCTTCTTTCCCTATAGCATCAATGGCCGGGAGGGGCATATCACCCTTTCCGAGGCGGAAAACCGGGCGATCAGCGCCGCCGAAACGGAGATCCTCAGTTCCTATTCCAAAGCTCTGAGATCCTGGCTGGTCTGGAGCCCTCCGCCGGAATCTTCCGGCCAGGCAAAGGCGGGGGCTTTTTCCCCGGCTCAACCCTAATGCAAATCCCGGTCAGATTGGAAAAAACAGGTGTCGGACTACACATTTTTTAATAGAAATCAGGATTTTATCGAAAAATTGCCCTCCTGGGCGGCGGAATTCGCCCGGAAGTACGGTTCCAAAACCGCGAATCTCTACATTCTCCATGGAAACATCCGGGACTTCCTCCCCCATCAGCAACAGGAGGGGGACTTTACCTTTACCCGTATCCAGGAGTACATCTCCGAATGTATCTTTGGCAACAAGGACATCATCGTTTTCTATGACTGCTCCAGCGGCGTAACCTTTCTGACCATGGAAATGGCCCAGGACTATCAGGCTGCCATGACAAAACGGTACCCCGATGCGGACCCGTCGGACTTTTTTTCCGTGGAGCCTGAGAACAGCTTTTTTTATCTGGAAAAATATTTTCTGCAAAACATCCCCCGGGACCGTAAATCCAACTGCCGCATGGTGCTGATCATGGATTATGCGGAAACCATCGTTCCCGCAGGGGACCTGGCCCGTTCCACCGAAGAGGACCGCTACCGCCTGGTGACCCTGAACCGCTGGTCTAACGCCCCCATCTTCACCGAAGGGGACATATCGATCATCCTCCTTACGGAAAACCTGGCGGATCTTTCCCCCCGGCTGGTGGGTTCCCCCTCCACGGTGAAGGTGGGGGTGCCTTTCCCGGACGAAACCCTGCGGAACCGGTTCTTGCAGTTCATGGAACGCCAGGGCAAACTCTCCCCGGAACGGGGGCTTAGCCCCGGACATATCGCCACCTTGACCAGCGGCCTCAACCTGATGAACCTCTACCGGCTGGTTTCAGAAAATTCCGGGGAGGATCGGCTTCTCTCCGTTGAATACCTCAAGCGGAAGAAGAAGGAGATGATAGAAAATGAGGCGGCGGGGCTCCTTGAATTCATGGAGACCGATTACAACCTCTCCCATGTCTCGGGTCATGATTTTGTAAAGAAACGGCTGAAAAACGCCGCCCGGGCCATTGCCATGGGGCGGCCGGATGTACTCCCCATGGGCTACCTTATCGCCGGTCCTGTGGGCACGGGTAAGAGTTTTATGGTCAGCGCCTTTGCCGGGGAGATCGGCATCCCCATGGTTAAATTCCGCAACTTCCGGTCCAAGTGGCAGGGGGTCACCGAATCGAACCTGGAAAAGGTCCTCAACATCCTCTCCTCTATGGCCCCCGTGGCGGTGATGATCGATGAGGCCGACGCCTTCCTGGGGGATCGGGATCAGGAGGGGGATTCCGGAACCAGCAACAGGGTTTTTGCCCAGATCGCCACCTATATGGGGAACACCGAATTCCGGGGTAAGATAATCTGGTTTCTCATCACCTGCCGGCCGGACCTTATCCCCATTGACCTTAAACGCCAGGGCCGGGCGGAGGAACACCTGGCCCTCTTCTACCCCGAAACCGAAAGAGACCGGGTCGCCCTCTTTGACACCCTGGTCAAAAAACTCCGCCTCTCCATACGGCAGTTTCCCATCACCGACCTCTTCCGTAAACATCAGAGCGAATTTTCCGGCGCCGATCTTGAAGCGGTTCTGATCCGGGCAAAGCAGCTTGCCGCCATGGCAAAACGGACCTTTGTGGACCGGAACGACATGGAAGAGGCCCTGAGCGATTTTATCCCCTCCGCCTATGGCCACGAGATCGAACTACAGAATCTGGCGGCCGTCCTGGAGTGTACCTCAAAAGAGATGATCCCCCGGCGCTACAAGAATATGGAGCCCGCAAGGCTGGTCAAAACCATCCGCGAACTCAAGTCTCTTCTGGGCGAACGGGGCTAACAGCCGGTTTTACCGGTTCAGCTCCGCCAGTTCCCCCCGTATCAGGGCGCTTAGCTCCTCCGCGGCCTTGCCGGCGCCAAAGCCAAGTTCCATAAGGCGGATTTCCCCTTTCCCCCGCCGTTTCAGTTCCACCCGGGGTTTGTCCGGGGCCAGATTCTTTTCCCCTACCACTACCCGGTAGGGGATGCCCAGAAGGTCCGCATCGTTGAATTTTACCCCCGGCCGTTCGTCCCGGTCATCCAGGAGGACCTCGATGCCGGCCCCCTCCAGGGTAGCCGCCAACTGATCCGCGGCGGCCTTCACGGCTTCCCCGTATTTGATGGGGATGATGATCACCTGGTAGGGTGTCAGCGTCATGGGCCAGACGATCCCCCCCTCATCGTGGTGTTCCTCAATAACCGAGGCCAGGGTCCGGTCAAGGCCGATGCCGTAGCATCCCATGGTGGGCAGCCGGGTTTTCCCCTCCTCATCCAGGTAGTGAACCCCCATGGAACGGGAGTATTTATAGCCCAGCTTGAAGATGTGCCCCAGCTCATTACCCTTCTTTTCGTAGAGCTCTCCTCCGCAGAGGGTACAGCGGTCCCCCGCTTTAACGGTTCTAAGATCGGTGACCAGCCAGGGCGTAAAGTCCCGGCCATAGGCCGCGTGGGTGTAGTGGAGATCCTTTGCCAGGGCTCCGGTTACCGCATCAAACATGACCGTCACGGACTCGTCGGCCACCAGGGGGATTGTACGGAGCCCTACCGGTCCGGCAAAACCGACGGGGGCCCCGGTAAGCCGTTCCACATCGGCATCGGCGGCCAGGCTTACCTCAGAAGCCTTCAGGACCGCGGCGAGTTTTACCTCGTTTACCTCCAGATCCCCCCGGATAAGTACCGCGAAGAAGGCCTCCCCGTAGGTTACCGGCCCATCCTGCCCTCCCCGAGGGGCCTTTTTTTCCGGCCGGCAGGTTCCCGGCGCCTCCGACAGATCCAGTTCCACATTTATCGCCCGGTAGATCAGGGTTTTGATAAAGGCCGACGCGCCGGTGTTAAGAAAGTTGCAGAGTTCTTCGATGGTCCTTACCGCCGGCGTATCCACCGGCGCAATGGCCGCTGCCGGGACCCCCCCGTCCGGGTTGTAGTCCGGCTTACAGGCGGCCTTTTCCACATTGGCCGCGTAACCGCAGTCCCGGCAGAGGACCAGGGTGTTGTCCCCAATCTCGCTTTCCACCATGAATTCTTCGGACCCGCTTCCCCCCATAGCCCCGGAATCCGCCCTGACGGGGATAACCGTCAGACCGCAGCGTTTGAAAATCCGCCGGTAAGCCCGGCCCATTTTCTCATACATCTCATCCAGACCGGCATCGTCGGTGTGGTAGGAATAGGCATCCTTCATGGTAAATTCCCGGCCCCGCATGACCCCGTAGCGGGGGCGGATCTCATCCCGGTATTTGGTGTTGATCTGGTACAGGGTCAGGGGCAGTTGGCGGTAACTGGACAGTTCATCCCGTACCATGGCGGTAAAGGCCTCCTCCGCGGTAGGAGAAACCACCAGATCCGCCCCCAGCCGGTTTTTAACCCGCAGCAACGCCTCCCCCATGGTTTCCCAGCGTCCGGATTCCTTCCAGAGTTCTCCCGGCACAACTACGGAGGGCTTGATCTCCAAGGCGCCTGTAGCGTCCATCTCTTCCCGGACTATCCTTTCCAGCTTGCGGAAGGAACGGAGCCCCAGGGGCAGGTAGGTGAAAAGTCCGTTTGCCAGTTTGCGGAGCATCCCCGCACGGAACATAAGCCGGTGGCTCGCAATAACCGCGTCCCCGGGCACCTCCCGCAGAGTAGGTATAAAGGTTTGGGTAAAAAGCATCTATCGGTTCCTCCGGGGAGATGATACCAGTTTTTTGTTTTTTGAAATATCCCTGACGGTGGGGAGTATCCGGCCCGAACCGGAGGACAGGCCGGTTTATCCGGAGAAAACCGGTGACCGGCGGGCTTTCCGGCATTTTCTTGCCTTTTGATCAGAATTTTGCGATATTTTAACATGATGAGTTGCTTTCAAAGGTTCCGTGATCTTGAAAGAGCCCTGTAACGTCAAGCAAAAAATTTTCCAAAAAGGACGGTCTATGTCTGAACAAAGCGTAGTGCCCATTGATCAAGTTCTCCCTAACCGTTTATCCCTGGTAGCCCTTATGGGTCGTCCTATTTTTCCGGGGATTTTTACACCGATCATGATTGGCAACCCTGCGGATGTTAAGGTGATCGATGACGCAGTGGCCGGAGACGGGCTCATTGGTCTGGTGATGCTCCAGACCGAGACGGAAACCCCGGGCATCAACGATCTCTACAAGGTTGGGACCGTGGCGAAGATCGTCAAAAAGATAAATCTTCCCGACGGAGGGGTTAATATTTTTATCTCCACCTTGAAACGGTTCCGGATCAAAAAAACCCTCAATCCCGCAAACCCCATCGTGGCCGCGGTGTCCTATCTGGAGGATGAAGAGGATGACACCAGCGAGGTAAAGGCCCTCACCCGGGCGTTGATCAGCGAGATGAAGCAGATCTCCGAAAACAATCCCCTCTTCTCAGAGGAGATGCGGCTCAACATGATCAACATCGATCATCCCGGCAAGATCGCCGATTTTATCGCCAGCATCCTCAATATCGACAAGATCGAGCAGCAGAAGATCCTGGAGGTTCTCAATGTCCGTAAGCGGATGGAGCAGGTGCTGGTGTTCATCAAAAAGGAACAGGAACTGCTGCGAATCCAGAAGCGGATTCAGAAGGAGATCAACGAGAAAATCGAAAAATCCCAGCGGGACTACTTCCTCAAGGAGGAGCTCAAGGCCATTAAATCCGAACTGGGGATGACCACCGACGCCAAAAGTTCCGAGTACCAGCGTTTCAAGGAAAAACTGGACGCCTTTCACTTTGAGGGGGAGATTAAGGAGACCGTGGAGCAGGAACTGGAGAAATTCAACCTCATGGATCCCAATTCGGCGGAATTTGTTGTAACCCGGAATTACCTGGATGTGATAGCGAGCCTCCCCTGGAACGATCCCCCGCCGGAGACCTTCAGTCTCCATCAGGCCCGGGATATCCTGGAGGCGGATCACTATGGTCTTAAGGATGTGAAAAGCCGTATCGTAGAATACCTGGCGGTACGGAAGTTGCGGGCGGATTTTCAGCCCGGGAACGGTGCCGGGCTGAAGTCCGCCGGTTCCATTGTGTGCCTGGTAGGACCCCCCGGAGTGGGTAAAACCTCGGTGGGTAAATCCATCGCCCGGTCCCTGGGCAAACAATTTTTCCGTTTCTCCGTGGGGGGTATGCGGGACGAGGCGGAGATCAAGGGACACCGCCGTACCTATATTGGCGCCCTGCCGGGGAAGATCATCCAGGGTCTCAAGATCGTTAAAACCAGGGATCCGGTTTTTATGATTGACGAAATAGACAAGATGGGGGCCAGCTTCCAGGGGGATCCCGCCAGCGCCCTTCTGGAGGTGTTGGACCCGGAGCAGAACAACAGTTTCCGGGATCATTACCTGGACCTGCCCTTTGACATCTCCCCCGTCTTTTTTGTGGTTACCGCCAACACCCTGGATACCGTTCCGCCTCCCCTCCTGGATCGGATGGAGATCATCCAGCTGCCCGGCTATATTGATACGGAGAAGCTGGAGATCGCCAAACGGTACCTGATCCCCAAGAGTCTGGAAAAGAACGGCCTCAGGAAGAATCAGGTAAAATACTCCCGGGATTCCCTGCTTCACATCGCCAACGGCTACGCCCGGGAAGCGGGGGTACGGAATTTTGAAAAGAACCTTGACAAGATCCACCGCAAGCTGGCAAAGCAGATTGTCGAAGCTGAGGAGAAGGTTCAGGCCGGTGAAGGGGAGGTCACGGAAAATAAATTTATCATCGACAAAAAGCTGATAGAGAAGCATCTGGGCAAACCGCTTTTTCCGGGCGACATGGTCAAAAAAGCGGACCATCCCGGAATGTCCGTGGGCCTTGCCTGGACCAGCATGGGTGGAGACACCCTGGTGATCGAAGCCGCCTCCGTGCCCGGTAAGGAGGGTTTTACCTTAACCGGCAAGATGGGGGACACTATGAAGGAGTCCGCCGCCATTGCCATGACGGTGGCCCGTAAACTGGGGTCGGAACGGTATGGCATCGATCCCTCCTGGTTTGAAAAGAACCACCTCCACCTCCATATCCCTGAAGGGGCCACCCCCAAGGATGGTCCTTCCGCGGGGATCACCATGGCCACGGCTATTCTCTCCCTCCTGCGGAACCGCATCATCACGGACCGCCTGGTGATGACCGGGGAACTGAGTCTGACCGGTCAGGTGCTGGCCATCGGGGGCCTCAAAGAGAAAACTATTGCCGCCCGGCGCAACAAGGCCCGGCACATCATTATCCCCAAACAGAACCTCCGGGATCTGGACGAGATCCCGGAGCATGTCAGGAAAGGGGTGGAGTTTCACCCCGTGGAGTATTTTGACGAAGTGCTGGCCCTGGCGCTGCCGGATTAAGGGATTCCGGTATGTATGTGCATCCGAAACTGGCGGCCTTTAGCAAGACCATGGATGCCCTTTTCCGTGAGGTAGACGAACAACTGGAGGACCGCTGGGGTCATTGTTTTTCCCTGCACCCCAACCGGCCCAAACGGGGCGCTACGAATAACCCTGAGATGGATGGCCTCTTTGAAGTTGCCCCGGATTTTACCCCCGGGTTTGGTTCCGAGCGGGGCCGGGGTTATGTTGTTTCCCTCCGGGTGGCAACCCAGGAGAAGGTGCCCCCGGAACAGGTCCGTAGTTTTATGGAAGAAGCCGCCGCGGAGATCCAAAAGCGGCTTCCCCATTACTTTCCTGGCCGGCGCCTCGAAGTAGTCCGGGATGGCAGGGGTTTTAAAATAATCGGGGATTTTTCTCTGGGTGAAGCTTAGGAGCCGCGGAGAAGCAAGCTGATCGAATTATCCTCATTAATCGTACAATAATGAGCATACAATGCAGGGCCCGCAAGGGGTCGTATTGAAAAGATCCCCCCCCCGGATAATGGCGCAAGATCCCTAAATTTGCATTAACAGGGATTGAAAAAGCCTGAAAACGCCTTGATTTGTATTAAAAGGGGAATAATCGCTTGATTTTATGGCCGAATTGTAATAGACTAATAGTAATAAATTTATTGGTGGGAGAGAAGCGGTTTTACGGTGTTTCTGTTTGGCCGGATTTTGACGGGGGAATGATTATACGACGAAGGTAAATGGATAGTAGAAAGCCGTTATAAAAAGGTATAGTATTTATGAGCAGGGGATGCAGGATCTTTTCGGTGATAAAAGGGGAGCTCAGTATATGAAAAAAAGGGAGAAAACTATTTTATTCGAAAATTCCTGTATATTTTTTTGTTATTTTAGTTCCGATATCAGATTTTTCTCCTGTTGCCCGAATTCCAGAAAAAACAGGAAAGAAATATGTTAAAACGTGTTTTTTGTCCATTATTTATATTTTTATTTATTTGTTTCTTTCCCTTCTCCGGGGGCTCTCAAACAATATCGCCGGAAACCAATAGCGTTACCGATGCTGGTCAGTCGGCCGGGGAAGAGTCCTCTGTTACCGTTCCGCCCGGGGGGGAGACAACGGTCCAGGGCAATACCGGCGACACCCCAATTCCTGTATCGGTAATGACCTTTGTGGGGGATGACTTGGCGATAAGCGCCCAGCTTCACGATGCGGTGATCAGGGAAGTTGGAACCCTTGGTAATTACGAGATTCAAGCGGTAAGTGAAGTTGACTTTCCCGAACAGCGTTCCCTTCCTCCCGATGAACCTCCCAATCCCTGGTATCTCGGTAATTCCCGTTTTGTGCTTACCGGTGAATTTTACATCGACATAGATGAAGAGATGCAGCACTTCCAGCTCTGGCTCTGGCGTTCCCAGGACGGTTCTCTGGTGTATACCGACGAGTTGGTGGCCGAAGACCTTGACGAAGCCATGAGTTATATGCCGGCATTGGTTAGCTGGGTTTTTTCCCGGATACCTCAGGAACAGCGTGTAACGGTTGTGGAGCGCCAACAGGGACTTGATTTGAAAGTGCAGCTGGAGAATACCGAGAGAAATATTACTACTACCGATTCTAATTCTACCGGCAGCGCTGATAATACTAAAAATGAAGAGTCCCGTTCTGAGCAACTCACCGATCCCTTAAACCGGTGGTTGTATATTGGCGCGCGATTTGGCGGCTCCATCCGGTTTTATGGGCTTCCCAAGGTGGTAAAGGACTATAGTTCCAATTATACCCAGGGATTTTCCTTTGAAGTTGCAGTGCAGGTAGGGTTCCGTTTTCTGTCCTTCCTGAGCGTTCAGGGTGAAATTATCTATACACAGGACAACGCCCCCTTCCGGGGACCCATGTTCGTTATGACGAACGAGGAAATACGGTACATCTACTTTACCGATAATTATACTTCATCTTCCCTTATGATACCGATAGTGGTAAAATTTCATGTAAACAAGTCTCCTTTCATTATTTCTCCTTTTGGAGGCGTTTATTGGGCGATTCCGCTTGGTCTGTTGAAATTTGAAACCACCAAAGAGGGAGAGGCCAGTCAGCAGTACGAATACAACCTTTCTTCCGCTCTGGGTATAGCGGTAGGGTTAGACGCTGGTCTGCGCCTTGGCCCGGGGATTCTCTTTGTTGATGTGCGGTATGCCTTTGATTTGGGGAAGACCATGATTGCTATGGAAGATGGCCGGGAGTACACAAGAAGTATGCTGTCTTTTTCTCTGGGTTATGAATTAGCCCTACTAAATAAAAAGAAGCGGGTAAACAAATAGTATAATGAAACGGATATGGATAGTTTTCCTGTTTGGTATGTTTTGTGCCGGAATGGGGTTCTCTCAAACCCAGGAAGGGCGGGGGACCTGGTATGAAACCGATTCAAAAGGTCTGGCCGCTTCTCATGCAAATTTACCCTTTGGAACCCGGGTGCGGGTGACCAATCTGCAGAACGATCGGCAGGTAATAGTCACTATTAATAACCGTATTGTTGATACCCCTAATCGGATTATTGATATCTCTAAGGCGGCGGCGGATAATCTGGAAATGAGCCCCCGGGGTACTACGCCGGTCCGTATTGAGGTGTTAAGCCGCCGCAGGGTTGCGGAGCCGGAAACGCCGCCAACCCAGACGGTAGAGGTTCCTCCTCCTGAACCTGCTCCTGTCGCTGTGGTGCCGGAACCGGAGCCGGAACCTCCTCCGGTCACGGATGAAGAGGAACTCGTCGTTACCACCACCGCTACGGCCAGGCGGCCCCAGCAGCAGCCAAAGCAGGCGGAGCCTTCTCCTCCACAGCCGACTAATCCGGGGGGAAATGTTACCCAGACGATCATTACGATTAACGGATTGTCGCCCTATTCCGCCGGTTCGGACCCCGGAACGGTTTCTTCCATTTCCACTGCCCCCGGCTCTGCCCAGGCCCCGATGATTTCCGGTCCTGAAGGGGCTCAGGTGGTGGCAGGTCCCGCTCCGTCGGTCGTGGCCCCTGCCCCGGCGGTAGTATCCCCTAATCCGTCGGTCGTAGCCCCTACCCCTGCGATGGTGTCCCCAAGCCCGGTGGTGGTATCTCCGGCTCCGGCAATTATTGCTCCGGTAGTGATACCTCCCGTAGTGGCTCAGCCGGTATTGGCGCAACCCATCCTGACACCGCCGGTAGTGGCGCCTCCCATTGTCTCAGAACCAATCGTTTCCGAACCGGTTGTTGCGCCAACAGTAACTGTCGAACCGATGATCTCCACTCCAACCAAGGTATCGCCCATGGTCAGTTCTCCCCAGACTCTGAGCCCTCAGACCTTGAGCCCCCAAACCCTGAGCCCTCAGACGCCGTTCCGGCAGGGAGGGGTATCCGCAAGGGTCCTGCCCCGTATGCCCTCGCCGGGCAGTCCCGGCATTTATGCAGTCCAGGTTGGAGCCTTTATGAGCGAACGGAATGCGGCTGAGGCCTACCGGCGGGTAGCGGAAACGGGGTTACAGCCTTCCTATGAACGGTATGGCGATTATATCCGGGTGATAGTATCCGGTGTGCGGGCTGCGGATCTGGAGGCTATCGCCATGCGGCTTGGTTCTGCGAATTTCCAGGAGGTCCTGATCCGGGAGATCCGCTAGGAGTTTGTCGCTCTTCCTGGGTAAACCCTCCGCGAATCACCGTTCAGGTGATTTTTACCCGGCAAACTCCAAAGATATGCCGGGTAAAGTGCAGGGTACAGCGGCGGTTTCAAATACGATTTTGGGACCGCCCTCTTTTGTATCAGTTGACGGTTTCCAGATACAACCTTGCCACGGGGTCCTCCGGGTCCAGTTCCAGAACGGTACGGAAAAACCCGGCGGCCAGGTCCTTGTCTCCGGTTCTTGAGGCAAGCACCCCCAGGTTAGAGATAATTTTGACGTTTTCCGGATCCTTCCGCAGGGCCGTTTCAAGGCGCTGTCTGGCTTCGGCATAGTCCCCCAGTTCCATGAGACATATAGCAAGCTCATTCAGAATGCCGGAGGAATTCTCCCCCAGTTCAATAGCCTTTTTGAAGGCTGCGGCCCCGTCCTCCCAGCGGCCAAGCTTACGCAAGCCCCAGCCCAGGACAAACCAGCCGTTCCGGACATTGGGGTGGTGTTCCAGAAAATCCCGTATCCTGAGGAGACCCTTTTGTTCCTCCCCCAGACGGATGAGATCGTAGGCTTCCCGGAAGATCCCGTCATCCAGGCTGTTTTTTTCAATCTCATCCAGGATCCGTTCGGCCTGTTCCCGCTTTTTGGATTCATCCGCCAGGGGGATATACCGGGAAAAGCAATCCTTTGCCCGCTCAAAATGCTGCAGCTTCATAAAGAAAAAACCGGCGTTAAAGAGGGCGTCGGGGAGGGGGGGGACGAGGGCGAGGACTTCCTCATAGGCTTTCAGGACCAGGGTGTTTTCCGCCTCCACCGCTTCCTCCCGGACCGTCCGTTCAGAAACCCTGGCCCTGTTTTCCAGAATTAGAGCCCGGTTGAGGAGCACCACCGGTGACCGGGGGAACAATCCCTTCAAGGCGTCTATAATCTCCAGGGCTACGGTATAATCACCGTTTTTTGCCTTGATGATGGCCGCTTCGGTGAACTCTCCCAAAATGCCGGGCCTGAGGGCCAGTACAAAACGGCGGTAATAATCGGCATTTTCCCGGTTTGGATTTTCCGTGAGGATCCGGATCATCCCCGAGAGGATCATCTCCCCGGACAGCTCCTGAAGGTCAAGCTCCACCATTCCCGGGGCCAACTCCACAGGCAGGGGAATAGCCGGATCGATGGAGAAGGAGGCGTCATCCGGACACTCTTCCTCCTCCTCGTAGTTATGATCGTGGCCGTGGTGATGATGATGACCGGCCATAGCCTCCA
>JAITJI010000066.1 GCA_031279015.1 Spirochaetaceae bacterium
TTACCGTGTAGCCCTTGCCCAGTATGGGCTTGAAGATGAGGGGGTACACCACCAGGCAGGGAATGACCCCCATGTTGAGGATGTTGCAGCCCAGGGCGAGGAGGCCGCCGTCGGCGAAGCAGAGGCACTGTATCACCAGCACCGCCGCAATGGTAAGCAGCGCCGGAAAGGCGCCGAGCAGTCCCGCAAGCAGTATGCCGCCCCCTATATGCCCGCTGGAACCTGTGGCGGGGATCGTAAAGTTGATCATCTGGGCGGCGAAGACAAAGGCCCCTGCCACCGCCATAAGCGGAACTTTTTTATCACCTAATTCGTTTTTGATTTTTACCGTCGAGTAGGCAACCGCCGCGGCGCTCACCGCCCAGGCCGCCCCGCCAACCGCGGGAGAAATTAAAGCGTCTGCCATGTGCATAGTTACACTCCTGTAAAAATAGTTGCTAAGGACCCGCACGGAAATAACATGACCGAATGATCACGCTGTTTCCCCTGGAACATAATCCGGCGATTTCCCCTTGCGAATAAGGCGCGCATACTTCCCGTCAAGCGGCGGATTCGCCGCCACTCCTGCTCCCTCTTCCCTTCATGGGATTGTCTTTTGTGAATTTTTTGGACCCATTACCCCGCGGCTTTACAGCTCCGGCTGCCCGGCGCCATCCGGGCAACAGAAAATCTATTCATCTTTTTTGAGGGATTCCGGCCTTTATTAGCTCCGGAATATGTTCAAAGGATCCGGAAAGGATGGGCATAGAACAGGAAAACATCAAATTGAGGGGATATTCAAAATTTTCAACTACATTGCCGGCCACGTCATGACCACCCCGGTTGGGGATCCGATCCAGCATCCTGGATGCCGAATCCATGTAACCGTAACATTCCTTCCCCAGTTTCCATGCAACCCCCGCTTCAAATGCCGTATCACCGCAGGGTTCAAGGCCGTTATAGTCGTTGAGATCCCCCAGGAAAATATCACAACTGCGTAACTGCTCCTGCCAGTGATCAAACAGCATGCAGGCGCGGATGACAGGATCCTCAGTCCCGCGGAAGAGATCCTCCGCCCCGTCCAGGGGAGAAACCGCCTCGTATCCGTATGTTCCGCAGACAGCTTTCATCCTTTTATAGATGGCCGCTCCATCGTCATGATAGCGGGCGGGCCCGGAGAGAAAGACGGTTTTTTTGTCTCTTTTCCGGGTCCGGGGGAAAGCCGCTTCCGGAACGTCTGTTTGGGGATCACGGTGATTCCGTTTTTTCCGCTCATCAAGATCCGCCATGAGCATTTTTAAACCGTCGTGAAAATCTCCCTCCGCTACCATGGTTGAGGCAACTATGCTGGGGACAAAGGGCATATCCGCATAAGGGTGGCCCAGTTCATTCCGGCCCCGTATCCTGTGATCGGCATCAAAATGGATGAAGGGATTCTTGGCGCCGACAGGACGTTTATCCCGTGTGTAGCCATAGAGGAGGCCTCCCCGGGCCCAGGTCATTCCCATTTCAAAAAGAGTACCGCCGTCAGGCTCGGTGCCGCGAAAGTGTTCCAGGTCCGCTATAATAATATCGGTCCGTTCAATCACCTCCCGGAGATCGGCAAAGATCGCATCGGCATTTTTCCGCGGATCGTCATGATCCAGTTTTAGGGAATGATCGTTGGGAAGCACCACGGTAAAACCATAAAACTCCGCCAGTTTACGATGCCCATGCCACTGGGAATAACCCCGGGGATAGAAACACTGGGGACCTGCAATGTAGAGGCCATACTGTTCGTAAGGGTTCATATCCTTTTCCTCTTCAGGGGGTGTCCTACAGCAAAATCAAACCGGCAAGAAGTTTTAGAAACCGGTCATAATCGGCATGCCTGCCGACGGCGATCACAGGCAGATGCTTCCACACATGGTGATGCCGTCTATCCGCAACCGTCATGCCCAGAGTAAGGCCATCCTTCGTTTCTACGCCAACATGGACCCTTATCGTTTCTACCAGATCCGGATCAATGGCATAGCCCACCGCCATACAATCAATGACGGCGCAGTAAGCTTCAAAACCGCGCGCATGTACAAAGTCAATTACCCGGGCAAGAAAATTCGCCTCTTTGTTATAATAGGTACGAAAATGTTTTACATCCCCTTCAGAAAAATTTACATCAAAGTGGGTCGCCACGTCAAGGCCAAGGGCAGTGAGGGGAATGCCGCTCCGGTACACAATATCCGCGGCTTCGGGATCCACATAGACATTCCATTCGCTCTGGGGAGTATCGCCGGTGGCGTTCAGAAAAGCGTAATCGTTAAGACCGAATGAACCACTGATGGCAATAATGGATGCGATAAGGGGTTTGATGTCCGGCTCCTTCACCAATGCCATGGCGATGTTGGTCATGGGACCGGTCGCCACCAGGTGTACTTCCCGGGGATACCGCTTTACCGTTTCGATGATAAGTTCAACAGCGTGGAGGCTGCTCACCGGCATAACCGGATCGGGAAGAAAATTTTCCCCCTGCCCGTCCCGTCCGTGACTGAAGGGATCTCCGGGGGAGTTCCGGACCATGGGACGGGCCATGCCGCGGGCCACGGGAATATCGGTACGGCGGATTAGTTCCAGGGTCTTACGGGCATTGGCACAGGTGACATCCACCGGATAGTTGCCGTTGACCGATGTAACCGCCAGTAATTCCAGATCCGGAGATTTTGCGGCCATGATAATTGCTACGGAATCATCCATGCCGGGATCACAGTCAAGAATGATTTTTTTCATACCCCTGTCCTCATTTAACTCAGGTAATTATTTTGACAAAATACTCCCGTTTCCGCGGGCCGTCAAATTCTATAAAAAAAACACCCTGGGAATGTCCCAGAAACAATTTGGACTCCTCAATGATAAAGGTAAGGGAAACCCCGAAAAGCGATGATTTGATATGTCCGGCAGCATCCCGCGGGGTATCGTGCTGGTGCTTAAAATCGATCCGGGTTGGTATAAGGCGGTTTGCTTCATCCATAATATCTTCAAATCCCTTTGGATCCCAAAAAGAGGTAATGGTTAATCCGGCGGTTGTATGGGGTGTATAAACGACACAGAGTCCATCACGCACCCCGCTCTCCTCTACCGTTTTTTTTACCGTGTCGGTTAATGATATAAAATCGTTTTGTTTTGTCTGCAATTCAAAATGATACAGCATCCTACGTGCCTCCCCCATCCGTATTAATACAGGATTATTTCACTTTCTCGAACAGCTGCGCCGCCGCGGGCAAACGCCCACGGCCCCTCGCAACCTCTGCCGGGTTTCTCCTGGAGGAGCTCCATTACATATCCAATCAGCAGGTTAACCGGCGCGCACTGCACTATAGGAAGAGAATCCGCAAAGGCAGAAACAGGCGTAAGCGCCACGGCTAAGCCTGCCGTGTCAAGGCATTGAGGAAGCCGGTCGGTGACGATCAGCAGAGGCCGACCAAGGGTCCGCATATATCCAATAACCTCAATGGTCCGGCTTAGACCCTCATTACATGAGGAGGCTATCACAACGGTGGCGATTTTTTTGGGGCTCCGAATAAAAAAATTCAGATGCAGCCATTCTTCACTGTTAATATGCATGGCGTACCGGCCGGTAGCCTCAAAAACCTTGGCGTGTCCATACCATGCGGTAGCGTAGTCAGGACCGGCGCCGACAAAATCCCAGGCCTCAAGATGCTGCCAGGAACAGGCAAGTTCCCGCATTTCCCTGTCCATAGGGGGAAGTATGCGCTCCAGGGCATCCGCTTGATCGAGGATATCCTGACGGATTGCCATGGCATGGTCCATCGTGTACCGGTCCCGGACTTCACCGATTCGAAGGGCAATCAGGAGCAATGCAAGGAGAGCGGTTATATATGAACGGGTCCCCGGGGCATCGGGGAAGGATGGGATATCAAGGGACAGGATCCGTGAAGCGTATTGTCCCAGAGGGGAGGCGGGGTTGCCGGTTATTCCAAGCACAAAGGCGCCCTTCCCCGCGGCCCGCTGCGCCGCCTCCGCTACCCGGGCCGGAGTTCCGGAATTGCTCAGGGCAATAACCAGGGGATTGTTGGGGGCGAATCCCAAACAAGTTTCCCGGTAAAAACGGGCCAAATCAATGGCGCTTACCACTTCCACCGGCAAATGGGTCAGGCGCTCAAAGCTTGAGCGGACCGCCATGGCCGCCGCATAGGAATCGCCGCAGCCGGAGAGGAGTATTTTCCGCAGGGAAAATATCTCCGGTGTCGAAAACAGCGTTCGTATCTTCGGTTCCAGATCATGATATTGCTGACGGAGCAATTCCGGCAGACTGAACACCTGTCCGCGCAAGGTGTTTATATCTGTATGCGCCATGAATTCAATTTCTCCTTATCGGTCTTTTATAATGACCAGGCCCCGTTCAGGAACATTGTTGTAGTATTCGTACCGTTTGTGTATATCCTGGATCGATTTTTTCTTCCGTATGTCCTGACTGTTCATATTCCAGACTCCTTCTTCTTGTGATACCCTTCCAGCAGGGAAGAT
>JAITJI010000076.1 GCA_031279015.1 Spirochaetaceae bacterium
GAATTTCCCGTCACGGTTCGATCCGTGGCGGAAGGCAGGGAGCTCAGGGAGTACAGCGTTGCCTATATAGACCGGGGCCGGGGAATCTTTGAATGTTCCGGGGAAACCTATAACCTGGAACCCGGAGATGTTATTTTCATTAAGCCCGGGGTAAAACACCGGTACCACCCGCTTCCCGAAACAGGCTGGCACGAATACTGGGTCGGTTTTAAGGGTTGGTTTTTCGACCTCATATTCAAGAATGATCTTCTGGTACAGGATCACGTGTTTTTCAGGCCGGGACTGAACAACCGTATCATAGACAGCTATAATCTGATACTAAATGAAGTAAAAGTTCAGAGACCCCTCTTCCAGTTCCGGGCCTGCTCGGGCATAGTGGCGTTGATTGCAGAGATCCTCACTATAGACAAGCGCAGCGATCAGCCTAATCATTATCAAACAATCGTGGAAAAGGCAAAAGCCATTATGAAAGCCAACTGCTTCGACAACATCAGCATGCCCGCGATTGCCAGACGGATCGGGGCCAGCGTACCGTTGTTCAACGAGATATTCAAGGCCTATACATCCATGACTCCCTACCAGTATTTTATCCATATAAAAATACAGAAGGCCCAGGATCTCCTGGAACAGGAAGATATTTCAGTCAAGGAAACGGCCTTCCGCCTTGGCTTCAAGGATCAGTATCATTTTTCCCGGCTTTTTAAGAGTAAAACCGGATACACCCCATCGGAGTGGAAAAAGTAAAATCCCTCTTTGCTAAAGTTCATACTTTCCCCGGGAATCACCGATATATTAAGGGGGGAGGGCGCTATGAAGCGGACTGCGCTGGTATCACTGGTATCTCTTTTTATCTTAATCCCGGCTTGTCTCTTTGGCCTTGGAGAAAAGATCCTATCGATTGGCGCGGAGTCCGCCTGGAATGATGTGGAGATCCGGTCCGGAATAGCGGAACTGCCCTCCCTGCGTCCCCATCCGGTGCTGATCCTCTCCTCCGCACGGACCGGAGCCGCCCTGACCGGGACGGACTCCCTTCCGGTTACTATGTTGGGGGATACGTGGACAGGACCGGAGAGTCTTGTCTTTCCCAACATGGCCCTCTCCTTTGACGAGGGGCGTCCGGATCGGTTCAAAGACCGGACCGGTCATTACCTTGTTACGGCCTCTCCGCTGGTATCCGCAGTGGATCAGGGTATGGCCAGGGCGGGGATGGGGGCGGTTTTTTTTACCGGGAACAGATCCGGAGAACTCCGGGAGATACTCCGGGATTCAGGCCCCCTGATGATCACCCCCGATGCGCCGGAGGCGCTCCTTTCGGCAGGGAGGAATATCCGGGATTTCAGTCTGGAATTCTGGCTTTACCCCCTGAACATGGAAACCGGGGAACAGATCCTGACCTGGTCTGCAGACCGGCGGATTGGCCGGGAACATCGTACCCAGCGGATCCGCTGTGAGGCCGCCGGAAACCGGCTGCGGTGGAGCTTTGAGGATTTTTTTGCCGCCCCCGGCGGGAACCGGACCCTTGCCGTTTCCCTGAAGGGATCCGCCTCCGTTACCCCCCGGACCTGGACTCACCATCTGATCCGGTTTGACGCGGATACGGGCCTCCTTGAATATCTGGTGAACGGCAGCCTTGAAGATATCCGCCATGTTACGCCTTCCGGCAGGGAGGGGGATGAGGTGTATACCCCCTGTATTGGCCAAGAGGGGGTCCTGGTTCTGGGTGAGCAATTCAGGGGACTCATGGATGAACTCATGCTCTACGGCGCCTGGGTTGAGATGCCCCTGCTGCAAAAATACCCCGGCCGTGGCGGGCGTGTCGAAACCCGGCTCCTGGATCTGGGGGAGGGGAACAGTGAAATTCTCCGGGTGGAGGTATATGGCGGACGGGCCTCCCTGGGGGCCCGGAGTTCAAGCCGGGGACAGAACACGGCCGGGACAGGGAGTTTCGGCGGGATTGCCCGGAATGAGTACGCCGGCGCCGGTGATTTTAGTTTTAGCGATAATGCAGCCCTCCGGTTTTTTATCAGGGCCGGGGAAACTCCCCGGGGCTTTTCCGGGGTGGAATGGATACCCGTCAAACCGGGGGTGGAACTCCCGGGAAACCTGAGGGGCAGGTTTGTTCAGTTGGCGGTCCAATTCTATCCCTCCGGAGACGGTGAAACCACCCCGTATCTGGAAGAGATCCGGATAGTGTACCGTCCGGACCTGCCCCCCAATCCGCCGCCTGTGGTAACGGCCATTGCCCGGGACGGGGCGGTGGATCTCTCCTGGAAGGGGAGTCCCGATCCGGATACGGCGGGTTATCTGGTTTATTATGGTCTTTCCCGGGGCGAATACTTTGGTACTGCCGCTGTCCAGGGGGCATCCCCTATTAATGTAGGAAACCGGACATCGGTTCGTATCACCGGACTGCAAAACGGCGTGCTATACTATTTTGCCGTATCAGCCTTTGATCGGATAGAGCCGCTGCACGGGGGGGAATTTTCCCGGGAAGTATCGGCCCGGCCCCTGTGGTCTTCAGAGTAGAGCAGTCGCCCAAAACAACCCTGCGCTTTCCGCATCCCTTTCATCCGGCAGCTTTGTCAGTCCGAACATATTTGGCCGGGGCCGGATATCGATCTGTTCGTCGGTCTTTTCATAATAGGATATCCGGGCGGCAGGGTTGATCTCCGCAAGTACATCGGCGGCGCAATTCACTGCGATACGATTCTGCTCTTCCGGAGAAAAAGCCCGGCAGCTGGGGCAGGCGCACCAGATCCGTTCATGCCCCCGTTCAGGCCAGAGGTGAAACACCCCGGTTTTTGGATGTTCCCGGAACAATTTTGCGGCTTCGTGTCTGATGATATCCAGGGTGTCGGGATTGGTGGCGCAGAAGTTGATCCTCCGGTCCCGTTTGCCCTGTTTCATGCGGAACAATTCGGGATTCCGGTAAAAATACCGCCGGGGTACGAGCAGGGGCAGGTCCCAGCCTCCCTCCTCAACGATCAGGGCGTAGGTTTCCGCAAGGGATACCAGGCTGTCCCGGGAACGGTTTTGATTTCCTGTCAGTCCGGCAAAGAGGCCGGCTGTTTCCGGCAGGGGGAAGACCACCCCGTCTATCTTGTTCTGCGCCGCCCAGAGGATCCAGGCTTCCCTCTGTTTGGGAGACAGAGTCCGGTCCAAAAAAAGCCGCCGCCGTTCGGAAACATGGGTATTTGCCGGCTGGTAACCCTTCGTCCCCTGCAGGGGATATTCCCAGGGACGGACCCGGTCTATGGGGGGCAGAATCGTGGACACCCTGCCCCGGTCCAGGGATAGAGCTTCATTTGGCCGGGGCCAGCGCATTCCAAGGGTTGCAAGAAAATCAAAGATCCCATTACAGAGCCCCCGCTCCGAAGGACCGTAGATCTCCAGCCGATCCCGCCCCAGGCGCCAGGAGAAGCCGTTGGATTTCTTCCTGTCCGGTTCGGCGTTCAACAGGATGATAGGCGTTGAGTCGTCGGATCCGAAACGGGATGCATCCTCCAGTCCCGGGGAGGGCATTAAAACCCGCGCCTGTTTGCGGAGCATATCTATGGCCCGGGACAATTCTTCCCCATACTGCCGGCCGGCGGGGCTTTGGGGGGGGATCAGGATAACCCATTCTTTGGAAACATCGAAGATTGGCATAACCATATTATAACATTTTTTTGACTGAGGATTAAGGATCAATCCGTAATTGCATTTTCCCCGGACTGCCCCTTCCCCTTAAAATGCTGCCAAGGGCTTGGAACAGGAGGAGGTGTTAATTATACTGGAATGGAGCCGGGGCTTGCCTGAGGAGGCACGGCGGCGGTAAGGACGGTGGAATAGGTATGTCTTTTCTGATGAATCGCAAACAGGATCCCGATCCGGCGACATTCTGGCGTGAATATGAGGAACGATCCGGCGAAAAGGTGCTGGCCTATTCTCTGGGCAGGTATATTTCAGGCTGGGATGCCTATGAAGAACCCCTGTGGGGTCTTGTGATAGCCACGGAGGGGGGCTTCCGTTTCCATCACTTTCCCCATGAGGGCTGGCTCCAGGCCCTCTCCCGGCTAGGCGCCGGCGGTGAAGCTCCCAAGGAAAAGACCATTTTTATATCCAGGGATCGGATTCTTTCCGTAGAACTCCGTACCGAAACATCCTGGCTCAAGAAACTGCTCCTTCCCCGTCCGCCGGTCCTGATTGTCCGGTACCGGAAGCCGGCGGAGGGGGAACACGGGCCGGAAGCCGAACTTACCGTGGAGACCGAATATAAAACCGAATCCCTTCTCCGTTACTTACAGCCTGATGATCCTGCCGGTGGTTAGAACCTCAGCCCCGGTCCCGGTTAAAAGAATATCGTTTTCCAGCCGGCAGCCTCCCAGGATGGGATCGTAGAGCCCTGGTTCCAGGGTAAAGATCATCCCCGGCCTGAGTATGGTATCGTTATCCGTCCGGTTTCGTAGTACCGGGGCCTCATGGGCTTCCAGGCCAATGCCATGTCCCAGGGCATGGGGCATGATTTTGCGGGACTTGCCGAAGAAGTTGTCTACCGTTGCGGCGATATTCCGGGTGCCCGCTCCGTCGCCGACCAGTGAAAGGGCGAGTTTGTAGGCCTTCTCCGTAAGGGTAAGGACCTTTTCCTGAGACTTGGAAAGGGGGCCCCGGGCAAAGGTCAGGGTCACATCGGTGGTGTACCCCGAGTAGTTAAGGCCAAAGTCCAGAATCGAAAAACCGGGTCCGATGAAGGGCTGCCCCGTATAGGAGGGAAAGGCATGAATACCAAAACTCCGGTCAGGACCCGCTGCCAGAGTCTCAAAACCGGTCCCCTCACAGTCCCGCTTGCGTCCCTCCGCCTCAATGAAAAGGGCCACGTCGGTTTCAGTCAGGAGTTTTTCTCTCCGGATATTCTCCTCCAAAAGGTCGATAATCTCATTGGTGATCTCCGCCGCCTTTCGATAGATGCGGATCTCCTCCTCATCCTTTACCGCCCGTAATTCCTGGATCGCTTTTTGGATACCCTCGGAACGGCAGAGTATGTCAAAATCTGAAGCTGCCTCGACATATTTTAAAAAAAGGACGTAGGACATATCCGAAGGAATTTCGATTCGGGATTGCAGGGGTATCTTGCAGTAATCTACTGCCGCCTTCAGGGCCGTGACAGGATTGCGTTCAAATTCCCCGTAGGGGACCATGATGTCGGTATGGGCGTACAGTTTTGCCAGGTTGATATCCCAGGGTACCAACAGGGATTTTTTATCTACCGTAAGGAAGAGCAGGGCATCTCCGGGCTGACCGGTAAGCCAGCGTATTCCCGAATCCCGGCGGCCTTCGGTATCCTCAAGCATCGTTAGGGCGATGTTTTCCCGGGCCATCCAGTCGTAGATCCTGTCCTGCCGGCTTTGAAAGATACTCATAGGGCAAAAACCTCCCCGGAGACCTGCCTGATCCGTTCCAGTTCCGAATCTCCGATCCAATAGTGGGTAACAAACCTGAATTGTCCGTTTTCCGGCAGGTTTATCCGGATTCCCTCCCGGGAGAACCTGTCCCTAATCCGTACCGCCGTTGCCGGATCCCGGGCGGAGGGGAAATCAAAGAAAACCATGTTGATGTCCACCGTACCGGGGTTGATGATGATCCCGGGGATAGCCGCGAGAAAACAGGCTAACTCTTTGGCCCGGCGGTGATCCTCCGTCACCCGGCGGCTCATCTCCAACAGGGCGATAATCCCCGCCGCCGCCAGGATGCCGGCTTGCCGCATTCCCCCCCCCATGATCTTCCTTTTTAGCCGGGCCTCCCGGACAAATTCCCGGGGCCCTGCCAGAAGGGATCCTACCGGGGCGCAGAGCCCCTTGGAGAGGCAGAACATCACCGAATCCGCCAGGCGGGCAATTACTCCGGGCTCCGTTCCCAGGGCCGCCGCGGCGTTGAATATCCGGGCGCCGTCCAAATGAACCGGCAATCCCCAGGCGTCCGCCGCCGCCCGGACTTCTTCCATGGCCGCCAGGGGAACCGCCCGCCCCAGGGAATGAGCGTTTTCCAGGCAGATAAGGGAGCTCGCCGGGGCATGGAGCTCCTCTTTCCGGAGCCGCTCCCCAAGAGCCGAAGCTCGAATTACTCCGTCCGGGGCGCTTACGGTCCTGGTTTGGACCCCGGCTATCACCGACGCTGCCCCGGCTTCATGCTGGATAATATGGCACTCTTCCCCCAGAATGACTTCAGTGCCCCGTTTGCACCAGGTAAAGAGGGCCAACTGGTTTCCAAAAGTACCGGATGGTACAAAAATTGCCGCTTCTTTCCCCAGCATTTCCGCTCCCAGAGCTTCAAGATGGTTTACTGTCGGATCATCCCCGTATACATCATCCCCTACTTCGGCGGCGGCCATGGCCCGGCGCATCGCTTCGGTAGGCGCCGTTACCGTATCACTCCGTATGTCAATCAAGGTTTACCCTCCTCTGTGCAGTGTCCCCCGTGTTCAAGCAGGCTCTATGCCAAAGCTCTGTCCCCAAAATCCTAGGTCCCGACGACATGGGTATAGGGAAGGATTTTGGGAGTTATTTTTTTTCTTTTCCGGTCTGTATTGAGCAGTATCGCCCCTAAAAGGGAGATCAACAGGCTTATGATCAGGATTCCCCAGCCCGCCGTCGGCAGATTTGCAAAGGGCAGCCGTACATTCATCCCAAAAAAACTGTAGATCAGAGTCGGGATCATGAGAACAATGGAAACAATGGTTAGCCGTTTCATCACAATGTTCAGGTTATTGGAGATAACGCTGGCAAAGGCATCCATGGTTCCTGTGAGGATCGACGAGTAGATCTTGGCCATTTCTATAGCCTGTTTGTTTTCGGTAACCACATCCTCAAGAAGTTCCCGTTCATCCTCTTTAAAACGGATAAGCGGCGATTTTTGCAGCTTTTCAAGCAGAAGTTCATTGGTGGTAATGCTGGTGGTAAAAAACACCAGGGATTTCTGAATGGACAGGAGCTGAATCAGTTCGTTGTTTTTAATGGACTTCTGCAGCTCCTCCTTGATGATATTAGTCCGTTTGTTGAGCTCCTTGAGGGATTTCAGGTAGGTAAAGGCCCCCCGTCCCAGCAAATTGAGGACAAAGGTGCTTTTGTTACGGATACTAAAGCCCCTTACCCGGTTGCTGAGGAGATCGTTCATGGCTTCACTTGAGCGCTGGCAGATAGTTACAATTTTATCGGGGAAGAGAATGATCCCCAGGGGCAGCGTAAAAAAGGGCACTTCATAGGCTTCATCGTGCACCGGCAGCCGTACAATAATGGCGGTATACCCGTCTTCTTTTTCTATCCGGGCCTGTTCGTCGGCATCCATGATATCGGTGAGCAGTTCCCCGCCAATGCCGAATTCATGTTCCAGCCGGAAGAGGTCTTCTTTCGATACATTCCGGGCATCGATCCAACAGCCCTTACCAACCGTACTGGTTTCAACCAGACTGGTTTCTCCTTGTGTGCGAATTGTAATCATTGGGTTCTCCTAAGGTAAACCTTATTGCCTGTTTCACGGTATACCTAAGGACCTGCGGAATAAAATGCCCCGCATTCTGCGTCAGCAATCCTTATCGAATCACTGAAAGCCCCGGTTCTTTTGGGAAACACCATGAACAGCTTTTGTCCTGCGTTTTATCTCAGCAGCGCCATCGGTACTGCTTTGGCGGAGTAAACTACTACTACCGCCGTCCGAATCGGACATGGCATTTCCTCCTTGCTCGGGGATTTTCTGAAACCTCATGCGAAGCTCAACCGCATAATCTGTCAATCCAAGCGGTTCCAACAATCCAGACGGTTCCAACCGATCAGACTGCCGAACAATCTCTACTATATCAAATATCCGCGTTTACCGCAAGCCATACCTTGCAGAACGCCTATTCCACCGTCACCGATTTTGCCAGATTCCGGGGCTTGTCCGGATCGAGGCCCCGCTGTACGGCGCAGTAATAGGCGTAGAGCTGGCAGGGGATCACCGACAGAATGGGGGTAAAGCTGTCAAGCGTATGGGGAATCCGGAAGACTTCATCCACGGTTTTATCGAAATAATCTACATCCTCATAGGTGATGGCTGCTGTGGCGGCCCCCCGGGCCTTAACCTCTTTGATGTTGGAATCCATCTTGTCAAAGAGGGATGATTGGGTACAGAGGGCCACCACCAGGGTGGATTCATCCACCAGAGCGATGGGGCCGTGTTTCAGTTCACCGGCGGCGAAGGCTTCCGAATGGGTGTAGCTTACCTCCTTGAGCTTCAGGGCGCTCTCCAGGCTGACCGCATAATCAAAGAGACGTCCTAAAAAGAACACCTTGGATTTGTTAAACTGCCTGGAGGCGAAGCGTTGAATGTTTTCCTTTCCGTCCAGGATCCGGGCGGCATAGGCGCTTAAATTTTCCAGGGCATCAATATAATCTGCCAGGACATCCCCGCCGATTGTACCCCGGAGAAACCCAAACTGGAGGGCGATGAGGTAGATGCAGAGAAGCTGGGTGGTGAAAGCCTTGGTGGAGGCCACCGCAATCTCCGGTCCTGCCCAGGTATACATGACGAGATCCGCCTCCCGTGCCAGGGTAGAACCGACTACATTGGTAATGGCGATGATCCGGGCGCCGCTTTTCCGTGCCATCCGCATAGCCGCCAGAGTATCCGCGGTTTCCCCGGATTGGCTTATGATGATAAAGATATCCCGGGGATTAAAAACCGGATTCCGGTACCGGTATTCCGATGCGATATCCACATCCACGGGAATCCGGGCAAAGTGTTCAAAGGCGTATTTGCCGATCATCCCTGCATGCCATGCGGTACCACAGGCGGTTATCACCACCCGGTTTGCCTCCACCCAGGAACCGTCAAAACCAATCTCCTCCAGATTTATTGATTTTACGGCGTAGGTTTTAATCCGGGGCCGGAGGGTATTGATCAAAGCCTTGGGCTGCTCATGGATCTCCTTGAGCATGAAGTGTTCATAGCCGCCCTTTTCCGCAGCGCTCACATCCCAGTCCACATGGGAGGATTCTTTTTTGCAGCCCTGTCCCTCTTCGTTGTAAAATTCCACCCGATCCCGGTAGAGCACCGCGATCTCCCGATCCTCAAGGTAGTATACCTCCCGGGTATACTCCAACAGGGCAGGCACATCGGAGGCGATGAGGTTCTCTCCCCGGCCGCTGCCTACCACCAGGGGGCTTTCCTTGCGAACCGCAACGATCCGGTCAGGATTATTTTCACAGATGATCCCCAGCGCATAGGAACCTTCCAGCCGTTTGAGGGCCTCCACAACGGCCAGCAAAAGATCGCCGTTATAATGAAAATCAATGAGATGGGCAATAACCTCCGTATCGGTCTCACTCCGGAAAATCACCCCGTGGGCCTCAAGCCAGGCCTTTAATTTTCCGTGGTTTTCTATTATGCCATTGTGAACCACCGCAATCTTACCCGATACATCGGTATGGGGGTGGGAATTGATATCCGACGGTTCCCCGTGGGTGGCCCAGCGGGTATGGCCGATACCCATGGCGCCTGACAATGAGGCGCCGTCCCCGGTTTTCAATTCCGCAGCGACTTTTTCTTCCAGTTGCTTCAGGGCTCCCTTGGATTTCCGGATAACCAGTCCCGGCTTCCCCAAAACGGCAATACCCGCCGAATCATAGCCCCGGTATTCAAGTTTTTTAAGGCCATTAAGCAGTACCGGAACGGCCTCTTCCGTGCCTATATAACCGACTATGCCGCACATATTAGCAGGTAACGATGATCGCGTTGAAGATCAGCGGCACGGAACCCGAATTTCTGACACCGTGGGACGCCCCGTTTCCGGTGATCACCACATCCCCTTTTCTGACCGGAACTTCGGCGCCGTTATCGTTTACAATGCCCGTTCCTTCTATAAAGATAAAGTATTCGGTCTCTCCGGTATGTTGATGGTACCCGATTGACGCCCCGGGCGGCAGAGTCAGCTCCGCCGCCAAACGGACATGCCTTTGTATTTCGCTGTCCGCGGCGCCGTCAATAAAATGGAAAAACCCAACCGTCCCTTCCCCGCCGCGCATCTTCTCTTTCTGCTCCTGCCGCATTTCATTCCTGTGAACAATCATTGCAGATCCCCCCTTGACAGAATCATAGCATATTATGTTTTAAAATACCTGAAACCGGCAAAAGTATACAGGCTCATGGCGGGATTTCACCTGAAATTTCACCCTCCCGGGAGCGCTTCATTTAGAGAACACTGCCAGCGCGCCCTTTATAAAAAACCGGTAAAATGCGATAATGAATTGTTATGGGCGCCGGAGATGGCAAGGTCAGGATAGCGGGTGATGAAACGGCCGGATGAAGCGCCGCCCCGGGGCGTATGGATCCTCTATCGGATTCTGATGGCAACGGCCGTGGCGCTGGCCCTGTTCCTGTCCGGGGGGACCGTATATGTGCTGGTTTCCCGTAGTCAAAATCCCAATCAGACTCCATCCCCCAATCCGCCCCCGGATCAGCTTTGGGAACAAAGCCCGGCTCCGTCTACAGCCTCCGGTTTCAGTGAGGGTCTCCAGGGCCCTTCCGAACGGATCTTTGCCGGGATAGGCCGGCTTCGGTTAACCACCGCCCCTCCGGAGCCGGCAATGGTGCTGGTTTCCGTCGCTTTTCCGTATAACCCGGAAGACAAGGCATTTTCCGGGGAATTGGTTTCCCGGATCGGGGACATAAGGGGCATTACGGCGGATTATTTTGCTTCACTGCGGGAAAATGAACTTCGGTCAAGGGAAGAGGGGGAAATAAAGTCGGAACTGCTCAGCCGGTACAACGCAATACTGCGGCTGGGACAGATAAGGGCCCTTTTTTTTGATGATTATATGATTATTGAGTAGGGAGATAGCAGGACCGTTGGACCCCGTTGCTTCTCTGCGGCTCCTAATCGCAACCATTTCAGAATATCCGTGTCGAATTTATAGACCGGGAATAGATAACCAGCTATAGTTAAGGGGTTACTATATTTCTTAAGGAGCTGTTTCCTATGGCACAGACATCTTCTACGGTTGCCCAGGTTATCATTGCCATTATTCCCATTGTGGGAATAATCATGGGGGCGGTGGTGGTATTTTTTTACCTCCTCTGGAGCCATATCCGCAAGACTCTGCTCATAAAAACCGGGCAATACAATAAGCCCGATTTTGATCTGCTTTCTTTCAGCCTGCTTGCAGGTCTGCTCCTGGGCAGCGTGGGAATCAGTTTAACCGTGTTCCTTGCCATTGCCCAGGGTCTAGGGTACGGTCTTTTAGGCGGAATTATACCCCTGTCGATAGGCATTGGCCTTTTGATCTATTATGGAATCAAACGGGGTGGCAAAGGTTGATGGCCGGAGGAGGCGACATTGACGATTGGATGATCGTCACCCGGATCGTCTCGGGGCAGAAAGAACTCTTCCGGCTGCTGGTGGATCGGCATGAGCAGGCGGTATACGGAATGGGTTTGAGTTTTTTTCGTAATACCGAAGATGCTGCAGATTTTGTTCAGGAGGTTTTTCTGAAGGCATACAGAAATTTGAATTCTTTTGAAGGACGGTCCAGGTTTTCTACCTGGTTGTACAAGATTGCCTACAATACAGCGGTGAACAGCGTAACCCGAAAAAAAGAATACCGGAGCCTTGTGGAAGATGATCAGGTGCCGGATGGAGATACGCCGGAACGGAGTCTGCTCCGGGGGCTTATTCGGGAGGCGGTACATGAAGCAGTGGTCGGTCTTCCCGAACGGTATCGGATCTGTGTGGATCTTTGTTTCTTTTATGATCAATCGTATCAGGAGATTGAAGGGATCACCGGGTATCCGGTTAATACAATAAAGTCTCATGTATTTAGAGCAAAACAAATTTTGAGAAACAGACTCAATGAATATGCCGAAGGAGGCATAGAATGAACTGCCGTTCCGTTATGGATAAAATGTATGAATATGAATCGGAAGGAAAATCGCCTTCCCTGTTGACCAGCCTGGAGATTGCGGTGCATTTGATCTTTTGTCCCTACTGTACCGATGAAATTGCCCGGTATGAGGCAGCCATAGAACAGATGCGGACCGGATTTTTTCCCCCTTCACCGGGACTTGCAGGCCCAATCATGGAACGGATCTATGCCGAATCCTTTGTTCTTTCTTCGGAATTTTCGGATATTGTCCCGGAACTCCCGGATGTTCCCGCGGATAATCCGGACGAGCTCATCGGCGTATCATTCCGGGGCTGGGTGATAACCGGCTTCATCGTGCTTGTTTCCCTGGCAACCGCCTTTTTTAGTATTGATTTTGAGCGAATGGTTGCATCCCAGGGTTCATCCTTCCTGCTCCCCGTGGGCCTTACCATAGGCGTTGTGATAAGCGTTTACGGCGCCCTCTTTATCGGAAGCCATCTCAAAGAACTCTCCTCCCGTTTCAGATTGCATTGATCGGTAACGCTGCGGTCTGTATTGAAGATGCGTCCCGCCAACGCGCAAGGATCTGTTTGGCAGTGACATGACCAATGGATCGGGTCATTCCTGTAGGGATTCCAAGCCTTAGGAGATCCTATGGTTAGATTTAACGTGGCGTAACGCGGGGATTTGACAAGCAGGTTTCCAGGGAGTATTCTTAATCTATGAACATATCCACTTATACGGTAAAACCGAAGCTTCCTAATTCTTTAAAGCCCCTGGAGGAGATTGCCCGTAACCTTTGGCTTTCTTGGAATTTTGATGCGGTCCAGCTCTTTATCCGCTTGGATTACGATGTCTGGCTTCAGTCGCAGCAGAGTCCTGTCCGGACCCTGGGGATGGTGAGTCAGGAACGGCTTGCAGAAGTGTCCAGGGACGATTCCTACCTTGCCGCCCTGCAGGAGGTATACGAGCGGTTCCTGCGTTACAAAAAGGCTGAAACCTGGTATCGGGGGACTAAAAAAGAAGTAGTGGCTTATTTTTCTATGGAATACGGGATGGATGTATCTCTTCCTATTTATTCCGGTGGACTGGGAATGCTTTCAGGGGATCATATGAAGACCTCTTCCGATATGGGGCTCCCCCTGGTGGGGATAGGTCTTTTGTACCGGGAGGGGTATTTCAAGCAGTTTCTCAATGCCGACGGTTTTCAGCAGGAGAGTTATCCTGAAAACGACTGGTATAACATGCCTGTGGAACGGAAAACCGGTAAAAACGGCGAACCTATTAGGATATCCGTGGATTTGGCGGGCCGTCAGGTCATAGCCCAGATATGGGAGGTCAAGGTTGGCCGGAGTTCCCTCTATCTTCTGGACACCAATATTGATGAAAATACCCAGGACTTCCGGAATATTACCGCCGCCCTCTATGGCGGGGATAAAGAAACCCGGATTCAGCAGGAGATACTCCTGGGAATAGGGGGTATCCGTGCGCTCCGGGCCATGGGGATTAACCCGGCGGCAACCCACATGAATGAAGGCCATGCGGCTTTCCTGGGGCTGGAACGGATCCGGGAGATAATGACGGAGAAGGGCTTCAGCTTTGATGAGGCCCGGGAGGCGGTGTGGCCCACCAATATCTTTACCACCCATACTCCGGTTCCGGCGGGAAACGAGCGTTTTGACGTAAGCCTTATGGAAAAATATTTCCGTTCCTGGACCACCATTCTGGGAATATCCTGGTACGATTTCCTCAGCCTTGGGCGGGAGCGTGCCTATGATGATCATGAAAGTTTCTGTATGACCATTTTGGCCCTAAAACTGGCAGCCTACGCCAACGGGGTTTCCAGACTCCACGGGGCTGTTTCCCGGGACATGTGGAAGGGCCTCTGGCCGGGGCTTCCCCTGGACGAGGTGCCCATCGTTCATGTGACCAACGGGGTCCACCCCCGGACCTGGGTTTCCAATAACATGAGTGACCTTCTGGACCGGTATTTTGGCCCTCATTTTGATGAAGAGCCTACGGATCTGGTCATCTGGGACCGGATGGACCGGATATCTGACGAGGAACTCTGGCGTACCCATGAGCGGCGCCGGGAACGGCTGGTGGCCTTTTCCCGGGATCGAATCCGGCAGAATCTGAAACGGAACGGTGCGGTGGAACGGCGGATTCAGCAGGCTGAGGATGCTCTGTCCCCCTATGCCCTGACCATAGCCTTTGCCCGCCGTTTTGCCACCTACAAACGGGGGAACCTTCTCCTTCGGGATCCGGAACGGCTTCTCAAACTGCTCAAAGACACTGAACGGCCTATTCAGTTGATCTTTGCCGGTAAGGCCCATCCCATGGATATGCCCGGCAAGGATCTTATCAGGGAGATCGTCCATTTTGCAGAGCAGCACGATGTGGAGAGCCGGATCATATTCCTGGAAAACTATGATATGACCATGGCCCATTACCTCACCGCAGGGGCGGATCTCTGGCTCAACACCCCCCGGCGTCCCCTGGAAGCATCGGGAACCAGCGGCATGAAGGCCGCCATGAACGGCGTGCTCAACTGTTCAATCCTGGACGGCTGGTGGGACGAGGCGTATAACCCGGAAATCGGCTGGGCCATAGGCCGGGGGGAAGAATACGCAGATCCGAACCTCCAGGATGAGGTGGAGAGCAAGGCCCTCTACGACCTTCTGGAACGGGAGATCATCCCCCTCTTTTACCAGCGGGGCAGGGACGGACTCCCCCGGGAATGGATAAAACGCATGAAGTCCTGTATGCGGGAGATTGGGCAGTCCATGTCCAGCCACCGGATGCTCATGGATTATTCCAACAAATTCTACTTCCCGGCCCTGAAAAATTACCGTCGTATTGTCAAGGATGATTACGCCGAGTCAAAGTCCCTGGCCGCTTACCTTGCCGGTCTGAAGTCATCCTGGGATAACATCAAGATCGTCAAGCTGGAATCCAATGCCAAACCGGTGATGCAGCGGGGCGATTCCCTCACGGTAACCGCCTATATTGAATTGGGGACTCTGTCTCCGAATGAACTCAAGGTGGAGCTGTACCACGGAGCGATATCAAGTCAAAGCCGGAACATTGGGAATGCCCGGCGGGCTGAGATGAAGTATGTCGGGCAGGATGGAAACATCAATCTGTTCCAGGTACGGATTGAGTGTGCCGACACGGGCTGGCAGGGTCATACCGTCAGAATACTGCCCAAACACAGCGCCCTGGTACACCCCTACCGCACCGGCTTTATCAAGTGGGCCTAGGGGCAAAAGAGAATGCAGGCCCTTAGCGGTTTGCTTCCCGTAACCAGGACTCCCGGTAGGGGAAGATCTCCGGAATATCGGCCTTGGGAATCTCCTGATACTCAATGGTAAAATCCTTTGCCAAATCCGCCAGGGCTTTGCCGGTCAGGGCCATCTTGGCCGTCATGGCCGCCCCAAGGGCGGATGCCTCGGCGATGTCGGTGAGGAACACCCGGTTGTGCGGGAGGGCTGTTGAGAGGAGGGCGTTGTAGGCATCGTTTTTGCGGAAGCCTCCCTCGGTAAAGACTTCCGCAGGGGACCGGGTGGCGGCATCGCCGCTGTCAAGGCCGGTCCGTTCCAGGGCGGTGAGGGTCTGCATTACCAGGGATATCCGCAACAGGGCAAAACCCCGTTGGTAGTTTTTGAAGGACGGGGGAATCGAGTTTCCCGCAGTTATGTCCCCGTAGGAATAGGCAATGCCCCCCTCGCTTACCCGGGGTTTTGAATCGGGGAACTGACCCGAGCCGGCGGTGAGTTCCGGCAACAGGAAGGCGTTCCGTTCCTCCAGAATGGACCGATACAAGCCGGGATCGTAGGGGGGCAGATCCTTCCGGCCATGGATCCCCATAAGCGCCCCGGACCAGCTTTCAAATTCCTGACCTCCCAGGAATATGGCGGTTTTTACCGGGAACCCAAAGGCTGATATGTTGAAGAAGACTACCTTGCCCAGTTCATCCGGGGCAAAACCGTATTTTTTTACGGGATTCATCAGTACGCACCATGTTCCGGTGGAGTTGAGCACAAAACCGGATTCCCCCTTCCTGGCAAAATGGGGGAGCAGGGAAGAATTGGAGTCGTGGATCCCCATGGTGACGATCACGTCCCGTGCAAGGCCTGTTTTCTCGGCGAATTCCGGTGTAACCGTCCCCAAAACATCCCAGGAATTGCCCAGTTTCCCCGGCATAAGGGGGGCTACCCCCAGATCCTTCGCCACCGAAGACAGGGTATGTTCAACCTGATCCCAGAGGTAGCTGTGGCAGCCCATATAGGTCCCCTCCGCCCCGGTTTTACCGGTTAACCGGTACCCCCAGTATTGGGGGTACAACAGGAGCCGAACCGTGTTTGCAAAGGCTTTGGGGAATTGCTCCCGGGCAAAGCAGATCCCCTTTCCCGTATTGATCAGGGCTTTGAACCGGGGGGTTCCCGTCCGGGCCTGGAGATCCCGGGAGTCTCCAAATTGCCGGTAAAACCGCTCATCAAAGGCTTCCCCCGGTTCGTGGGTGTAGTACACGCAGGGAACCGCTGGTTTTCCGTCTTCCCCGATACAGACAAAGGTAGCCCCGTGGGTGGTAACGGCAATTGCCCGGATGGGATAGGTTTTGGCAAAATCCGCCAGCTCCCCGGCGAACCATGCCTCCATGGCTTCAAGGTCATGGGTTTCCACCTCCGTTCCCCCTTCACTCCGGACGATCCGGGGCGGAAAATTACGGTACCGGGCGTCCACCTGGCGAAGAGCGTCATCATAGATAGCGACCTTTTTATTGGTCATCCCAATATCAATTACCCCGATTGCATATTCCATATCCGCCTCCTGTGATCCTTATCGCTAATGCAGCATAACCTGTCCGCCGGTAACCGGAACAGCTTGTCCGGTTTCGTATTCCTGTTCTACAATGTAATAAATGGCCCGCATCACGTCGGCGCCGGTACAGCCCCGTTTCAGGGGGACCTTGGATTCGTAGAAGGCCTTCACATCGGCCACGGTTTTTGCCCGGGGTACCTTGCCGGCCTTCAGGTATTGGACAAAGAGGCCCTTTTCCGGGTCTGACCAGAGGGGGCCGTCGAAAAAATTTCCCGGGCAGATGGCGTTTACCTTGATATTATACTCCACAAGTTCCAGGGCAAAGCTCGCCGTTAACCCGATGCCACCGAATTTCCCTCCCGCATAGGCGCCGTTTTTGTTGGAGCCCTCCAGGCCCGACTTGGAATTGATCTGGATAATATCGGTTTTCCAGTCCGGCGCGGTACGATGCTGCCGCCGGAGGAGGAGTCCCGCTTGTTTGGTGATGATAAAGAAACCCGTATAGTTGATGTCGGTGACGAATTTGAATTCTTCCAAATCCTGTTCCAGGACACTCCCCGCCCGGAGCACCCCGGCGTTACTGATGCAGAGGTCCAATCCTCCCGCCTTTTCAACTACGGTCCTGAACATCCTCTGCACCGAAGCCTCATCGGAAACATCAACTTCTACCGGAATGGCGGCGGTCCGTTTTTCCGCGGCGCTGATCTCTTCGGCAAGTTTTTTTGCCCCCTTCTGATTGAGGTCGGCAATAAAAACCAGGGCGCCGGAGGCGGCAAGTCCCCGGACTATCTCTTCGCCAAAACCCTGGGCCCCCCCGGTAACCAGGGCGATCCGGTTTTTCACCACATCGTTCCGTCCTGACGCACTCATCCCCGGAGCAAGGCCGGCTAATTTTTCCGGGGCAGTCCCCGGACAAGGGGAGGGTATTTCAAAGATAGAATCATTCCTCTGTTCTATCCGCGCCTTTACGGCGTCTATATCCCGGTCGATCCAGTAGAAGGCCTCGATACGGTTCCTGTTTTTAACCAGCACGCAGGCTGGCAGTTTTTTGATATTCTCATTTTTTTCCAGGGCTTCCACCCCGGCGGGGGCCCGATCAAATTCCCAGGCCGCAAAGGCTTCGGAAAAGATCTTGGCCGCCCCTCCCTCATCAAAATCGTCATTCGCCAGGGAAGAGGTGATATCTACGCAGATCACATTCTCCGAGAACTGGTCCTTACTTGCCGAAGGATCTTCGGCAGGGTGATACAAAACAACCCACCCTGTTTCCGTGGCATTGAGATAAATTCCCCTAATAATAGTAGCCAAACTTTGCCCGTCAAATCCGCTCATGGTATACTTTCCTTTTTTATTAAGGTTTATAAGGACGCCTTTAAAATGACAAAAGCCTCCCAATTATCTTTTCCGCATTTTCCTCCGGCCGCCGTAGATCCGGATCCCGCCCGGCCTTTGCGTACAGGGATAACCGGGTCTCCAGGGGAACCGCTGCCAGGGGGTTCTCCGCCGAAAAGAGACCAAAGTTACCGTTCACCGAACTGAGTCGTTCATGGGCGATGAGGGCCCAGGTGGTATCGATAAGATGCCGGAAGGGGGGGGTCAGCACTTCCGGGCAGTTAAAGGACTGGCGGGAACTGTTGATATCCACCCCGGAAATTTCCATAAGGCCCCATTCGGCGCAGAGCCGCTGAATACGGCGGAGCTGTTCCACCGTATTCCGGGGGGGCATATAGGTCACTGCCCGGAACCCCAGACCGGACAGAACGGCAAAAAGTTCATCCAGAAAATCATCTTCAAATTTTTCAGCCCTCTTATCCCCGGTGGGGGACTCCCCTACATCTCCCAGGTAGGCATAGGCGGGGATCCCCCCTGCGGCAGCGGCAAAATCGCAGACCGTCTTTGCGGGAATACATTCCTCTTCTCCGGGCTGTATGAAGATCCGGGGGAGGAAAGCCGACTTGAGGATCCCCAGGAGGTCAAAGAGGTAGTGGGGATTGCCGGGATCCGAAAGAAAATTCTGAATCCTGAGCGGCGGCTCCACACCGAGTTTGGCCCTGAGCCCTTTGATGATCCCCGAACCTCTCCCGTATTGGGCTATAAATTTCTCCGCCACTGCGGCCAGGAGGTGCCGTTCGGTGATCTCCCCCCCCCTGTCAAACTGGGATCTGTCCACGATGTCCCGCTGAAAATCCAGGGGTTCCAGTCCCGCCTCCGTAAGGAATACACCGGCAGCGGCGGCCATATCTCTGGTTCTGATAAGCCGCCGGTTCCGGATGGGGGTAAGAAAGGCTTCAACCCGGGCAAATTCCCGCCGGGGTATGCCCTGGACGGTCATATAGACTATCCCCGGGGAATCAGGATTGTTGATCTTCCGCCCGGCGAAGGGAACCGGTTCCCCGCCGCCGCCGGTCTTAAAGCTCACCCGGACCTCGAATCCCACACAAGTCCCCAGGCCAAGGATTTCACAGGCCCCAATCATCTCCTCCGCCGCGGCAATGGAATCGTGGTCCACCGAACCTGCCGCGGAAAGTCCCGCTTCCCGGCTCCGCAGGGCTGCCATGCTGGGGGTATAGGGACTGAAACTGTAAATGGTATGGATATGGTTGTTGATCTCATCCGTAACCGCGGCATCCGCGATGGCGCCCTCCGCTGTCAGAGCCCTAAGAGCTTCCAGGCGCTCATTTTTTTCAGCCCGGGAATCGTTAATGATCGAATAACAGGTTTTCATAATTATCTATGTATTATACCCTCTTTGATGAATTACGTCAGTACCGGAAGCAGAGACCGGAAGTAGAGAAGAAAACCGCATAAGAAAAGCGGGATGAATAATTTTGTTGGGCCAAATAGGGTTTTATTTCCCTGTAATGCCGCGTACCACTATTTCGGACGCGGGCTTCCCATCCCTGGTGTAAACCCGGTTGTAATTACCGGGATCCTGGAATTGTTCGCCCCGGTGGTAAAACACATAGTGGTAGGTCCCCGGAGGCAGGGGAAGGACCAGGGAATAGTTTCCCGGTATGGTTTCCTGAAGTTCATACATGAAGGGATCCCAGCCGTTAAAACTACCCGCCACGGTGATGGTTTCTCCCGGCGGGGCCCGGTAGGTAAAGCGGAAGCTCCCCGGAGGATCTTCCCCCGGAACGGCGGATTTTTTTTGTTCCGGCAGGAGTATCACCGACCGGAGCTGGCCGGATTTTTCATCCTCACGGCGCAGGGAATTCAGGGGATCCGTAGTCCAAAGACCGTCGATGATCAGCCGGTATTCCAGTTCCCTGAGGTTTTGGGGCAGTTCCTGGGCGTAAAACAGAATCCCTGAATCCTGATAGATATCCGGAACCTCTTTGTTGCCCGGCGGCGGAGGCGGCGGTTCGTTCCGGTTGCTGAGGAGTTTCCTAAACCAGTGGATTTTAGAAAAGCCCTCGTGAGCAAAGGCGATGCCTACCCGGCGGTACTTGGAGGAGATGGTAAAAATAACGCCGTCTTCAAATAATTCGGGACCCGCTGCACCGGAGAGTCGTAAAAGATGATCAATAAACTGATAAGATTCCGTATCCAGCGCTCCAATAGTGCCGATAATGAGCATAAGGAGCGTCAAAACGATAAACTTTTTCATGTGTTCTTTACAATTATCGGTTGATGTTCCAATATCTTAATTATGCCGTCCCTAAAACAACTTGAAGAGTTTAAAAATACCTTTCTCAATGTAGGGAATGAGGCCGGCATTCTGGCAAGCCGGAATATGCTTCCGGAACAGTACCCCCTTCCCGATTCCGAAGCCTCCGGTCCTCTTCCGGATGAGCTGCGGAACCGGGGCGCCTCTCCGGACAAGGCTTTTGTGCAGGAGGATCTCTTTTCGGAGGCTGAAAACCCGGCCGTAGATTCCGCCGCCATGGCAGGGGAGGAAGACTCTGCGTTCCCTGCTCCGGATGACGCCCTTGATTTCAGCGCCTTTCTGAACACCATCCCCGATGATCTGTCCTTTCCTCCTGTAGAAGATTCCGGCGCTGAAGCGGGGACTCCTGGGGAAGACGAGTCCGGATCCGCCGATGCCGGTTTTGGAATTCCCGATGAACTCCTTGCGGATTTTGCGGAGGACATTGAAAAGGCCCAGGGGGATACCGGCATATCCGATGCTCCGGACTCCGGGGATTTTCCCGGCAACCCGGATGCCGAGGAAGCCCTGGGAGATGTGGCGGGTTTTGACGACGCCTTTCCCAATGATTTTTCTGTTCCCGATGTGGATTTTACTGCCGCTGATTCCGGCGATGAAAACCTTGCGCCTGCCGGTGAAACCGCCGGTATTGGCGGGTCCGGGGATCCGGGGGGCCCGGACGGTTTTCCGAATTTTGATGCTGCCGGAATGGAAGCGGGATCACCGGAGCAGGGGCTGTCGGAAGGGGCGGATGAGGCAGGCCTTGAACTCCCCGGAGAGGAGGAATTCGGCGATCTTTTGCCGGCGGAAGATTCGGAGCTTGCTGCAGGTGATTTAGATATTTCCATCCCCGATACCGAGGAGGAATCCGCGAACCCGGAGGATTTTTCCGGAGCGCCGGATTTTCCACCCGATATTGCCATGGAAGAACCCTTGGGGGACTCCTTTGATACCTTTTCTCCCGAATTTGGGGATATGGTTTCAGATGCCGGGGCTAAACTGCCCGATGCCGGAATAAGGGATGTTGAGGCCGTAGACCTGGAGGACTTTTCCCTGGCGGGTATTGATGATGTCCTGAGCGGTAATCAGACCAGGCCCGGGGGAAGCCTGCCGGGTCCGGCGGGAGGCGCTGCGCCGAAGGCTCCGGTAAAAGTCCGCCGGGGGGCTGCCGGACCTGAGGATGTGGAGGAGATAAACCTTACCGATGAGGAATTCGCCCGGCTGGAGGAAACCCTTTCGGGTTATCCCCTTAATCTGCGGATCGCCTGTGAGGAACTAATCGCCGAGCAGGCTGTGGCTCCGGATCTGATGTCCGCCCTGATAAAACTCCTGGTCCGCAGGGGAAGCGCAAAGGAGACTGCAACCCTGGCGGGGAAGATACTGGGGCGGACCATTACCATACCCAAGGGGTTTGAGAAAAAGACCGGTGAGGAACTGGAAGCGGAGCAGGCCAGTTTTGCGTACATCTTTGTCCGTAAATTTCTGCCTATTCTGCGGATGTTTCTGATAATCGCCATAATGGCGGCGTCTCTGTTTTATCTGGCCTACAAGTTCATCTATACCCCCCTGCATGCAGATTCTATTTACCGTATTGGATACGAGCGGATTGCAGCGGGTGAATATGGCCGGGCAAATGAACGGTTCAGTGAAGCTTTCAGGATCCGCCGGGTGAAAGACTGGTTCTACCGTTATGCCGAAGCCTTCAGGGACGAGCGGCAGTATCTCTATGCGGAGCAAAAGTACGATGAACTGCTCCGGTTCTACCCCCGGGACAAAAAGGGCGCCCTGGATTATGCAGCTCTGGAGACCGGCTGCCTGCGGAACTATCCCAAAGCGGACCGGATCATCAGATCCAACATTCTGGATTTTGCCGTGGATGACCGGGAAGGGCTCATCGCCCTGGGGGACAACTGCCTTGCCTGGGGAGAAACGGAGAACGAACAATACGAAAACGCCCGTCAGGCTTACGCCCGGCTTCTGGAACGGTACGGCTGGGAGGACCCCATCGTTGAACGGATGATGGTCTACTTTATCCGGACCGATAACCTGAAGGAGGTCCTCCCCCTGCAAGGGTACTTTCTGGATAATCCGAAACGGAAGATCAGCGCCGCCGGCCTTTCCGAACTGGGGGGCTACCTCCTCTCCAAGCGGTTTGAGGAAGCCCGGGGCGTACCAGACGCCTATGTTGAACGGATCGAAGGGATTCGGGATATACTCCTCAGAGCGATAGATGCCGATCCTGCCCGGCCGGAATCCTACTACCACCTTGCCCGGTATTACAGCCGGTTTGGGAATGTCCTGGAGGAGCGGCAAACCCTGGAGGGAGCGATACGGGCCTTTGACGCCGCCCTGGAGGAGAACCCCCGGCGGACCCGCCACCGGATCGATGCGGAGCGGCAGTATGCCCGGATCCTCACCGGCGCCAGGGAATTTTTTGCCGCCGAAGAACAGCTGGTCAAAGGCGCCGCCATATACGAGGATGCGGTTGAACGGCGGCTCCTCTCCCGTTACCCCGAGGGAGGGGCCCTCTACGCGGATCTGGGGGATCTGGAGTACTTTGTCAAGTCCGGGGATCTGGAGGCGGCCCTGGGGTATTACCACCGTGCGGAACGGGACGGCTGGGCCCCGGCGGAGATCCGGTACCGTATGGGCGGAGCCCACTACCAGCTGCGGCAATGGGAACCGGCGCTGGAACGGTTTTTTTCCGTGGCCACGGAACAGCCCTTGAACCGGCGGCTTCTCCATGCCCTGGGCAATGTTTCCTACCAGCGGAACAACTATTTTGCCGCCCAGGGGTATTACAACCGCCTTCTGGATCTGCTTGATGCGGAACGGGCCCGATTCCCCCTGCTTAGTCCCAACGAACGGCCGGATCACATGGAGCTGGCGGAACGGATGATGGTTGCCCGGAACAACCTGGCTGTTACCCTGGAGGCCCTGGCGGAAAGAACCGGTAACGGAACCTACCGTTCCCAAGCCCTGGGACTCTACGCCGAATCCGAGCGGGCCTGGGATGCCATCACCCGGAATCCCCAGACCGTGGTCCGTTCCGGCGCCGGAGAATTCTCCTCCCCGGGGATGAATCTGGCGTACATCAACTCCCGGAATACCCTGAACCCCGTGCCGGGTTTTGAACCCCAGATCTACATCCGGATAGACAAGGATGTCCTTGAACCCTCCCCCTGGGAAGAACTGGCGCCCCCGGGCTACCACCTTTCGGAGCAGTTGTCCCCGGGGTTCCGGTAAGGGCTGCGGCTAAAACGGATCGGCGGAGGCCCCGGCGTCAGGGCCGGGTTTCCGGGGCTATCCCCAGGCAGGTAGCTACCCCCCGTTCCCGGCCGGGGATGCCCCGGTGGATGGGAGTGTTGACCACCCGGACCTTTCCGTCATCGTAACGCAGGGCCAGGGCGGTGGAACCTCCGCCGTCAAAGTTGAGCCCCTCGGAGGCGCCCAGCCGTTTCAGCATGATGCCCAGTTCCCCTTCGGTGACGCCGATGCTGCCCGGGCGTCTACCGTCCACCACCAGAAGGTAGAGAGTCTTGCCGTCCGGGGACAGTCCCGCGGCGCTCCGGGGATGCCGGGCCTTGCTGCGTTTTTCCACCGCCCCGGGGACTGCGCCTTCCCGGAGAACGATGTGAAATCCCCCCACCGCATGGGTGATCCGCCGCAGTTCCTCCCCTTCAAGGATCGCCTGATTCACAATAGCGGCCCTGAATCCTCCGCCCTCTGCTTCGGCCTCCCGGTAAAAAACCAGGGCGTCAAAGCCGGGATTGGGGAGGGAGATCAGGCGTCCCCCGGCAATGGTGATGCCATCGATGGTCCTGTCTTCCCCTATTTTTGCAGAAACCGGACTGAAGGGGTTGGCATTGATCCCCGCAAGGCAGTCATACCGCTTGACAAAACCGCTCACCCGGGTGCTGGGGATTACCCCTATCGGGGATAAGCCGGCGCTTTCGATCTCTTCCGGGGCTTCCGGCCTTTCCGCGCCTCCCCCTTCCGCCGGTTCCTGTCCGCTTACAACAATTGCCAGGTCCGCTTCCCCCAGATCCACCCGCAGGGCCCAAAATTCAAGCCGGGGTTTTCCTACCGTACCGGCAAAGTAACCAAGGCCCGGTATACGGTCCTCCGCAAAGGGCAGCCACCGGGGGGAAAGGTCCTCAATGGAAACCGCCCGGGAAACCCCGGACCTTCCGGCAGGGACGGTGACCGGCGAAAGGGTAGAGCAGGAACAGAGACCTGTGCCGATAGAGAAGACCAGGATCAGGCAGAAGCGGAGAAGGAATCCTTTGAATAATGGAAGATGTCCCGGACAAACAGGGACAAGACAGGAGGAGGCCGATTCAGATCGGATGATCGTCCCGGAGAACCGGATGTTTCCGTTGCCCACTCCTCCTTTCTTATGATTCATTAATAATCGGACTTACCCTTTCGGGATTTTTTCAGAAGTTTTCGTTGAATCGCTTTCTTTTTTCTGTTTAAGATAGTAGAAGGTTTTTCGTAGTATTCCCGTTTTTTGTACTCCCGGATGATACCTTCCTTTTCAACCATCCGTTTAAACCGTTTGATAGCCTTTTCCAATATCTCGTTATCATCAACGATGATATGCGCCAAAAAAATCACCTCCTTTCCCGCAGGTTATGCTCTGATTACGAGTCTCCTTCCGGAACCTGCCGGAAATACAAGAGTCTCATCTCTGTATCTTACTAAAAATAACTTCTTTGTCAAGGATGGGTCGGACCAGAAAGGCATCGGGGTCCGTGGTTTCTCCGGCAACCCGAATCTCCCAGTGCAGATGGGGACCCGTGGCGAGGCCTGTTGACCCCGATTCCCCCAGGATTTCTCCGGCTCCTACTACGCTCCCCTCGGTCACCCGGATTGTATCCAGATGGTAGTAGAGGGAATAGACCCCCGGCAGGTGTTCGATGATCACCGAATTACCGGTAACTATCCTGAACCGGGCCAGGATCACCCTGCCGGCAGCGCAGGCGCCGACCCTTGTCCCCCGGGGCACCCCGTAATCGATGCCCCCGTGGATTGAGGTATTGCTCTTGCCGTCGGAATAGCGAAAAATCCGGCGATCCCCAAAGAAACCGGTTCGCCGGGTACTGCTCACGGGGGGAACAAAGGGATCCGTCGTGTAGATATGGTTTTCGTTCCGGTTCAGTATGGCCCAGAGCTGTTCCGCTTCCCTTGTTTTTTCAGGGTCCGGCGTTCTGTGGATGGTTGTATTCTCCTCATCCAGGGCGATCTCTTCGGAATAAAAGTCCCGGTTGCCTATGCGTATGGGGATTTCCTCCACCAGCTCCGTCCCCCGTTCCACCCTGATGCCGGCGGGACCCGGCTGTGTGGTGGAAGGGACCCCCAGGAGCGCTGCCAGGAGGAGGCCGCCGGTTGCCTGCCCGGAAGCCGGCTTTGTTCCCCATAGGGACTCCGTTTCCAGGTCAAAAAAAACCGCCCGGGTCAGCCGTTGCCCCTGTCCGTTTACCAGCACTGCCCGGAGGCCGCCGGTCCCCTCTCCGGTCCCGGGGATCATGATCACGGCAAGGGGCTCTCCGGGTCTTATACCCTCGGGAATCAAAACGAATCGGGATTCCGCCTCCGGCTGCCCGGCTTCCGCGGCAGGGGGGGACGGTTCCGCCGCCGGGGCTGTCCGGAGATCCGGAACTTCCGCCTCCGGCAGGGACGGGGTGGGATTCCTGTCCTGCCCGCCGCCCCCGCCGCTGAGGAGGATCGGACAGCAAACCGCCAGCATCAGCACGGTAAAGAACCGGCGGCGCAGGACGGCGCGGCCCGGAATACGGCGTAAGGTATCTTTTTGCATACCCCGGAGGATCACTCTTCCCCGCTTCTTCGGAGATCGGTAACGATGATCTGGAGGGTTTCGGTACCGTTAAACCAGTTCCGGTTAAAGGTAAAGATCAGATCCACCGTATCATTCAGATCGAATTCCCGCTTTACCTTGTCGGCAGCCTGCCAGTACACCGCAGGCCACTTGTTTTTTCCCGTGTCCAGGGTTAGTTTGACATGCTTCGCATCGGCCTTACCCATGAAGGAGAGTTCCGTCACCTTGAGCCCCCGGGATATGAAGGTGAGGAGGCCATTCTCTTCGCCGTAGGGTTCAAAACGATCTATCAGTTTGAAAATGTCCGGCGTAAGGTAGGAAAGGGGGAGTTCCGCATCAATGACGACGATTTCTTCCTCCGTTGTCAACTCTATGGAGCGGGCGGCGATCTTAAGCCGCTCCAGGAAGCATTCCCAGTTGGTTTTTCGCATGCTGAAGCCGGCGGCAAAGTCGTGCCCCCCCCAATCCAGGAAGAGATCGGCGTTTTGCTCCAGGAGTCCCCGCAGATCCCAGCCCCGGGTGGAACGGAAGGAACCGACGGCGGTATCTTCACCCAGGGAAACCACCAGGGCGGGGACCTTAAAGCGGCTGATCAGCCGGTTCGCCATGACCCCCGTGATTCCCCGGTAGATGCCCTCTCCGGAGGCGAGGACCAGTTTGCCGTCGTACAGGGCGAGGCTCTTCGCGGCCTGGGGCTCCACCAGGGTCCAGATATCGGTTCCCAGCCGCTTCCGTTCCTCATTGAGGGCGAGGATCTCATCCGCAAGACGATCCCGCTCCCGGGGATCCCCCGAGAGGAGCAGGGCGACAGCCTTGTCGGGGCTGCCCATCCGGCCTGTGGCGTTGATAGTGGGACAGATCTGCCAGGAGAGTTCGTAGGTTCCCAGCCGTCTGCCCGAAAGGTTGAGTTTGAAGAGGAGATCCGAGAGTCCGGGCTGGGGCTTTTCCGTCAGGGATGTGATACCGGAACGGATGATGATCCGGTTTTCATCTTTCAGGGGCATGATATCCGCCACGGTTCCCAGAGCGGCGAGTTGGAGGTCCGGAAGGTCTTCACCGGTAAAATGGCGCTCCCGCCGTTGTATAAAAGAGGTGAAGAGATTGATGAAGACGTCCAGTTCTTCCGGTGGTTTTTCCGAGTATTTTGCTATCCGGGAAAGCTCCCGGATCCGGAGGAGGCTTTTGCCCGCGGTCTGGGGGATCTCCTTCCCGATCTCCGGGGCCATATCGAGCATATACACTTCAAAACCGGTACCGAAGATCCGCTCCAGGGTCTTTTTCTGCAGCGCCTCGTCCCAGGTGAATATCTGCTGGCCTTCAAAAAAGGCAGGAAGCCGGGTTTCGCCTATGCTGAGCATCCCGGGTACCACCGTTTCGGTCAACCGGTCAACGACTACGAGGTTCCGCAGTTTGGCTGCCTCAATGATGTAGGCATCGTTAAGGGGCCGGGTGTTGAGGAGGCAGATCGAATGGCCGTAGGTGTCGCTCTTCAGGGCGAAACGCAGGGCGGAGACGAGTTTGTACGCCACCCCGCAGCCCGAGAGATGCCGGAAGGGGTAGTTTGCCGAGGGAAGCTTCGGATTCACCACCGCCAGTGCGGGGGGAAGCTGCTCCTGGGGATTGTGGTGATCCGTTACGATCACGTCAATACCAAGTTTCCCCGCTCTTTCAATCTCCGCAATGTTTGAGATCCCGCAGTCCACGGTGATGATCAGGGTTCCCCCGGCCGCGGCGAATTCATCCACCGCAATGGCGGAAAGACCGTAGGGATCATCCCCCATGGGAAGGCGCCACCCTACATCCATCCCCAGGCGGGAGAGGAAACCCGTTACCAGGGCGGTACTGGTGATGCCGTCCACATCCCGGTCGCCAAAGATGAGAATCTTTTCCCCCTCTTCCTTTGCGGCGAGGATCCGATCCACCGCATCTTCCATTGCCGGCAACTCAAAGGGATTCCGCAGATACCGGGGATCATCCTCAAGGAAGTACCGGACATCCTCCCCCCCGGTAATACCCCGGCGCACCAGGATCGAGGCGGTGAGGAGATCGCAGCCGTATTTTTCCGCCATACCCTTGACCAGTTCCGGGGGGGCATCTTTTTTTTTCCAATTCATTCTATATTATTTCCTTTAATACCAGGGATCGCGGCGCCGGGGCGGTCCTTCCGTATTCCACCGCCTCCGCAAGCAGGGGCAGGGACGTGTTGAGTCCCTCCGCGTCCCGGGCCCAAACGGTCATGATGAGGTCCCCTGCCGCGACGGGGTCCCCCCTCTTCCGGTGCAGCTGTATTCCTGCGGTGGGACTCACCGAATCTCCGGTCCGGTTCCTGCCGACCCCGAGCAGTACCCCCGCCCGGCCCACCTGCCCCGCGTTTATCCGGGTGATATAGCCTGGTTGCTTCGCCCGGACCTCCCCCCGGTATTCCGGCCGGTAGTTTCCCCGGAGCTCCAGGAATTGTTTGACATCTCCCCCCTGACTTTGGATATTGTCCAGGAAGAGCTGCCGGGGTCTGCCGCCGGCAAGACTCTCCTCACAGAGCCGGCGGCCCTCCTCCGGGCCGGCGGCCATACCTCCAAGCATTGCCATCCGGGCCGCCAGTTCCAGGGTCACCTCCATGAGGTCCCCGGGTCCTTTCCCCTCAAGACAGTCGAGGCTTTCCTCCACCTCAAGAAAATTGCCCACCATCCTGCCCAGGGGTTCATCCATATCGGTGAGGAGGGCGATTATCCGTTTGCCCATGGCCTTTCCGGTATCCACCAGGGACCGGGCGAGGCGCTCCGCATCTTCAACCTTCTGCATAAAGGCCCCGGAACCGAATTTGACATCCAGAACCAGGGCGTCCGCCCCTTCTGCGGCTTTTTTTGAGAGGATGCTGGCGGTGATGAGGGGAATAGATTCCACCGTGGCGGTTACATCCCGCAGGGCGTAGAGAAGCTTGTCCGCCGGGACGATGTCCTTGGTCTGGCCGGTCATGACAAAGCCATTTTGCCGAATGATGCTGCGGAACTGTTCCACCGAAAGGTTTGTCCGGTATCCGGGGATGGCCTCCAGCTTGTCCAGGGTTCCTCCTGTATGCCCCAGGGCCCGGCCGGACATCATAGGGTCCCGAATTCCCAGAGACGCCGCCAGGGGCGCCAGGATCAGGCTTGTCTTGTCCCCCACGCCACCGGTGGAATGCTTATCCACAAAGGGGCCGGAGATGCCCGACAGATCGATCACCGCCCCGGATTTGAGCATCACCCCGGTCAGCGCCGCGGTTTCCGCCGGACTCATCCCCTGAAAAAACACCGCCATGGCCCATGCGGCAACCTGGTAGTCGGGGATCTCCCCTGCCACATAGCCCTCAATCAGGAATGCTATTTCTTCCCGGGAGAGTTCTTTTCCGACCCGCTTGTTCATGATAATATCTACAGCCCGCATTAATTCCTTCCCTCCGTTTATGTTTTTCCGGCATCTCTAAAGCTCATCCCAGGTGCCAAGAGGCCTTCCAAAAAGCCCGGCCAGAATATCCGTCACCAGGGCCTTTGCCTGGGCAAGGGATACCGCATCCGGAACCCCGCCGGGCCGGGACGGGTCCGGGGTATCCGCAGATAAAAGCCAGCGCCGCGCTCCGGGGCCCAGGGGCAAGTAGTCTCCGGAGTCCCGCCGGGGGGAACGCCCCCCCCTATTACCGGCCTCCCAAGTCTCCGGCCCCCCTCCCGCACAGGCGGGACAGAGCAGAATTCCCTCCCGCCGGACATACCATAGTACCCCATCGGCGGGGGCTTCACAAGCGCAGGAGCCGCAGCGGATCAGTTCCGGCCGGCAACCGAGAACATCCGTCCAGTCCCATAAAAAACGGATGAGAATCTCCGGGCAGAGGCCTTCATCCGCCCTTTCCAGGGTATCCAGGGCCCTGCCGGCAAGGTCCAGGGCTCTTGTCCATTCACCCCCTCCGCCGTGGGCGGTCAGGATCGTTTCCGCCACCGCCGATGCGGCGGCGCTCCGTTCGTATCTCTCCCGGATTCCCGGCCGCCAGGCCGTCACATCAAAATCGGTGACCTTCCGGGAATCCCGAACCGGATCATGGTATATCCAGAGGGTCCCCTGATGAAAGGGCGCGGCATAGGCACGGAGCCTGCTTTTTGGCCCGCCAAAGAGGGTGGCCCGGAGGATCCCCTCCTCGGCGGTGAGAAACCACAGGTCCCGGTTGGATTCCCCCGAGGAACGCGCCCGGAGGATCAGGGCTGAATAGGTACAGGTCCGGACCATGGGGACCTCAGTTACCGTAATTCCAGGGCAAAAACCTTACTTTTCCGTTTCAGGTCATACTGTTTCCTGCGTTGTTCCGGAAGACTCTCTGCGGAACACTCCTTAAAGCCCAGGAATTCAAACCAGTCATGAGTCCGGGTGGTGAGCACAAAAACCCGGTGCAAGCCCTTTTCCCTTGCCTCATCAATGAGGAAGCGGACGATACGGCTGCCCAGGCCCATATCGGTGTAGGCCGGATCGGTGGCTATTGCGGCAATTTCCCCCTGGCCTCCCTCCCAGTTGTGGAGGGCCCCGCAGGCGTGGATGGAACCGTCAATTTCAAATACCGCGTAATCATCCTGTTTTCCCCGGATATCCTCAATTCCCCGGCGGATCAGAATCCCCTGCTGCATCAGGGGTTCCATGAGTCTGAGAACATCGGGGATGTCCGAGGTTTTCAGGGTGCGGATGGATTCGTATTCATCGGCGTAAACCATGGTGCCCACCCCCAGGTTGGAGAAAAGTTCCCGGAGAATGGCCCCGCGTTCCCGGCCGTCTATGATATGTACCCGCTCCACCCCCGCCCGGGAGGCCCGCAGGGCCAGATCCAGTTCGGTCAGGGCCTTATCATCCCTTCCTGCCGCCGCGGCATTGGCCGCCAGGAGGGCCTCCGCTTCCGGGGGACTAAGGCGGATCACCTGTCCGTGCTCTCCTATGGCGATGCCGTCCGGCAAGGCATAGGCGCCTGTTCTGATACCCCCCTGCGCGGAAATGATGAAGAGCTTTACCGCCCCCAGGGCAATGGAAACGGACAGGGCGATTTCATTGCTGGGTACATTGTAGGATTTTCCCGTGGGACTCCAGCCGATACAGGGGAGGATGGGGACCATCCCCAGATTCAGAATCCGTCCCAGGGAATCGATAAAGATCTTGTCTACCTTACCCGTATGCTCCATATCAAGACCGTTCACCACTCCCAGCCCCCGGGCCCGGACAAAGTTCCCCGTTACCGCATCCACCCGGTCCGCAGAAAGACCGGTCATGAACCGGGTCGCCACATGAAAGGCCGCCATCTCCACAAAGGGCATGGCCGCGCCGGCGGTGATCCGGGTTGTTCCCGCATAATTTGAATGGATACCGTATTCCGTCAGTACCGCGTCTATCCATTCTTTGGCCCCGGGCACGATCACCACCCGGAATCCCGTCCGGGCCAGCAGGGCCAGATCCCGTACAAGATGGGGAAAGGACGGCTCTTCGGTCACGGGAAAATCAATTTTGAATACCATGGTAGAACCCTTGAAGCGGCTCTGGTAATGGAAGGCTTCCCGGATACGATCAACCTGGGTTTCATCTGCCATGGTTCGGAATGTACTCATAGCATCATTGTAATACGGACGCCTGCCGAATGAAAAGGAGCTTCTTTATCCCCGCCGCCATTAAAATGAGCCATTCCTGAACCGTGGCGCGTCATTTTAAGAGATGTACCCGAAAATCCGTCCGCGTTGCGCCACGTAAAAAACGAACCATAAGCCTGCCGTCCGTCCGTCTTGAGGTCCGGATTTCTTTCCGGTATCCTGGAACCATGTGTCCTTTCCAACCCCCCTGCGGCGAATCTTCCGGAGCTTCCCTGCATCAGCCTGCCGGCGTGGAATTCCGATTTCCGGTGAAAAGGCGCCCGTGAAGTCCCGGCATCTCTTCAACGATAGGCAGTTTTACCGGAGTCTCTTTACCATGGCAATCCCCATCATGCTGCAGAATCTGGTCAATGCCTTTGTAAACATGGTGGATACGGTAATGATAGGCCGGCTGGGCACCGTGGAAATTGCCGCGGTGGGTCTGGGGAATCAGTTTTTCTTTTTGTACAACATGATCCTCTTCGGCATCAGTTCCGGCGGGGCGATTTTTACGGCCCAGTTTTGGGGTAGACAGGATATTCCGGGGATTCGGAAAAACATGGGCCTCTGCCTTATCCTGACCCTGGGGACGGGAGTCTTCTTTACCCTGGCCTCCCTGCTGTTTTCCCGGGAGATCATGGGGATCTATTCAAAGGATCCCGCGGTTATCAGCGCGGGGACGGTGTACCTCCGGACCCTGTCTCCTTCCTATATCCCCTATGCCCTCAGCTTTGTGTTTATCCTCACCCTCCGTTCAACAGAAAAGGTCCGGCTTGCCATGGAGGCCTCGGTTATTGCTCTGTCCATAAACATGATCCTCAACTATGTGTTTATCTTCGGATTGGGTTCTGTTCCGGCCATGGGCGTGCAGGGGGCCGCTGCCGCCACGGTGATAGCCCGGTTGGCGGAGATGATCATCCTGATCTCCGTAAGCTATGGCCGGAGCTACGTTCTGGCCGGGAGCATCCGGGATTTTTTGGGTTTCAACCGCCCCTTTGCGCGGCAGTTTTTCCGTATCACCACGCCGGTTGTTTGCAATGAACTCCTCTGGTCTCTGGGGGTGACGGTTCAGAATATTATCATGGCCCGGACCCATACGGATGCCATCGCCGCCTTTAACATCACCAATACCGTTTCCCAGTTGACCTTTGTTGTCTTTATCGGACTGGGAAACGGCGCTGCGGTACTGGTGGGCAACAGGATAGGAGCGGGGGCCGAAGATACCGCCCGGATCTACGCGTCCCGGCTCACCCGGTTTTCGGTCCTGGTTGCGGTGGCCGTTGGCCTGATTTTCCTGTCCCTCTCCCCATTGATACCCCTGCTGTTCAACGTTAACCCCAATGTTATCGCCATCACATCCGCCATGTTTATCATTTTAAGCTGCTCCTATCCCTTCAAAGCCTTTAATATGAGCATGATAGTCGGGGTGTGCAGGGCGGGAGGGGATACAGTTTTCTGCATCTTCTACGATCTGTTTTTTATGTGGTGCTTCTCTCTGCCCCTGGCCGCCGCCGCGACCTTCTTTTTCCGTGTACCGGTTTGGCTTATCTTTCTCTTTATCATAGCTGAAGAACCCCTCAAGACGATCCTGGGCTTCAGGAGGCTTAGGACGGGGAAGTGGCTGCACAATGTTGTTTCGGCTGAAAGGGAGCGTCCGGCCCCATCCTGATCTGACGGGTCCTGTTCAGCGGCCCTGTGCCGGCCCGAAGAGGGGCGCCGCCTCCGCCAGGTTGTCATAACGGCGCCATACGGTACGGAGTACCTCTTCCGGAGGTTCCACCAGGTCCTTCACAAAGATAGATCGAATCCCCGCCGCATGAAGGCCCCGCAGTCCCGCAGGGGAATCCTCAAACCCCACACAGCCTGCGGGGTCCCTGCCGAGCCGTTCCGCCGCCAGAAGGAAGATGTCCGGGGCGGGTTTACCCCGGCGTACCTCGTTGCCGCAGGCCAAAACCGGAAACCGTTCCAGAATGCCCCCCCGCTCCAGTTTCCAGAGGGCAGCCTCCCGGCTTGATGAGGTGGCCACCCCCAGGGGGATCCCCAGATCTGCCAGGTGGTCCAGCAGGGTGATAAGCCCCGGCCTACAGGGGATGCCGTTTTTGTCGGCATCCAGGGCGATAACCCGTTCCCATTCCTGCCGGACATGGTCAAGGGGAAAATCCGGCCCGTAGGCTTCCCGGATAATTGCTATGGTGGAAGGTTCGTCCAGACCGACGGTTTTCAACGCTGTTTCCATATCCACCGCCAGACCCATGCTCCGGGCGATCCTCATCCAGGTGAAAACTGCGGGACCTTCGGTGTCCAGCATCAAGCCATCCATGTCGAAGATCGCCGCCTCGACAAGAAAGGGTGGTTTATCTGCCATGGATAAGCTACGCTACATAACTTTCCAGCAGCCGTTTCCGGGAGGGATGCTGCAACCGTTTCAGGGCCTTTTTCTCAATCTGCCGGATCCGTTCCTTGGTCAGATTAAAGTGATCGCCAATCTCCTTAAGGGACATGGGCACCTTATCCCCAAGACCATAACGGAACCGGATGATGTCCGCTTCTTTTTGGTTGAGGGTGCCCAGTACCATTTCAATGTCGTCGTAGAGGGTGGTATTCATGGCATCCTGATCCGGTGTGTTGAACCCTTCGTCCTCAATAAAGTCGCCGACGGTAGAAGCGTCCTTATCGATGTTTATGGGACTCTCCAGGGAAACCAGATCCCGGCTGATGTTGATGATATCCGCCACATGGGCAGGTCCCATGTCCAAAAGCCGGGCGATTTCCTGTATCTCCCCGTCCATACTGCGGCCTTCCTGAATCGCCTTCCGGGCTTTTTCTATCTGAACAAGTTCGTTGGCCCTGTTAAGGGGCAGCCGTATCATCCGGGATTTTTCACAGATTGCCTTGAGGATGGCCTGGCGGATCCACCATACTGCATAGGAGATGAAGTGGTATCCCTTATCCACATCGTAACGTTCTATGGCGTTGATAAGACCGATATTCCCTTCACTGATCAGGTCCGAAAGGGGCAGTCCCTGGCCCTGGTACTTCTTTGCCACATTAACCACAAACCGCAGGTTTGCACTGACCAGTTTGTTTTTTGCCGCCTTGTTCCCCGCCGTTGCGGCCCTGGCTATAGTATCTTCTTCTTCCCTGGATAAAAGGGGAATCTTATTTATTTCTTTTAAATACATTGCAAGAATATTCTCATCCCCGGAACTGCTCCGGTCCGTAGTATCAATTTTCCTTACCTTTGTTTCCTTCATTAACCACTCCTAAACAAATATTTACTAATAATATAGCAATAATTGTGCCAAGTTCCTGGTAAAACAGCACAAATACAAGAAAATCGTTGTTTTGTAAATCCTTATAATACAAGGAATTAACAAACCCCGGTGTAGGGCTCTTTCTTTTTATAAGCAAAAATAAGCAAAAGACTTACAAATGAAATCCCCTTTTGGTCCAAAAACAGCCTCCCCGGGATGGCATGCCCTGAGAATGGGTCTATTTGATACAGATCCCCCGGGAATCCTATAATACGGGTCATTACGACTCAAAACGCCGGATTTTCAAATTTCTGCATGTTTGTCCTGAATTACCGATAAAATTTCTTGACCCTGAAAGTTCTTTTTTGTATATTCTATCTATCTCATCTTACAATATCATAAATACAACGGAGGAAGTATATGAAAGTGAAGCCTTTGGCCGACAGGGTCATGGTAAAGCTGGAGAAAAATGAGGCGAAAACCGCCGGCGGCATCATCATCCCCGATACTGCTCAGGAAAAGACCCAGGTGGGTACGGTCATAGCAGTGGGGGATGATAAGGATGTGATCAAGGTACAGACCGGACAGAAGGTAATGTACGATAAGTACGCCGGTACCCAGATCAAGATCGACGGGGTTGAACACCTTATCCTTAAGATGTCGGATATCATCGCCGTTATCGAATAGCTGAAGCGGTCCGGATTACGGAACCGGTAGTTATTCCAGGGTATCCCGTGTAAACCCGGCTTATAGGCCGGGTTTTTTTATGGTGAAGTCTCAGTCCCCGCCGGCCCGTCAGATCCGTTAATCCGTCAGGGGCCCAGCCGTTCCAACTCCAGCCGGATCTTCAGGTTTTCCCCGTCCAGGCTTCTGCCGTATTCAAGAGCCCGGCGGCTTTCCTGATCCCGGCCCAGGATGCGGAGGCAGCGGGCTATCCTCAGTTGAATTTTGGCGGCATCCCGTATGTCCGTGACCCGGGAGCAGGCGATCTCATAGTATTCCAGGGCCGCGGCGGGTGAGTGTTCAGCCTCAAGGATGCGGCCGATATTGGCGGGAACCTGCCAGTCCGCGTTTTCTCCGTCAATGTTTCGCAGCAGGGCTTCCCCCGCATCCAGTTTTCCCTCCCGGATATGGCCCAGGGCCTCATGGAGGGACATCCAGGGGGCCGAAAAACCCTGGTAGCCTGCGGTACGCAGAAGCTGGGCGGTTTCAGCGTATTGCCTTTGCCGGTCAAAGAAGTATGCCCCCCACTGGTAGAGGGCCTGGTCTTGGGGGTGGCGGCCCAGCAGCAGCCATGTTTCGGGAATGACCCGGTCTACAGGCCATGTTTCCAGCCTCCGGCGGAGCAGTTCCAGATCAGCCAAACCTGTCTGTTCGGGCAGTCCGGAGCTCTCCAGAAACGCCACTGCCCGCTTGCTGTCCATAAACCGGGTATAGCCGATGGTTCCCCAAACCTGTCCGGGGTCCTCTTCCAGGAGGCGTTCAAACCAGGCGTTTTTTTTCACCGGATCCGCGGAGCTGACGGCCAGGTTGTAGAGGCAGCGCAGAAGGATCTCCGGGGGAGTTGCGGAATCCTCCCCGTATTCCCCCGGTACGGCCAGGGCGAACCAGAGGTTCCGGGCCCCCTCTTCCCGACCGGAAAGCCAGAGGGCATCCGCCTGCCGGGCTATGCTCCGGGGGTCCGGAAACCGGGAAAAAAGTTCCGCCGACTGTTCCAGGGGGCCAAAATCGTAGAAAAATTCCGCCGCCAGCCGGATGATCCGGGGTGAGACAAAGGCAGAAGCCGCAGAATCCTCCGGCTGCGGGGAATCCCGGGGCTTAAGCAGGGCCCGGATCGCTGCCCCCGCCTCCCGGATATCTCCCCGGAGCAGGGAGAGGAGCGCTCCATTGGCCGCCAGCGCCGTCCCGCCGGAATTGGCGGTTCCGGCGGATTCTATAAACGCCTCAAGCCGTTCCCGAACCCGGGGTATGGCGGCGGCCCGGCCGGGGTCCTCCATGTCTCCTGCAAGGATAAAGACCGCCATGGAGAGGGGGAGCAGGGAAGGGTCTGAGATGAGGCCGCCGTAATCCCGGGCTGCCTCCGCGGCGGCCCGGAGGGATTCCCCCCGGGTATCCGCCCTGGCGGCGGAGCGGATCAACGCCTCGGCGGCAACGGCGGCCAGGGGCTGGGAAAAGGGAAAGTCCGCTGCCTGCCGGAGGGCCGCGCTGCGGTACACCTCCAGGAAACGGTCCCGGTAAGCGGAGAGGGATGAAAGTTCCGCCGCAAGGGCCCGCCGGCGCTTCAGCACAGAAAGCTGGGCTTCAACCCCCAGGGCTTCCCGCTCAAGACCGTCCAGAAGGCGGATAAGCCGTTCGGGGTCCGCAGATTCCGGGGAACCCGCGGTCAGCGCCGCTGCCCCATCGTAATCCCGGAGTTTCCGGTAAAAGCTGCTCTCCTCCAATTCCGCAGGGGAAGAAAAAAAATCCCTCCCGGAAAACCGGACGATACAGACCATGCCCCCTGCCAGAAGGAGGGAAAGAACCATGCCCATGAAACAGGCGATAACCGGCATTTTTCCCGGCAGGGATCTTCCCATAAAGACTATCTTCCGTTTGACAGGGAACAGTCATGCCGGGGTACATCGGCATTTTTCCCCGGGACGGCCCCGAGGGTTTTGCGGACACTGTCCAGGACACCGTTCACAAACCGGAAGGAATCGTCGGTACCGAATTCCTTGGAAATGCCTATGGCCTCATCAATTACGATGGACGGGGGTACGTCGTCTTGATACATGAGGGTGTAGACGCTCATCCGCAGAACCGCCAGATCAACCCGGTTAAGCCGGGAAAAATCCCAGTTCTTCAGGTGCCGGCGGATCATCTCATCCACGGGACCGATATTTTCGATGGTCCCCACCACGAGGAGCCGGGAGAAATCCGCCGTCTTCCCGTCTAAACTGGCCCGCTTTTCCGCTTCCAGCCAGGAGAAGTCCAACAGACCTTCGGGGATGCTTTTTCCCGGCGCCGGAGATTTTTCCGGATGGGTTCCGGCGGCTTCCCAGGAGTAGAGGGCCTGGAAGGCAAGAATGCGGCCTTTTCTGCGGGATGCCATTACCAGGTCAGATTGTTTTCAAAAATCTGGAAACTGTTCCCCTTCCGCAGATCGGCGACCAGTTCCTGGGATGCCTGGAGCATGACCCCTTGTTGACGTTCCTGAAGCATCCGGCTGCTGATAAATTCATGCACCGTCATCCGGTTCCCCGGCTGAATCACATCGTCCAGGGCGAGGTTTTTCATCTCGTAGGTTTCCGTCACCTTGATGATGCTGTAACCCTGGGCGCCCTCCACCAGCCGGGAGACCTCGCCCTGTTTCAGGCTAAAAGCGGTGTTCATGAGTTCTTCACCGACCACCTGCTGGGCCTGGAGGTTACGGGGGACATAACCGGCGTCTCCGCCCTGATACCCTGAACCCGGGGACTGGGATTTGATAACCGCCTCATCGAATTTAGCAGGGTTGGAACCGATTTCCCGGACCAGCCGGTCTGCCAGTTCCTTGGCCTTGGTCTTGTCTGTAGCGGAGGCCCCGAAGGGCACTTGGATCATGGAGAAACGTACCGTATCGGGCCGTACAAATTCGGCCTTATTCAGGTTATAGAAATTCTGAATATCCGCCTCGGTGGGTGTTTTTACCGATTGGATGAGATCCTGTTTTTTTGACATAAGGTACTTCTGCACCAGATACTGCCGGCGGATCTGTTCCCGAAAGGCCGGGATTTCAAGGGCGTATTCATTTTTGACGGCGGTAGCAAATTCCGCTTCCGTTGGCTGGCGGCCTATGTTTTGGGCCAGAATGGCGCGGAGCTGCTGCAACTGCTGGTTTATCTCATTTTCCGATACGGAGATCTTGTCCTGTTCCGCCGCCTGAATGGCAAGCCGCTCGTTGATCATTAAATCCAGCACCTGCCTCCGTTCCGAGACGTTCAAGGAACGGCGTTCCTGTTTTTCCACTTTTTCCACTTCGGTCCTGAATTGCTTAACCGTGATGGGCTCACTTTTGGTAAGCCGTACTATGGCGACGGGCTGCAGATCCACCTGGGCCGGCAAAAAACCTGTTAAAAGAACACCAAAGAGCACTACATTAAAAAACCGTTTCATATACATCCCTTAAAAAACAAAACCCCGACAGGTTACTTTGATCAACTGAGCTGGTTCCAAAATCGGTTTACGGACGGTGAGTCCTACAGGTCTACGATCTGACCGATCTGACAAATCTATAATCTGACAGGCCTGTAGCCCGGCGTCTTTACTTCATATTAAAACATTATAAAACATTGTAAAACTTTTGACTATTCCACCGGAGCGTTTCGGTGAAAACAAGCCGCCGGGGAGGCCCTAAAAACCGCGGCTCAGGAGCCCCTGTTCCAGTACGGCCCTGATACGCCTGATCCCGGCGGCGGAGGATTGCTCCTTCTGTATCCGGAATATCCCCATGGTCCCTGTGTGTTCCACGTGGGGGCCTCCACAGACCTCCCGGGAGAAGATTCCCGTGGCGGCATTGCCGATGGTATAGACCTTAACCTGGGATTCGTACTTTTCCCCAAAGAGGGCAATTGCCCCCCCGGCCTTGGCGGCATCCAGACTCATCACCTCCATGGAAACCGGAAGATCGCGGCGGATCTGTTCGTTCACGATACCCTGAACCCGTTCAAGTTCCTCCGTCGTCATGGGCCTGTCATGGGAAAAGTCAAAACGCATCCGTTCCGCCGTAATATTGGATCCCCTTTGGGCTACATGGTTCCCCAGAACCATCCTGAGGGCCTGGTGCAAAAGATGGGTGGCGGTATGGTATTTCACCGCCATCTCCCCCTGATCCCCAAGTCCGCCTTTAAAGATCTGTCCGCTCCCGGCCCGGGAAAGCTCCTGGTGTTTTTTGAAGGCCCCGTCAAATTCTTCCCGGTTAACCGTTAAACCCCGTTCCGCCGCCAGTTCCGCGGTAAGCTCGATGGGAAAACCATAGGTGTCGTAAAGCTTAAAAGCCAGGCGGCCGGACATGATCTTTTTGGGATCTCTGAGCAGATTAGGGAGGAGTTTTTCAAATTCATGCTCCCCCTTTTGGAGGGTCTCCAGGAATTTTTCCTCCTCCCTATCGAGTTCTTCCATTATTTGAGAACGCTTTTCCGGCAGTTCCGGATAGGGACCCCCAAATTTGTCCACCACCGCCGCGGCAACGGGGGAGCTTACCTTTCCCTCAATGCCGAGCTTACGGCCATGCCGGACCGCCCGGCGTATGAGCCGTCGCAGCACGTAACCCGCCCCCACGTTGGAGGGGCTCACCGCCCTGGGATCCCCCAGAATAAAGACCGCCGCCCGGACATGGTCGCAGATGATCCTGACGGATCGGTCGCTTTCGGCATCCGTCCCGTAGGAATAGGCCGAGGCTCTTTCCACCGCTCTGATGATGGAGGCGAATATCTCCGTCTCGTAAACCGACTTCTTTCCGTTGAGGATCGTGATGGTCCGTTCTACCCCCATACCCGTATCAACGCAGGTACGGGTCAGGGGTTCATAGCTTCCCGGACCATCGGCCTGGGAAGCTCCGCTGGCGTCTGCGGTTTTGTTGTACTGCATGAACACGTCATTCCATATCTCCAGCCACTTTCCGCAGGGACAGCCCGGGCCACAGGAGGGGCCGCAGGGCTCCTTTCCCATATCGATAAACATCTCCGAATCCGGACCGCAGGGACCGCCGGCCCCCGCCGGCCCCCACCAGTTGTCCTCCCGCGCCCGGTAGGCGATCCGGCTTTCGGGTATCCCCAGCCGTTTCCACACCGCTGCGGATTCCTCATCCCGGGGCGCCGTATCATCCCCCTCAAACACGGTAACCCCGATTTTTTCCGGGGGGATCCCCAGCCACCGGGGGGATGTAAGGAACTCATAGCTCATGGTGATGGCTTCTTCTTTAAAATAGTCCCCCAGCGACCAGTTACCGAGCATCTCAAAAAAAGTAAGGTGGCTGGAATCTCCCACGGACTCGATGTCTCCGGTACGGATACACTTCTGACAATCCACCAGCCGCTTCCCTGCCGGATGTTCCTCCCCCAACAGGTAGGGTACCAGGGGATGCATCCCCGCAGTGGTAAAGAGTACCGTGGGATCGTTATCGGGCAGCAGGGACTTGCCCTCAATCCTGACATGGTTCTTTGATGTAAAGAATTCGATATATTTGGTTCGCAGTTCCTCAGCGTTCATGGGAGAATAGTAGGGGAGGGAAGGGCTCTCGTCAAGAGCGGAACGGAGGGGGGCGTATCACCCGGCCATGTAGTGATTGGCGGTGAAGATGACGGGAACAGGGTGTATTGCCGAATTACCAAGACTTGTGTTTTCTTTACAAAGGTTGTATAATTGTAAAAGTTATGTTTCTGTGCGGACACATAGGAACGCCGGCTCGCAGGAGCCAATATTTATTAAAAGGTGGTTACCGGTATGTATACGCGGAGGGATCGTATCGCCGGCTGTAAGGGCCTTTTCCAGACATCCTTCCATTTG
>JAITJI010000092.1 GCA_031279015.1 Spirochaetaceae bacterium
ATCGAAAAAATTGCAGGCTGGATTACACCCGTCCCCGGCGGTGTGGGCCCCATGACCATCGCCATGCTCATGCGGAACGTAGTCGAAGCCGCGGAGAACGGGCCTCCGCAGCATCTTTAGCGGCGCCTTCATTTCAAGGGAGGCTCCTTCGTAATGGCCGTCAGGTTCTCAGTTACGGAAACTGTGCACGGGAGCAGGAATCCTGCCCCCCCGGGCGATAAAGACATCGCTTTTTGCCGTGTTCACCGCCATGACGGGCGCATGCCCCAGGAGCCCGCCAAATTCAACCCAGTCGCCGGGTTTTTTCCCCGGCACAGGGATGACCCTAACGGCGGTAGTTTTATTGTTCACCATGCCGATGGCCATCTCATCCGCGATGATCGCCGAAATGGTGGCGGCGCTGGTATCCCCCGGCAGAGCGATCATGTCCAGGCCCACCGAACAGACCGAGGTCATGGCCTCAAGTTTATCCAGGTTGATGGTCCCGGAACGGACCGCCGCCACCATGCCCTCGTCTTCCGAAACGGGAATAAAGGCCCCTGAAAACCCTCCCACATGGGTAGAGGCCATGATGCCCCCCTTCTTTACCATGTCGGTGAGCATTGCCAGCGCAGCGGTAGTACCGTGGGTTCCTGCGGCCTCAAGCCCCATCTCTTCCAGAATACGGGCCACCGAATCGCCTACCGCGGGAGTCGGCGCCAGGGAGAGATCCAGTATGCCAAAGGGGACCCCCAGCCGCCGGGCGGCCTCCATACCCACAAGCTGACCCATCCGGGTTATCTTGAAAGCGGTTTTCTTGATAATATCCGCCAGTTCATCAAAACTTGCATCCCGGTGGGATTCCAGAGCCGCCTTAACCACCCCGGGCCCTGATACCCCTACGTTCAGACAGTTCTCCCCCTCCCCCGGACCATGAAAGGCTCCGGCCATAAAGGGATTATCCTCCGGGGCATTGCAGAATACCACCAGTTTGGCGCATCCAATACCGTCCTGTTTACCGGTCTTTTCCGCAACAGCCTTGATGATCTCTCCCATGCGGCGCACAGCATCCATGTTGATGCCGCTCCTGCTGCTTGCCAGGTTCACCGACGCACAGACCCGTTCGGTACCGGACAAGGCATCGGGAATCGAGTTGACCAGCCGTTGGTCCCCCAGGGAAAAGCCCTTCTGAACCAGGGCGGAAAAGCCTCCCACAAAATCGATGTGCAGGTCTTTGGCAACATCATCCAGTACCCGGGCATAGGGGGTATAATCGATGTCATCGGAAGAAGCGGCCACCAGGGCGATGGGCGTAACCGAGACCCGCTTGTTGATTATCGGGATACCGTATTCAACTTCAATGTCCCTGCCAATTCTGACCAGAGGGCCGGCCACCCGCAGGAGTTTCTCCCGGATCCGCCGGCGGGTCTCCGGGCCGGAACCGGAGGCACAGTCAAGAAGGGACACTCCCAGGGTAATGGCCCGGATATCGAGTTTATACCGGAGGAACATGTCCACCGTTTCCTGTATTTCAAAGGAGGTAAACAGCATAGCCTTGCCTAAATACGGTGCATGGCGCTAAAAACCTGTTCATGCATCAGACTGATTGAGACTTTCATAGAATTCCCCAATACGGAGAGTTCCTCCTTTATTGTTTCCAGGCCCCCGGAACTCCCGGAAAGATCCACCATCATCATCATGACAAAATTGCCGGACAGTATGGTCTGACTGATATCTTTAATGTTGATGTTCCGTTCCGCTAAAAAGGCGCTGACCCGGGCAATGATACCAACCCGGTCGGTCCCCACCACCGTGATAATCGCATTCATGGCAACTCCTGGTGTACTGTAAATTTAATCAAATAACTCCTGGTCTATATTGATCTTATGTTCCATGAGGAACAGATCCAGGACGGTGAGGAAAAAAATAATCCCCATGGGCCCCAGGATGAGGCCGTTAAAACCGAAGGTGATCACCCCCCCGAGGATCGAAACAAAGACAAAAAGAGGATGCAGCCGGATCCGGTTCTGCAGGAATATGGACCGCAGAAAATTATCCAGGACGGAAATGAAAAAACCGGAAACCACCAGAAACACAATCCCCCCCACAATATTCCCGCTCATAACCCGGACTATCCCCAGGGGCAGCCAGACCAGACCGGCGCCAAACATGGGAAGGAAAGAACAGAACAGAACCAGAGCGGCAAAAACCAGCCCCCCCTGCACGTCAAAAATGGTAAAAATAATATAGGCCATAACAGCCTGAACAAGGGCAACCATGATATACCCCAGGAAGAGGTTTCTGGTAATGTCTTTGAATTTTACCACCAGGGCGCTGATATAATCCTTCCTGATGGGGATGATGTGGAGAGCCAACCGGGAAAGATAGGGACCGTCCAGATAAAAGAAGAAAAGACAGAAGAGCATAAAAACCAGACCGGCTACAAAGGAACCGACATTCCGGGCTATGCCGCTTGATACCCGGATTATACCCTGCAGGCTTGCTCCCAAAAACGACATGATACGGTTCTGTATGTCCTGGACGCTGACCACCACAACCCCGGAAGAAAAATCGTAGATCAGGCGGGATACATACTCCAGGACATCGTTGAAGACCTCGGGGTTTGCGTTGAAATAATTCCGGGTCAGATAGATAAGCTCAGTGATCTGCCGGAACAAGCGGGAACCAACAAAGCAGAGGGGGCCCACGATCAGCACAAAGGTCCCAAGGGAAAAAGCCCCGGCAATGATGTTTTTTAAGACGAGCCCCCTGAAGCCGGAAAAATTCATCTTCCTGATCAGCCGCTGATGCAGGGGGGCAAAAAGCACGTAGAAGAGGATGGACCATAACAACACAGAGAAAAAAGGAGCAAAAAGCCGGCACACGGCGATAAAGAGGAGGATAAGGATTACACCAAAAACAATATTCTGTATCGTCTTTGACTGCATCAATGGTTCTTCACTCATAGGCCTGCAAGAATCCGGGTGGCTTCTGTTTTTCCGGCATACCCGGGATTCTCCTTCAGGAGTTCCCTGAGATACTCTTTAGCGGCGACGGAATCCCCAAGGCTCACACAGGTTTTTCCCATCTCAAAGAGGGCATCCCAGTTTTCCGGAGCAATCCTGAGGAGATCCCTGTAGGCATCCCGGGCCCGGGTCAGATTCCCCGCCCCCACATAGGCCCGGGCCAGATTCAGCCGCACCGTAACGTTGCCCGTGTCCGCCGCAAGGGCCTTTTCGTAGTGCTCCACACTGGCATTCCAGTCTTCCTTCCGGGCGTAAACCGCTCCCAGGTTGTTGTTAACCTCAAAGGAAACCGGTTCCATACGGTAGGCTTCCTGCAGGAGGTTTAACGCCTCGTCGGTGAAACCGCTTTCCAGGTATATGATGCCCAGGTTTATCCGGGGGCGGACATAGCGTTGATCCAGGGCAATCGCCCGGTTGTAAGCGGTGATAGCCTCCCCGGTATCCTCCGCCGCTTCACAGGCAAGCCCCAGAGTGTAGAGGTAGAGGGCGTTGGAAGGGGCCGCCTCAACCGCCCGTTTCGCGTAATCCACCGCCTCGGCGTTTTTGTTCAGGCCCATCTTTACCACGGCCATATTGTAATTGGTCTGATCGTCCCGGGCAGAAACGGCCAATACCCGGTTAAAGGAAGCCTCCGCAGCAGCAAAATTACCGGCGGCGCTCTGCACCGCCCCCAGTTCCTGGAGGGATGCCGTATCATTGGGATTGTAACGCAAACTCCTGGTAAAAGCCTCAACCGCAGCGGCGGAATCTCCCCGGGCAACGAGGATCCGGCCTATCTCGCGGTGGGCCACGGCATAATCAGGCTTGATCTCCACCGCCCGCCGGTAGGCTTCCAGGGCCTCATCCTGACGGCCTATGGCCCGGAGGGTCCCCCCCAGATTGTACCATGCGGGTTCAGAATCGGGCTTTAGCCGGATGGCAGCCTCAAAGGACTGCCGGGCGTCAACAAATTGGCGGACGCTAAAACAGGCCCGTCCCAGTTCAAAGGAATAGGTATAATTGTCCGGGTCAAGCCGTGACGCCTCCCTCAGTTCGGCAATGGCGCTATTCCATTGGCGGGCAGCCTCTGCCCGGTCCTTTTCCTGCCGGGCCCGATCCCGGCTCAACTTACCCAGGGTATAATGGGGAAGAGCCTGGGAGGAATCCAACTGTATGGCCCTGTTCGCGCCGGCCGCCGCCTTATCCGGGGCGTCCCCGGCGCCGGGATTATCAGGAAAGGCCCCATAGCCGTTATAGTAGGCTTCCGCCATATCCGCCAGCTTTAGGGAGGCAAAGCGGGACTCCCCGGGGGGCATCCGCTCCAGAGCGTCCGCAAAGGCCGCATCAGCTCCGGCAAAATCACCCCGGCGCAGACTGGCCTGACCCTGACTCACCAGATCGTTTACCGCCTGCATGGCCATACGGAGCGCTTCGGACTGCCGGGCCAGTTCCTCCTCCTGGGCTTTCCGCCGGACGGCTTCCGCCTCTACAGCGGCCCGCCGCGCCGCCTCTTCCTCTGCCTGGGCGGCCGCTGCTTCCGGAGATACTTCAGAAACCTCCTCCACCGCCCCCTCCTCCCCGGCGGCAAGCTCCAGGGAACGCCGGCCCCGGAGGGCTTCCTCCTGCAAGGTCAGGGCCTCCGGGTTGCCGGGATCCTCAGCGAGGACTCTGTCCAGGATATCCAGAGCCTGCTGATACGCACCCCCGGCCAGGTAATCCCGGGCCAGTTGCAAAAGGGTATCCCTGCGGACCTGCACGGTTTCATCCCCGGAATTTTTCCCTTCCCGAAGGGTAAAAACGAGAATCCCTATCCCTCCAAGGAGGAGTAGTCCAATGGCAATACCAATTACAACACTCTTATTCATATTTTCTCCGGAAACATTCGACTATTCTAGTTCAAATTCCCCTTCATAGTTCAACACATCCTCGGCGCCTGCGGAAAGCCCCTGGGATTCCTCCGCCGATGTCCGAAGGGAGGCGGAAACCTCCTCCAAAAGCCGTTGCCGCCGCTCCGCCTCCGCCGCAGCTTCCTCTTCCGCAAGGATCCGCCGCCGTTCTTCCGCAGCAAATTCCGCCCGGATAAGGGCCGTAAGCTGTTCAATCGAAGGCCGTTTGGGCGAATCCGGCTCCAGGGCAAGGTACTGCTCATAATCCGCAATGGCTTCCTGCAACGCCCCCCTTTGAAGGCGGGTATTGGCCCGGTTCAAATAAGCCGGACCGTAAGCCGAATCCGTTTCAATTGCCCGGGTATAGAATTGTTCGGCAGAATCGGCGTTTCCTTTACTAAAATATGCATTACCCATATTAAAGGCAACCCGGGCACGCTCCTCTCCGGCCCGGGGCAGGATGTCCCGGTATACCGCTATGGCGTCATCGGGCTTTTCAAGCTGGAGATAGACCACCCCCAGGTACAGGAAGGCCCTGACATTATCCGGATCCTCGCCAATGGCCCCCTCCAGGAAGGGCAGCGCCTCGGCGGGTTTATTCAGCATAAAAAGCTCTTCCCCCCGGGCAAAGAGATCCTGGGTAAACCCCTGCTTCCCCAGGAAAAGAATCAAAACCAAAAGCGGACCTATACGCTTCACCATACCCGGCGCCCCCCAAACTATCCCAAACCGGGCTTATCGTCAAACAAACAAACAAACAAAAAAGCAACCGATTTGACAGGATCGAATAAAATAATTACTCTACATATATAGAATAACATAGTGGAACAGGAAGAGTCATGAGTTTAGCCATCGTATTGATAATCTTCACCGCAGCAGGCATTGGTTTTTTGATCTTCTTCATCATCCGGTCCCTGGCAATGCCCAAACAGGTGAATACCATAGCGAATCTGGTTAAACGGGGCAAGACTCAGTTGGCAATCAGGGCGGCCAAGCGGTTCCTTGCCAAGGATCAGCATAATGCTGAGGCTCATTATTACCTGGGACAAGCCTACCTTGCGGAAAATTCCGGAGAACTAGCCCTGGAGGAGTATAAAATCGTTAACCAGCTCGGTATTATGGGCAAGGATATTCCGGAGGAGGAATTCCGGAAAAGCGCCGGCCAGCTCTACTATAAATACAACCAGACGGAAGAAGCCCTTAAGGAGTACCTGCTCCTCCTTAAACTTGCCCCCAAAAGGGGCGAATACTACTACTGGGCGGGCAAGCTCTTTGCGGAGCGGAACCGCAGCGACATGGCGGAAAAGTACCTCCGTAAGGCGGCGGAGCTTAACCCCCGGGACGGGAAGATTCACTTTGAACTGGGGACCATGCTGTACCGGGATAAAAAGGCCGCCGAAGCCAAGTCGGAACTGGAAGCCACTATCAAGTATCAAAGCGACAATGTCCAGGCCTATTACTATCTGGGGAAACTGCAAAAGGACGCCAAGGATTACCGGAATGCCCTGGACTCATTTGAAAAGGCAGCCCGGGATCCCCAGTACCGGGTAAAGGCCCTGGTGGAACGGGGCGGCTGTTATATGGCTCTCAACGCCATGGACAAGGCCATTCCAGACCTGGAACGGGCGGTCGGCGCCATCACCAGCGAATCCGCCCAGGAAAGCCTCTATAGCCGGTATTTTCTGGCCCTGTGTTACGAAAAGATCCGAAACATGGACAAGGCCATCAGCCAGTGGGAGAAGATCTCCGCTGTAAAGAAGAATTTCAAGGATGTAGCGGAAAAACTGGTCCAATATCAGGACCTCAGGGCCGATGACAACATAAAGGACTACTTCAGTTCAGGCCAGGGAGAATTTATGGAAATATGTAAGGCCCTGGTGAGCCAGGCTATGGATTTGAATGTAAAAAGCGGCAGGGCCCTTCTCAATGGCTGTGAATTGATCGCCATAGAGAACGATGCCGCCAAATGGAAAAATGTCCGCAGGGCCCCCCGGCTGTTCCGTTTTTTCCGGTCCCCCGATATGGTGGATGAAACAAAGATCCGGGAGATCCTTGAGGATGCAAAGAATCAAAACATCCCCAAAAGCGCTATTTTTACCAGTTCCGGCTTCAGCGGCAGCGCCCTTGAATATGCCAATTCCCGTCCGGTAGAACTTTTTAACAAGGAAAGGCTTCAGGAGCTTCTGGGGAAGATCAAACCCAGCACGGTATCCAGGCGATCATGAAAATTCTCTGCGTTTCCGATCAGATCGATCCCCTGGTTTATTCCTCCGTCATCAGGGAACGGTTTTCGGATATAGACATTATCCTCAGCGCCGGGGATCTGCCCATGGATTACCTTGATTTTATCGTATCAAGCCTCAACAAACCTCTGCTTTTTGTGTTTGGCAATCATAACCTCAAAGAGTATCATTACCATAAGCGGGGCGGTGAATATTCTGTAATGAACTCCGTGGATTGCGACACCTATAGCCACGGGGTTATTCATATCGGTTCCCGGGTACGGCAGGAGGAGGGACTTATTATTGCGGGCCTGGGAGGCTCCATACGGTATAACCGCGGGGAAAATCAGTTTACCGATTTTCAGATGAACCTGGAGATTCTGCGGCTTATTCCTGCCCTTGTCTTTAACCGGCTCTTCCGGGGACGCTATCTGGACATACTCCTGACCCATGCTCCCCCCAGGGGCATTCATGACAAAGAGGACCCCTGCCACCGGGGCTTTAAAGCCTTCCTCTGGTTCATGCGGGTTTTTAAACCAAAATATCTGATTCATGGGCATATCCATTTATACGATCTGTCCGATGTACGGCTGACCACCTATGGGGATACCCAGGTACTCAACGCCTATAGTCATTACACCATCGAGACCGGAGATAAACGATGACCGATGCACACAAGGTTCAGGCGGAAGAGGATTTTTTCCGTGCCCGGGGAAAGGCTATCCTCTCTGAAATTCAGCATTTCCTCAATGCCGACAGGAATAATCTCCTGTCCCTGAACGATGTCAAAGAAATACTGAAACCGCAGAATGAAATTTACCGGGGTATGCAGGTAGTGCCCATCAGGCTTATTGTGGGCAGCGAAGGCCGTTACCGGGATTTTAATAAGTATTTTCTTCCCAAGTCGGATCACCTCAAGTCCCGGTGGATACGGGTAGACGAGGCCAGGCTAAAGGATATCATCCTGCCCCCCATTCAGCTCTATGAAATTGGGGGGGTCTATTTTGTCCGGGACGGGAATCACCGGGTATCGGTAGCAAAATCCCAGGGAGTAGAGAACATCGATGCGGAGGTGATCAGTCTCTCCAGCGAGATAAGCATTACTCCTTCCATGACAACAGAAAAACTGCGGGAAGCGGTCATCAGCTTTGAAAAAAAGGTTTTTTATGAAAAAACCCGTTACGGCGAACTTACCGGTTCCTATGATCTGGATTTCAGCGATCCCGGCAGTTACGATGTGATATACAACCATATCTTGGTGCACAAATACTATCTCAACGAGGGCCGCCGGGAAGAATTGCCCTTTGAGGAGGCTCTAACCTCCTGGTACAGGAATGTATACTGTCCTATAATCCAGATAATCAATGATGAAAAACTCTGCTTTAACTTTCCCGGCAGAACCGCAAGCGATCTCTACGTCTGGATTGTAAAACACTGGGATGATCTCAAGCAGAAATACGGGGTCTATGCCCTGGATGATGCCGCCCGGGATTTCAATGACCGGTACGGCAAACCCGGGGGCAGATTCTTTTCCTTTCTGATATCTCTGGGCAAAAGACTGTTAAAACAATGGCCAAGGTAAGCGTAACGGGATCCGTCTTTTGAGGAACGGTCTTCCGGCAACCCGGTGTGGAAGCCTATGTCCGGAGAGTTTTTTTTCGTATACTGTCTTCATGCCCGGGTCTCCCTATCACCGCTTCGATGCCTTTATCGCCCCCGGCGCGGATCGCCTGGGAATACTCACCGCCCTCCTGGGGGAACTGCATTTGGGCTGCAGGATCGCCAATATAGCCGGGAACCGCCATCTCTTTGTGTTTTCCGGATCTTTGTGGAGGAACCTGAAACCGGGACAGGTACTCAGAGGGGGGCTCCCCATCACCGGAGGGATCTCCCCCGTTTCCGTGGTCCTGGTTGCCCATTATGACCGGGCAGCGGACAGCCCCGGAGCCAACGACAACAGCGCCGCGGTATTCCAGCTTATTGAAGCGGCCCTGCGGCTCCGGGAGGAGGGACAGACCCAGTGGCTCATCATATTCACCGATAAGGAGGAGTTGAAGACCGGGGAAGGGATCAAAAACCAGGGCGCCTACACCCTGGCGACAATCCTGCGGGAAAGCGTACTGCGAAGAAGCCGGTTTTTCATCTTTGATGCCTGCGGTTCCGGGGACACCCTGGTTATCTCCACTATGACGGACCACCTCCTCCATGATGAATACGGACCGGGTATCCCAAAAACCCTGCATCTTGCCCGGCAGCTCCGCAGTCTGGCTATGGAAACCGCCCGGGAACTTCATATAGACAGGGTGCTCCTCGCCCCAACCCCCTTTTCGGACGATGCGGGCTTTCTGCGGGCAGGCATGGCGGCCCAAACGATCACCGTCCTGCCCGCAGCCGAAGCAGCCCAGCTGGCATCCCTCTTGCGGAACAAACCGGACTTTATCGACGCCCTGATAAGCCGGGAAGCCCGAAATTCCCGGGATGAGCTGCTCCTGCCTGAAACCTGGCGCTGCCTCAACGGCCCCGGGGATGGCCCCCGCAGACTCACCCCCCGGAACTACAAACAGGTGGTGCGCTTCGCCGCTGCCCTCTGCGGCGGATAGGGCTTTGGGCAGGCCGGATAATTGGTGTTTTTGTATCAGCGGCGGCGTAAAAAACCGCAATGGCAACAGGCTTGCGGGGCGGGTACTAATCATCCAAAATCGACAGGTGGGTATTGGCCTTTATGCTATCATCCAGGGTCCTGATGACACGTTTTTTGACTCCCTCGGGAAGGCTTTCTATAATAACTACCCGCTTCATAAGACGGCGGCTTACCGGTACGGATTCGACGGGCGGGGACTGCAATCCAAGTATCTCATCCGTAGACACCCGCAGCGCATCCGCCAGATCCATCAAAATCAGATCCGTTAGATGGGATCTGCCGGCCTCATAGGACGCTATAGCCTCCCGGCTGACACCGATTTTTTTCCCGAGCTGCCTTTGAGTCAGTCCGCGCTTTTTCCTGATGCTCTGTAAATGATGTCCAATAGCGGCAGGCCGTTCATCAGCCGGACCCGGAATTCTATTTCCGGAACATGACATATAGAAAACTATAGGGCCGGAATTTTTTTGTGGTATTAAACAGCATAGTATCGAATTCAACAAATCAACAGTAATCTCATGGCAAAATATACAATTTATGCATGATAGTCAAATTTATCACGAAAATATAGGCTTATTTTCCAAAATATAGGAATATTTTTAGAAATTTCCATTGACATTATGGTATTAATAATACCATAATGAAATCCGAAATGATACTTGACAAAGCTTTCCCGCAGACCCCGGAATGACAGAGAAAAGGGGTTGCCGGAGGAAGGAGGAAGGAGGGATACACAGAAGAAACACCGGTGTCTTTATCCATACCGGCATCATTCTTTGTATATACATTTTGCACGTGTAAGGAGTCATTTTATGAAAAAGGAATTATTTTTTCTTCCGGGGATTATCAGCTTAGCGTTGTTGTCCGTATTGATCTTTGCCGGATGTCCGCAGACCGGCGGCGGAGATCCTCCAAAGACCCAATATACGGTAAGTTTTGACGGTGGAGACGCCACAGGGGACCCGCCGCCCTCACAAAAGGTAAACGAGGGGGATGCCATATCCCTTCCGGAGCCCGACGACCTGACCGCTCCTGCGGGGAAGGAATTTGACGGCTGGAAAGCGGGGGGAACGGGCACAAGCCGCAAGCCGGGATACTCCTATACCGTAACCCAGAATGTGGAATTCGTGGCCCAGTGGAAGGGTATTGCACGAACGGTAACCTTTGACGCCGACGGAGGAAGTCCGGCAACGTCATCCCAAAAGGTCAATTCCGGTGAAGCCATAGGGACTCTGCCTTCAAACCCGACAAAAACGGGCTCCGTCTTTGACGGCTGGTACACGGATAGAAACGGCGGCGGTTCATCATTTACCGCCTCAACCGTGGTGACCGCCGACATAACCGTCTACGCTAAATGGAACACCGCCAACCAGACCCCGCAGTTCAAGGTTACCTTTAACACCAACGAGGGCGCCGCCTCAACCTCGACGGAAAAAGCGGTAACCGCCGCCGGAACGGTAGAATCCATGCCCTCCAATCCAACAAGAACGGGCTATACCTTTGAGGGCTGGAACACGGCGCAAGATGGCGGCGGGACCGCGTTTACCGCAACAACCCCTGTTACCGGGAATACAACGGTTTACGCCAAATGGAAAAGCGCCAACCCCCTGATAGGGGCATGGATGAGCCCCGACAGTACCAGCCCCAGCCATTTTGTTGTATTTACAGACTCAACCATGTATTTCAGTTATGCGATAGTACGTAGCTCCCCCCGGACAACATTTATCAATACCGCGCTGTCCACTATCAAGCTAACGGACAATAACGGTTATGAAAAAACCTATAACTACCAATTGGCCGGCAACAAACTGGTGGTTAAAAAATTTGCAAACGACAATGACATGACCTTTAAACGGCGGGAAGGCTCGAAAAAAACCGGGATAGAGGATCTCTGGATACCGGAGGATCTTTCCTCTGAAAATCAATGGACATACTTACTCCTGATCCGGGAAACAGGTCAGGGCAACGATGTACTGTACAATTACAGAATCGGAGACTACTGGAGCATGGACACCTATACATACGAACCCGCCAGCTCCGGGGGGAGGATTCAGTGGACAAACCTTAGTTCCACGCCTACCAGCTTTAATCTAAGTGAAGACAGGAAGACGCTGCGTATCAGCCTGCCGTCATTGAGCTCTTATACCGGTCAAGAACTAACATTTGTTTCAACCACCTGGTATTAGGCGGCCGTCCGAATTCCTGGGCCGAATACTCCGGAGGCATCCGCCGGTTCCGGGGTATTCGGCATCTTTCCCCTGCAACTCCCTTACGCCTTCACCTTAAAACCGGTAATTTCACCGATAAACATCCGGTGGTAGTCCTTTTGGGGGTAATTCGAATCAATCGCCGGGTCGAGGAAGCCCGCGGGGTCAAAGTCATGGGTGTAGAGCTTGCGGCAGATGATGATCTCCCGGGCTTCCTGAAAGCCCAGGGCCCCGGCCTCCGGCCCGTCAAAGACGATGGGGGTAAGGCCGGCTTCCGCCGCCTTATCCGTATCCCGGCCCGATGTCCCGCCGCAGATCTCCAGGGCTTTATGAAGGGATGGCTCAAAAAAAGACAGACTGAAAAGGGGGGCGGCGTTAAAAAAACCATAGCTGTGCCGGACGGGCCGCACAAAAACAAAGGCCACATCCTTACCCCAGAGCACCCCAAGGCCTCCCCAGGACGCGGTCATGGTGTTCCAGTTTCCCCGGTCGGCCCGGGTATCCCCGGCGGTAAGGAGCATCCACCCATCCCCTATCCGCGCCGAGGGGGAACCTGAAAACTCCCGGATGTTTTTTTCCACCCACCGGGCATCCGCAGGAATAACTTCTCTTTGCCGCATAATTACCTCCCTTTATCTTTATTATGATAACATGATAATCCAATAACCACGACAATCCCGGATGACGCCTCCGGACCTACAATCCCAGAAGTTCGCCGTAGGCGTCCAGGGCGGGATCTCCGGAATCGCCGCCGGTCCGGGCGGCCAGGACCTTTTTTGTAAGGACCTTCCCAAGCTGGACTCCTTCCTGATCAAAGCTGTTGAGGTTCCATACAAAGCCCTGGAACATCACCTTGTTTTCATAATGGGCAAGAAGGGCCCCCAGGGCTTTCGGGTCAAGCCGTTTACCCCAGATGAGGCTTGAAGGCCGGCCGCCGGGAAACTCCCTGTTCCCGTTGGCATCGGCTTTTCCCCGGGCAAAGGCCACGATCTGGGCGGCAAGATTCGCCTTGAGCTTGATCTGACTCACCGAGCCGTCTACCTCCACGTCATCCCCCCGCTGGCTTTCGGTAAACCCCGCAAACTGGAGGGGTACGATGTCGGTTCCCTGGTGGAGCAGCTGGTAGAAGGAATGCTGGCCGTTGGTTCCCGGTTCCCCAAAGACCACGGGGCCTGTGGGATAGGCCACCGGAAGGCCATCCCGGTTGACCCGTTTACCGTTGGATTCCATATCCAACTGCTGGAGATGGGCGGGAAAACGGGAAAGAGCCTGACTGTAGGGGAGGATTGCCGTATAGGGGTATCCCAGGAAATTCCGTTCCCAAACGCCGATAAGGGCGTCCAGCAAAGCGCCGTTCCCGCGGATGTCCGGATTTAGGGCGAGGAGATCCGCTTCATGGGCGCCGGCAAGGATCTCCCTGAACACCCCGGGGCCAAAGGCCAGGGAGAGGATCACCCCCCCTACCGCGGAAGAAGAGGAGTAGCGTCCGCCGATAAAATCGTCGATGTAGAAGGAATCCAGGTAGGCGGGATTATGGGCCAGAGGACTGGTCTCACTGGTAACCGCCGCCATGTGTTTACCGGGATCGAGGCCCGCTTTTTTGAGTTTATCCTTGACAAAGAGCTCATTGGCCAGGGTTTCCTGGGTGGTTCCGCTCTTGGACACCAGGATAAAGATGGTCTCTTCCAGAGAAACGGAAGCGGCAACGGCGGAGGCGTCGTCGGGGTCCACGTTGGAGATAAATTTAGCCTCCAGATGCCTCTTGCCCTCCGCAGCGGCCCAGTTCTCCAGTGCAAGGTACAACGCCCGGGGTCCCAGGTCGGAACCCCCAATGCCGATCTGGACCACCGTGGTAAAAGGCTTGCCTGCGGAACCCCGAATCTTCCCGGCCTGTACGTCCGTGGCAAAGGCGGAAAACCGGTCCAGTTCCCGCCGGTAAAAAGCGCCCAGATCCTTCCCCTGGTGGATCACCGGCTTCCCCGTGACGGACTTCCCCTCTTCTCCCCGCAGGAGATGGTGGAGTACCCTGCGGTTTTCCCCGGTGTTGGCGATTTCTCCCTCCGCCAGGGCCCGGTATTTGCCGGTAAGTTCCTGTTCGTCCGCCAGCCCCTGAAGGGCATCCAGCACGGCTTCATCTACCGCCTTTGCCGCCCAGGAGTACCGCAGCCCCCCGGCCAGGGGAACCACGCTCCTGCGCACCCGTTCCGCGTTGAGCAGGGCTCCGTAATCGAATTGCCTTCCCCGGCCTGCCAGTTCCGACAGTTTCCGGTAGCCCGTTGTTTTATCAAAATCAATATACCGCATAAATTCCTCTATACCTTACCTTACCAATTATTATCCGCTATTCACCGGATCTTATGCAACATGAAAAATAAAATACGGGGCATTTTATGCCTGGGCGGGTCTTAATCTTCCAATTCCGGCACGCTTGCCTTCATCCGGTTCATAAAATCTTCCCCGCTGATCCCCTCCCGGAGGCAGACAAAGACCGTATTGTCCCTGCCGGCAATGGTTCCCAGTACATCGTCCAGACCGAGATTATCAACCGCCAGGGCAACCGAATCGGAGTGTCCCGAATAGGTTTTGATCACCACCATGTTGCCGGACCATTCGATGGAGACATACCCCCGCAAAAAATCGTGGATGTAGGTCTGTTCGGTCTCTTGACGCTCATCGTCTCCGGGAAGCGAATACACATAGCCGTTGTGACCGTCTGATATCTTCCCCACCTTGAGCAGTTTAAGATCCCGGGACAGGGTCGCCTGGGTGACGACGAAACCTTCCTTTTGCAAATGCCCCAGAAGGGTTTCCTGGGATTCGATTCGATAGGTTTTTATCAATTTACGGACAGCTTTTAAGCGGGCCAGGCGTTCTTTCATGTCATCCTCTGATTTTAAATATCCTATTTGCCAGTACGGAATAATTATACTTTATAATGCATAAACATACAATACCGGCATGAATTTTGCAAGGACCGGGTTTTGTTTTTCGTTCTTATTAGCCGATATTTAATATAGGTTCCTTAATTAAAGGGACTTACATACGATGAAAAAAAACATGGAATCAGATAAAAAAACAGATGTACCGGAGAATTCCATCCTGCCAACCCGTTCTACCATTGTCAGGAGCAATAAAAATGACGGAAGCATAGAGCTCGTCTTTTCCCCGGATGATCTTGAGGTGCGGGCAGATCTGTTCCCCCCTATAGGCAGCGGGGAACCCATCACCAACGACTATGTCCGGTCCCTCCTGGAAAAGTGCAATATCGTCTATGGGATTGATTGGGACACCCTGGGAAGGGTGATGATGGAATGTAACCTGAACCGGAAATGCATTCGGGATGTGATCATCGCCCGGGGTGATGCGCCGGCGGATGAAATAACCGAATACTTTGAGATCAACCCCCATCTGCGTGAAGGGATGGGAGCCTCATCCCGGGGGGCTGTCAACCCCGCAGGACAGGGGGGGCGGATTGATTACCGCGCCTATTCTCCCTTCTTCATTGTAAAACAGGGACAGGTTCTGGCCCGAATCCGGCCCCGGAAGACCGGCCGGGAAGGGAAAAATGTCCATGGCGCGGCCATTCCCTACCAGGTTATCGAGCCGGAAGGGGTGACCGGCGGGGAGAATACCCGGTTTGACGGAAAATTCATCCTTTCCGGGATAAACGGACAGCTCCTTGAAAACGATGGGGTTCTTTCGGTCAACAATTCCCTGGTCATCAAGGGTCCCGTGGGGTACGGTACGGGGAACATCATCTTTCCCGGGGATGTGATCATCGACGGACCCGTATCTGACGGTTTCAAGATCTACTCCGGGGGATCCGTAACCATCAAACAAACCTTTGATGTAACCGACGCAAACATCCGGGGGGATCTCTGTGTCGCCGGGGGCATCATCGGCCGGGGACGGGGGCTGGTCAAGGTCGGTGGAATACTGAGGACCAAATTTATCGAAAATTGCCGGGTAGCCTGCCGGAAGAGCGTTATTGTGGATTCAGAGATCATCAATTCCCGGGTGTTCACCATGGAGAATCTTGAAATGGGGGATAAGGGGATGATCCTGGGAGGGGACATCTACGCTATCCAGGGTGTCCGGACGGGAAGTGTCGGTAAAAAGAGAAGCAAAGCTTCCCGGATCCACTGCGGCATTGACTTTACCCTGCAACAGGAAAAAGAGAAAAACAATAACCTGTTGCGGATCCTCACGGCCAAGATAACCAGGCTCCGGGAACTTTTGGCAAACGAAGATCCACCGGAACAGAATCCGCCGGAGAAGCGGGCCAGGATAGAGGAACTGCTCCACCGGATAGAGAAGGAACGGGAAAAAACCGCCGCCCGGATATCGGAGCTCATGGGGGCCATCAATGTCTGCTATGACGCCGTGGTAGAAATAAGCGGCGAGGTCCTGCCCGGCACCCTTATCGAAATATGTCAGATTGCTCTTTTTGTAACCGAAACACTACGGAGGGTGCGGATCCGGCTGGATAGAGCCAATGGAAAACTGGTCAGGGAAAATCTGTAGGGACCCGGGGAGACAACCGGGCGTAACCGTCCGGTTCATATTCCGCAGAAAAACATGGTTGGCAAGCGGCGGTCTTCTCTCCCGGCAGGGCTGTCTCACAGGGTTGACGACTAGGAAAAATATCGGGAATTGATTAGATTTGTGGAGAAACCTGGTTGGTAGGATTCCCGGTAAGCTATGGCCGCCGGTTTTGGCGCAGCCGGACCTTTCCGGGTTACTTGAGGAGGATGCCATGTATAGTGTCGGAATTGCGTATCTGCTCTGGCTTGTTTCGGGTTTTGGAGCCCTGGGGTTCCACCGTTTCTACCTGGGAAAGATCCCCACCGGAGTGCTCTGGATGCTTACAGGCGGTCTTGGTGCGGTGGGGGCCATATACGATTTTTTCACACTGCCTGGTCAGGTCCGGGAGGCGAATATACGAAACGCCATTTTTACCGCTTCCACTGCCAGCGGCAATCACTGGCGTTATGTCAACGATGGGAATTCCCGGATCGTAAGGGAAAAAGAGAGTATTGAACGGATCATCCTGAAAATAGCCAAGGAAAACCGGGGGATCTTCACCGCCAGCGATGTAGCCCTGGCCGCCAATATCTCCATTGATAAGGCAAAGAAAGACCTGGACGCCCTGGTTTCCAAGGGTGTTGCGGAACTCCGGGTCCGCCAGTCCGGCACACTGGTCTACACCATCCCGGAGATGATGGACAACGATTCCCCCCTGGAAGACTGGTGATTTCCTGCCGCACAGTGCCGGAGAAGAGGAAGGATCCTAAAGAACCGGCGCCGGGACGGGGTAAAGGCCCGGGGCGCAGGTTGTTGTTCTAGCCTTTCAGAACAACCTCTGTACGGCCGAAACCGCCGAGTTCCGGCCGGGAAAAATAATAGTCCGCCACCTGGGGCGCCTTCTTGAGGAATTCATGTACCCCCTGCCGGAGTATTCCATCCCCCTTGCCGTGGATCACGGAAAATTCGCGGAGGCCTGAGAGCAGGGCCGCATCAATCTGCCGCCCAAGGCTATCCAGGGCTTCTTCCAGCCGCATACCCCGGAGGTTGAGCTCAAACATCGCCCGGGTATCCTCCGCCAGATCCGCCCGGGTGATAAGGGGCTTTTCCTCCTGCCGGGAACTCCGGACGGGGATAAGTTCCCTTTCCTCCAGGGTCATCCTGAGGGAACCTACTTCAACTATCCAGGCGCCCTTGCGGCCGGCCCGGAGGACCCTCCCCCGGCGCCGGAAGGGGCCCGTAAGGACCTCTGCCCCGGGGCCGATAGAGAGCTCGGCGGCGGGCTTCTCCGGAGGCTCCTCCCCTCCGGCGGTTTCTCCTGCCTCCGCCGATTCCAGCCTGAGCCGTTCCTCCTCCAGGGCTTCGTCTTCCCTTTCAAGGTCCTTTACCCCGGCAATAACGGCGGACTCCAGATCGCTGAGAAAGTCCTTGACGCTGCGGGTCTTCTCCCGGGTGAGTTCCCCCTCCTTCAACTCCCGGACCAGATTCTCCAGGGTTTTCCGGCTCTCCGCAAGCAGATGCCGGAGGTTCCCGATGGCCCCTTCCTTGAGGTGGAGCTCCCTCTGCCGCAGGCTGAGTTCCTTCAGATCGGCCCGGCGCCTTTCCTCCCGGAGCCGCTCGGTTTCGGTCAGCGCCTTTAACCTGGCGGCGTCCAGTTCCTGGTGCTTTTTCTTGAGCCCTGAGATGAGGGCGGAAACATCGGAACGCTCCCCCTCCAGGTAGGCCCGGGCGCCTTCCACCACGGCAGGGGGAAGACCGTTCCCCGCAGCAATATCCACCGCCCGGCTTTCTCCGGGAACGCCCATAACGATCCGGTAGGTGGGAGAGAGAGTCCGGCTGTCAAATTCCACGGAGGCGTTCTCTACCCCTGCCCGGGTATAGCCGTAATTCTTCAGAATGCCGTGGTGGGTGGTGGCAATAAGCCGGCCGCCCTGTTCCGCAAAGTAGTCCAGGATGGCCATGGCAATGGCGCTCCCCTCCTGGGGATCCGTACCGGACCCAAGTTCATCCAGAAGCACCAGGGAATCTTCCCCCGCGGCCCTGGTTATGGCAGCGATATTGGTCATGTGGCCGGAAAAGGTTGAGAGGGACTGATCCAGGGACTGCTCATCGCCGATGTCCGCATAGACGCCGTCAAATACCGGAAGGATCGTCCCCTCCGCCGCCGGCAGGGCAAGACCGTACTGGTTCATCAGGGCAAAGAGGCCCACGGTTTTCAGGGTCACCGTTTTGCCGCCGGTGTTCGGCCCGGTGATGATCACCCTCCGGGTGTCCCTTTCCATGGCAAAATCGATGGGCGCGGCCTTGGCGCCCAGCAGGGGGTGCCTGGCCTGTTTCAACGCCAGGGAGGCCGGCGCGCCCTTTCCGGGGTTGCCGGCAAATTGCCCCTTCGAGTCCCGGGAATACCGGGCCCGGGCCCGGATTGTCTCAATATGGATGAGTTTCCCGTGGAATTCCTCCAAAACCGGCCGGTACCCGGCGATATGGCTGGTCATCTCCCGGAAAACCCTGCGGATCTCCGCATCCAGCCGCCGTTGTTCAATAATGATGTCGTTGTTCTTTTCCACCACCTCCTCAGGCTCCACAAAGAGGGTCTGGCCGGTGGCGGAAACTTCGTGAACAATACCCTTGATGCGGCCCCGGAAATTGGCCTTCAGGGCCAGGACTACCCGGCCGTCCCGCTGTGAAGGCAGACCGGACTGGAGCATACGCCGGGTGTTCTCATTTCCGGCATACCGGGCAACAATGGCCTCAAGGTCCCCGCTGAGGGTCCGGAGCCGCCGTTTTATCTCCCGGAATTCCGGAAGATCCCGCAGATTTCCCTCCCGGTCCAGAACCCGGAAAACCTCCCGGTATACGGCGGAACAATCGGGAAGCTCCAGGGCCAGTTTTTGCAGGGGCGGCAGGCCGTCCCCGGCGGGAGTTCCGTCGTGCCGGGATCTCTCAGCGGCGGCAAGAATCCAGCGTTTCAGGGCCTCCCCCCGTTCGGTAAAAACCCCCAGCGCATAGGCTTCATCCGGTTCAAGCACCACCCCCGTTACCTCCAGTTTGGGGATGAGGAATCCGATTTCCGGGAGGCTGCCTCCGGGCTCCTCATCCCCGGAGTTGAGCCGTTCCAGGGCTCCGGAGACCAGGGCCTTCAGCTCAGCAACCTCGCCGGCCCCAGTCCGGGGCATGGCCTCCCGGATAAGGCGGGCAGCTTCCTGGCTGCAGGCGCACGCGGCTACCCGTGACCGGATGGCGTCAAATTCCAGAAGCCTGATGGTCTTTTCAGTCATCGTAGGGATTCTCCAAAAGCTCATCCCGAATCCGCAGAAAACTTTCATACCGATCTTCGTGAATGACCCCGGCGGTGACGGCTTCCAGGATCTTGCAGCCCGGTTCCGTCCGGTGGGAACAGGAGAAGCCGAAGCTGCACTTTCCCGCCAGGGAACCGAATTCACGCATGTACAGGATGAGGTCATCCGGGGTGACACCATCGGGCACAAACTGCCGAAGCCCCGGGGTATCGATGATTCGGGAATGACGGCGGCCTTCCATCGTTACAGACATGGATGTGGTATGATTCCCCCGATTGTATTTTTCGTTGAGATTCCCCACCCTCATGAAGGCCTCCGGAATCAGCACGTTCACCAGACTTGACTTTCCAACTCCCGACTGTCCCACCAGGACCGAAAAACGGTTCTCAAGCAGGGCTTCCAGGGCTTCCATCCCCGCCCCGGTTTTGGCGGACACCCGCAAAACCTTGTAACCAATACGGGAAAAATCCTCAAGCCGCTCCTCGATATCCGGATCTCCGTCAAAGAGATCCCATTTGTTACAGAGGATCACCCCGGGGATACCGGCAATATCCGCCTGAAGCAGGAGCCGATCCAGGAAGCGGGGTCTGAAGGGGGGAGAGGCGGGACTGGTAACACAGAGGACCAGATCCACATTGGCGGCGAGGATCTGTGAAGTCCTTGAACGCCTTGAATCGATCCCCCGCTGATTACGCCGGGAAAAACTGTTCCGCCGTTCTTCCAGCCCCAGGATGAATCCCCTCCGGGGGCAGGAGGATTCCTCCTCCAGGGTAACCCAGTCTCCCGGAGCCAGGGGATTACAGTAACCTTCTACCCCCTTGAGGATCTTGCCCTTGATACGGCACTCGATCTCCCCCCCTGTTTCCGGACGGACGGTAAAGATGTTTCGGGAACCCCGGATCACCATGCCCCGCATCATTCGTCCCAACCGGCAAAAGGGCGGAGGATGAGGCCGTAGAAAGCCGCCCACCGGACCATATCCTCATCCGGCTCCCGGTTCCCGGTGAGAATAAGGCAGCGTTCCGGCCCCGGGGAAAGGGAAGCCCCGGAACCGCCTTTGGGAAGCGCCGCCCGAAGGTTCCCCCGGTCCAGCAGGGCCTCTATACGCCGGGAAACCCCCTCCACCGAATCGTAGACCCTGATATCCGGAGCGGCGGCTTGGGTGAATTCGGCCAATAGAAAGAGGAAGTGGGTACAGCCCAGCACCAGGGCGTCGGCGCCCCTGTCCCGCAGGGTCCGGATATAGGGCTCCACCATCCTGCGCCGTTCTTCCGGGCTTGAACGGCCGAGGCGGTATTCCACAAATTCGACCAGTTCCGGGGCGGCAAGACCAAAGAGGGTACAGTCCGGGCCATAACGGGCGGCCAGTTCCGCGGTATAGGGGTCCTCGATGGTCCGCCCGGTGCCCAATACGCCGATATGCCGCTTTCTGCTTTCCAAAACCGCGGGCTTTATGGCCGGTACGGTACCCACAAAGGGCAGACCGGAAAAATGGTCCCGCAACTTTGCCAGGGCGGAAATAGTGGCGGTGTTACAGACCACCGCGGCGATCTTCGGGTTGAAGCGGGGAATGAGTTTTTCAAACAACCGGATCAGGGCCCCTGCAAGTTCCCCCCGCTCCCGGGGACCATAGGGAAAATTTTCCCTGTCCGCCACGTAGATCAGGGCTTCCGCAGAGTTTTGACCATAAAAATGACGGCAGTAGGGAAGTCCGCCGATACCGGAATCCAGAAAAAGTATGGGCTTGTTATCCATAGTGCCTAAAATTCATGAAAAGAGGGCGTTGAAGGCAGACCTGGCGGAGGCCGCCGTACTCTGGGCTTTCTTTTCCCCCGCCGTATCGGAACGGAACCGGGGATCAAGGGAAAACCAATCACAGAAATTGGCCCGTTCCTTGTCCGCTACCATCTCCGCACGGGACTCTCCACAGTCCCCCCGGGAACCGGGCAGAAAGAAACGGCAATTCCGGCAGACCCGCAGATCCTTGCCGCAGCCGGTACAGCGCAGAGACCGTCCCAGGGGTTCCTCATCAGAAACCGCAGAACCGCAAAACCAACACATACTTTATTGTAACCTGGTTCCGGCTTTTTTGCATAGCGGACAGCGGACATTCATAGTAACTTTTGCACAGTTATGGTCCTCCAAATTTGAACCCCCGGGAAATTGGAGCGGAAAGCCCGGTACGGCTAAATTTCCTTTCCCGCAAACTGGCTGTTGTAGAGTTCCGCAAAAAAGCCCCGTCTTTCAAGAAGCTCCTGGTGGCTTCCCTGTTCCACAATGTCGCCGTTTTTTAATACCATGATAAGATCGGCATTTTTGATGGTAGAAAGCCTGTGGGCAATGATAAAACTGGTTCTGGATTTCATCAGGTTGTCCATGGCTTTCTGGATAAGGATCTCCGTGCGGGTATCAATACTGCTGGTGGCTTCATCAAGGATGAGTATTCCGGGGTCCGCGAGGATGGCCCTGGCTATGGTAAGGAGTTGTTTCTGCCCTGCCGAGATGTTGTCCGTTTCCTCGTTGAGGACCATGTGGTAGCCCCCCGGCAGGGTACGGATAAAATGATCCGCCTGGGCAGCCCGGGCGGCTTCTTCCACCTCAGCATCCGACGCCTCCGGCCTGCTGTAGCGGATGTTTTCGGCAATGGTTCCGCTGAAGAGCCAGGTGTCCTGGAGTACCATGCCGAACAGGGAACGGAGGTCCCGCTTCCTGAAAGACCTGATATCTTTGCCGTCTATAAAAACCGCCCCTCCCTGGGGATCGTAAAAACGCATAAGGAGTTTTACAATGGTGGTCTTTCCCGCGCCGGTAGGCCCCACAATGGCGATTTTGTGGCCCGGTTCCGCGGCGGCGCTGAAATCCCCGATTACAGGCTTTTCGGAATCGTAGCCGAAACGCAGATGATCAAAAACTATCCGGCTCCGGGGGGACGGCAGGGGCAGGGGCGCGGCGCAGTCAGGACTCTCTTCCGTTTCAGTTAGGAATTCAAAAACCCGTTCCGCGGCCGCGGCGGTCTGCTGGAGTATGTTCGAAATATTGGCGATATTGGTAATGGGCTGATTGAATGAACGTATATACTGGATAAAGGCCTGGATGCCGCCTACGGTCATTATCCCCCTGACGGCAAAGGCGCTGCCGATAACGCAGACTGCGACGTATGTCAGGTTTCCGATAAAGCCCGTAACGGGCATGAGCAGCCCCGAAAGAAAATTGGATTTCCATGCCGCATGGTAGAGAGTCTTGTTAAGGCCGTCAAAGGTTTTTACCGAATCGGCTTCGCCGGAAAAGGCTTTGACCGCGACGTGACTTGAAAACATTTCCTCTATATGGCCGTTCACCTTTCCCAGACTGCGCTGCTGTTCCCGGAAAAGCTTCTGGGATTTTTTGACAATAACCGTGATAAAAATAAAAGACAGTGAAAGAAAGCCCGCGGAAACAACCGTGAGGATCCAGTTCACGGAGATCATAACGGCAAGGATGCCCGCGGCGGTACAGAGGGAAGTGATGAGCTGGGTAATGCTCATGTTGAGGCTCTGACCTACGGTGTCCACGTCGTTGGTCAGCCGCGAAAGAACCTCGCCGTGGGTAACGCCGTCAAAGTACGAAAAGGGCAGGCGGTGTATTTTCCTGCCGATGTCGTCCCGCATCCGGTAAACGGCTTTTACGGTAACTCCGGCCATGATAAAACCCTGCAGCCAGCCGCAAAAGGAGCTTATAAAGTAGAGACCCAAAAGCCGGAGAAGGATACGGCCTATCCGGTTAAAATCGACAGCCCCGGTTCCCTGAAGGCTGCGGGTCAGGCCGGCTACTATTTCATCGGTAACCCTTCCCATGATGGAGGGGCCCGCGATGGTGAAGGCTGTCGAAAGAATGGCCAGAATCCACACAAAAACAATGGCGCCCCGGTAGGGCCTGAGATAGCTCATAAGCTGCCTCATGGTACCCTTAAAATCCCTGGCTCTGGCGCCCATCATGGCAAAGCGCCCGGGTCCGCCGGGACCGGGGCCGGGACCTTGCCTTTCTTCCCCCGGGTTCCGCCGGCCGCTCATACCATTTCCCCCTGTGAAAGCTGGGATTCGGCTATCTCCCGGTATTCGGGACTGGTCTCCAGAAGTTCCCGGTGGGTTCCCATACCGGTAATCCTGCCGTTGTCCAGAACAATGATTTTTTCGGCCCCCATAATGGTGCCAACCCGCTGGGCCACGATAATCTTGGCCGCTTCATTCCGTTTTTCCGCCAGGGCCTTTCTGAGCCGCGCGTCGGTGGCAAAGTCCAGGGCGGAAAAACTGTCATCAAAAAGAAGGACCCCCGGATTCCGTACCAGGGCCCTGGCAATGGAAAGCCGCTGCTTTTGGCCTCCCGAAAGGTTGGCCGCCCCCTGGGAAAGGGGGAACTCAAAGCCTCCTTCTTTTTCTTCTATAAAGTCCAGGGCCTGGGCAATTTCGGCGCCCTCCCGAATCTCCTCATTGGAGGCTTCTTTCTTTCCGTATCTAAGGGTAAAGGAGACGGGGCCGGAGAGGAGGACGCTTTTCTGGGGCACATAACCGATACGGAAACGGAGTTCCTCCTGGGACAGCTCCCGTATGTCAACACCGTCCAGGAATATAGCGCCCCCGGTAACATCGTAAAAACGCAGAATGAGATTGGCGATGGTGGACTTTCCCGAACCCGTGGGGCCGATAAAGGCGGTAGTCTCCCCCGGCTCCGCGGTGAAGCTGATATCGGTCAGGGCGTTGGCGGAACCTTTTTCATACCGGAAAGATACGTTCCTGAATTCAACCCTGCTGCCCCCGGGACGGGCGGTAAACCTTTTGGGCTGGGGGGGGTCCTGGATGGTAACTTCGGTATCCAGCACCCGGGCAATGCGGGCCGCCGAAACCGCCGTCCGGGGCAGCATGATGAACATCATCGAAAGGAACATGAAAGAAAAAATGATGTACATGGCGTACTGTATAAAAGCCATCATGCCGCCCACATCCATACCCCCTGCGGCGATCCGGTGGGAACCTATCCAAATGATAGCCAGTATGAGGGTATTCATAATAAGCTGCATCACCGGGAACTGGAGTATCATAATCCGGTTTACAACCAGATTTACCTCGGTGAGTTCGCGGTTAACTTCATCGAACCTCTTTTCTTCGAGCTTCTCTTTCCCAAAGGCCCGGATCACCATGAGACCGTTCAGGGTTTCCCTGGCCGTGCGGTTAAGGCGGTCTACCAGCGCCTGAATCAGGCGGAATTTGGGCATTGCCAGGGACATAATGGTAATCACCATGCCCATAAGGACGGCCACGGCAAGAATGATGAGCCAGCTCATGGACGGCGCCGTACTCACCGCCATAATAATGCTCCCTATGCCCATGATCGGCGCATAACAGATCATTCTGATGCCCATGACAAAGATCCCCTGGATCTGATTGATGTCATTGGTACACCTGGTTATAAGGGAAGCCGTGGAGAAGGAGTCAAATTCCCTGCTGGAAAAGCGTTCTACCTTTTCAAATACCGCATACCGGAGATCCCTTGCAATACCGGCAGCCATTTTTGTGGAGAAAAAGTCCACCCCAATCGCAGCGGCGCCTCCTCCCATGGCAACGGCCAGCATCATAAGGCCTATCCTGAGAATGGAAGCATCCTCTGCAAGGAGGGGAACCGTATTGACCCTTAAAATCTCATTCACCAGGCGCGACAGCAGATTGGGCAAGGTAAGATCGCACGTGGCCTGGATAAAAAGCATTCCCACCGCCAGTACGATCAGAAGTACAAAAGGCCGTAAATAGCGCAACAATCTTCTCATGCCGCTCACTCCCTTTTCCTGTATAATTCACTGGGCAAATCCCGGCATAACTTTTTTCTTTAATTTCTTAAAATACCATAGGAAAGACTCCGGAACAAGCCCGAAGCACGGCTTGCCTATCGGTATTTTCGTCGATCCAAACCGGGCCGCGGCCTTCCGGCCGCACACCGGAATAGGGAAATTTCCCGATTCCCCGCCGGGAGAAAGGCGTTTACGATAGATCCATTGCCAACATATTGAGGAGGAAAGCAATGAACGCAAAAAAAATTTCTCTCGTTTTGTGTATAACCTTGGCGGGGGCGCTTGTTTTAG
>JAITJI010000134.1 GCA_031279015.1 Spirochaetaceae bacterium
GATGGCGTGCCAGGGGCCGCCTTTGGGGGCGTTTTCCACTTTGGCAATGGGTTCCAGGCTGGGGAAGATGGGATCGCCAAAACAGGCGACGCTTACGAGTTCTTCTACCGGAAACTGAACCATTTGGGATGTTTCAAGGTTAAGGCAATCGGCAAGCCTGGAACCGGTCCCGTCATTTTTGGCGCCGCCGGATATTTTCAAAACCTTGTAGACTTCACTGATTTTGCCGTTTTTTTTAGCCACCGTCCGGCCGCGGCGGACAGGAATGTCATACAGGGGGGTACATTCGGGGATATGTTCCTCGAAGACCAGGCCGAATTTCTTTTCCTGGGACAGGCGGCGGACTTCCGTTTCAAGACGCTTCCGCAATTTGCGGTCTGTTATTTGCTGTAAAAGGTCGTCAATGGCCGCCATTAGAAGATTAAGGATACTGAATTTTGAATTTTTAGGCTAGAAGCCTGTTGCGCTTTGCGCAAAAAATCAACTTGTTCCCCTTCCCTCGCTGTTCCTCTTCCACCTCTTCCCGCGTCTCTTCATATATCCCCATGAGGCCATCCCGTCAGTTTCCTCATATGTCCCGCCGCCAGTGTCCGCTCGTCCACCGCCATCGGTTCTATCCGGGCATCTCCTACCACGTCATTCTCTATGTCGTACAGCACTGACCCCTGGGCGCACGGCGAACTGTTTCCCGCCCCGTCCCCGCCGTGAAACACCGTGTGAGGCGGGATAACCCGGCAGTCCAAGCCGAAGGCGGTTAATTCCCGGTAGAGGATATACCCAAGACGGCCCGCCTCGTAGGCTGTCTGCACCTCCCCTTTCTCCTGGTATCCGGCCAGTTCCTTTATAATCCGGGTCGTCCGATTGGGCAGCCCTTTTTTTTTCTAAACGTATCCAGTATACTTACCCTACCCTGTCTTATGGAGGTAAAAATGAAGAACCGTGCGTTCCTTGGGCTCATCCTGCTCTTAGGTTCGTCCCTTTTCGCGGACCCCGCGGAGGGATTCTGGCTGAGCGTGGATGAACAGACCGGAAAAATAACCGCCGGCTGGGAACTATTCCAGGAAAACGGCAAACTCTTAGGGCGGATCCTCTCCATTGCGGGACATCCCCAGGACATAAAGGCCTCTGCCTGCCGGGAATCCTACCGGGGCTTCCCCCGGACGGGAAAGGTCAACGAACTGCCCATCGTGGGGCCCCCCTGGATCTTCGGCCTGAGCCCGGAGCGGAGCGCCGGGCACTGGCGGGGGGGCAGCGTGATCGATCCCAATGACGGCAAAATATACCAGTGCCGGATCACCTACCACCCGGCCGACGGGAAGCGCTTTCCCCAGGATGCCCTGGAGATGCGGGGGGAGATCGGCCTCGGCATTGGGCGGAGCCAGTTCTGGCGGCGGAGTACCCGGGAAGAGGCTTCATCCTTACGGGAGTAGCCGGGAAGCGGCCCGGACAACGGAGGCCCGGACCTTCAAGCCCCGCAGCAACGTTTGTATTTTTTGCCGCTGCCGCAGGGGCAGGGGTCGTTGCGGCCCACCTTGGGCTCGTCCCGGCGGATCGGCTGTTGTTCCGGTATGTCTTCTTTGTCATGGATGTCATGGAAGCCGTATTTGCGGTTTAATTTGGCGAGTTTCTTTGAACGCTGGAACAGCATTTTTTCCGGGTTTCGGCTGCGCAGGGCTTCGTTAAAGAAAGAATCGTATAGAGCGTAGAGATCGGGAAACTCCGCCTTCAGCCGCCTCATCTGGGGAAAGAAGATGTCCCTGTTATCGAGGAGATAGCACTCTATTGCCATAACCTCAAGTGCTTCTTCATCCTCTACAATGTCGCTGAGTAATATTCTGAAAAGGTCGCGAAAAATTTCATGGAAGTTCTTTTTCACCAAGTTTTCAGCATCGAAATACAATCGTATGTCACTGAGTTTTAGCCGGAATTGTTTATTATGCATATCGGGAAGCAGATCCGCTAGTTCCTTTAACTCAGAATAAAAAAACGCCAGGCCTTCGACAGGAACAAAGCGCAGTATTTCTTCCAGGGCTTGCCGGCCTTCCTCCCGGCTTTCCCGGCCGCCTTCGCGGGTCAGGCGGACAAGCTCCCGCAAATGGCCCCGGGCGATATCCTTTTTCTTAAGACCGCTGGTAATAAAGGCATAGGCATAGAGGTGGATTTTTTTCCATTCCCCTGTTTTGATGTTTTTGACCGCTTTAAGCGCCTCAAGGGAAAGAGCCTGCGCTTCGTCCCAGGCCTCCTGAGTCTTATTGATATTCATAACGGCACAGGCGATGAGGCTTGACCAGTTGTCTATGGACGTGCGGTCCAGGGAGACGGCGCGCCGCGCTTCGGCAAGGGCTTTCTTGATCCAGCCGCGGTCGAGGTATGTTCCGGTCAGTTCCCTCGCGTAATGGGAATTACCGGGCTGTCTCCGGCAGAGTTCTTCCCACACCTCCACCGCCTTGCCGGTCTTGTCGTCATTCCGGAGGGACCAGGCGTATTCTTCCCTCACGTTGTCCAACTCAGGATGGCTTTTCAAGATGCCCCGGTACAATTCCGCCGCCTTGCCGTGTCTGCCAAAGCGGTCAAAGCGCTGCGCCTCGTGGAAGAGGGGCGCCACGGAAGCGGGCAGATCGCCGATGGCGTCGTATTCGGCCCGTTTCTCCTGGCTGCTGAGGGTCTCGTAGGCGGCGCGGATTTCCTTGAATTCTTCGGGAAAACGGTCAGGCTGATATTTGCGTACCAGACCGAAGTAAGCGCGCTTTATCTCCGCCGCCTCAGCGTTCTTGGCAAGTCCCAGGACTTCGTAATAATTTTTTTTCTGTTCATTATTAAAAAGGGTCAAAAAAACCTCCAAAAACACTTCCGCCGCCGGACGATTTCCGCCAGGGCTTCCGCGGCAAGGCGGTTCCCGCAGTCTTTTTCCAAAACCCTGGCAAAACAATCCGCCGCCCGGGCGTCATGCTTTGCCAGAGCCCAAAGGCAGCCCTGTATCGTGAGGAGCCGCACGCTTTGACGGGAAAGCCGCCGGACCGCCAGCGCCGCCGCCTTCCACTTCTTCTGTCTGGCAAGAAGATAGACGGCTTCCGCCTCCCAGGGGTCCTCCGCATCCCCAAGCTCATACCGGCAGATTTCCGCAAGACGCGCCGCATCTTCATACGCCGCATCCCCTTGATTCGGCATCAGGAGGCAGGCGAACTCCGCATACGCAAGGGCGGCGCTCAAATCCCGCCGCTTCGCCGCCGCAAGAGCCAGCCGGTAGGCGGCCCTCCCTATCCCCCCGGCATCGGTCATAACAGTTTATCCAGTCTTTCCAGCATTTCGATGATTACCAGCAATTCCTCCCGCAGTTCCCCGGCCTGTTCCTTTTCTTTCAACAACAGCGCCTCTTTGATCCGGTGAACGAGGAGGCTGAGGTCATCCCCTTTATCCTTGCCCAAGGCGATGAGCTTCTCCGCCTTGCGTAGCAGGGGGCGGAATTGCCGCGCCCCCTCGGCCTGCTCCCATTTCGAGATATCCAGCAGGGGCTTGGCCTTGACCCCGGTGGTACTGATCTCAGAGGAAACCTGCTTGCCCGTGGAAACCACGCTGGCCTTCACCTGGAGAATGCCGTTCATGTCGTAGCCGAAGGTTACTTCGATCTGTTCAACTCCCCGCCGGGCGGGGGGAATTCCGGTCAGGTGTACCTCGCCGAGCCGTTCGTTGTTATCCGGATTCGAAGATTCCCCCTGATACACCTCAATATTCACCTTAGTCTGGTAATCGCTCGCGGTCGTATAGATCCGCGCCTTTTCGGTGGGAATTGTGGTGTTCCGGGGAATCAGGGGATCGAAGACCTGCCGTTTGCCGAACAATCCATCCTGCAGGGGCGCCGTTCCCAGGGTGTAGGGGCAAACGTCGGTGAGGACGAGGTCTTTGTTGTTGATGCTGCCCTCGATGAGCCCCGCCTGAATCGCCGCGCCCCGGGCCACCGTCAAGTCCGGGTCCACCAGGGATCGGGGAACCGCGCCCAGGGCCTCCTCCACCAGTTTTTTTATGCAGGGGATCCGGGTAGATCCCCCCACGAGGAGTATCACCTGGAGATCCCCGGGGAGGAGCTTCGCGTCCTCCAGGGCGCTCATCATGGGGACCCGGGTGGAGCTTACTTTTTCCGAGACCCAGTCCTCAAAATCCTGGCGGGAGACGGTCTGTTCCACCGAAACCGGCTTCCCCTCCTGGTCCGTCAAGAGGAAGGGGAGGGACACCTTATATTCATCCTGAGTACTCAGGGCAATTTTGCAGTCCTCCGCGGCTTTCTTGAGTCGCATGAGGGCCCGCTCGTCCCCCGCGGGATCGGCGAGACGGCCCATGATGATCTCGTCAAAGTCCTTGCCTCCCAGGTGGTTGTTGCCGCTGCTGGCCTTTACGTCAATGACCCCTTCAAAGAGTTCCAGCACCGTCACATCCAGGGTACCGCCCCCAAGGTCATAGACCAGCACGTTCTTACATTCCTTGAGGTTTGAAAGGCCGTAATCCAGGGCCGCCGCCGTGGGCTCGTTAATGATGCGTTCCACCTGGAGCCCCGCAAGCTCCCCGGCCTTTGCCGTGGCCCGCCGCTGGACATCGGTAAAATAGGCCGGCACGGTGATCACCGCGCGGTCGATCTTTTCGTTCAGGCCGGCTTCCGCACAGCGGACCAGGTAGGAGAGGAGCATGGCCTGAATCTCCTCCGGCGCGTACTCCTTGCCGTGGGCCGACAGGGTTTGATCGCTGCCGGTGAGACGTTTGACCTCCATAAAGGTGCAGTCGGGCCGGGTAAAAAGGTATTCGGCGGCCTCCTCACCCACAAGGATTTCCCCCTCCCGGCTGATATGGACCACCGAAGGGGTAATCAGCTTGCCCTGAAAGTTGGGGATCAGTTTCGGCATACCGTCAACGATGCAGGCGATTTCCGAAGTAGAGGTTCCCAAATCTATACCAACAATTCTGCTCATTCCCGGTATTCTCCTTCAAAATAATGGTTATGATATCTCATACACACGGTATTGTCGCTCTACCAGATCCCGTAATTGCCGGTCCCGTCCATCTCCGTGTCCGCGTCCATCTCCGTGTCCATCTCCGTGTTCGTGTCCATCTCCGTGTCCCTCCCCGTGTCCCGGGGAGGGTCCTCCTGTCCCCGGCTCACCACTACCGCGGCCTTCCGCACCGGCATACCCTGATAGGCATACCCGCTTTGAAGCACCTGAAGGACCTGCTCCCGGGGGAGCGGCGATTCGGCGCCGGCCTTCACCGTATGAATCCGCGGGTCCAGGGGCTGCCCCGGCTTCCCTAAGGGGACGATGCCGCAGCCGGAAAGGATGCCGCCGGCCTGTTCCCACAGGAGTCCCGCCTGATGGCTCAACGCTTCGCTGCCGCTCTGTCCCGCATAGGTACAAAAGTCTTCGAGCAGGTCGGCAAGCCCTATCGCCGCCAGGACCAGGCGGTCCGCCCTGGCCTTCTCAGCCGCCGCCGCCTCCCGCTGGGCCTCCTGCTCCTTGACCAGATCGTAGATTTCTTCAATCTGGAGGGAAACATCGGTTTGCCGCTTGTTGAGTTCCTCCAGAATCTCCCGCCCCGCCGAGGCGAACTCAACAAGTTCGTACCGGGGAAAACTCCGGTTTTCGCGGGAAAGTAGTCTGTCAAGCTCCGCTTCAAAGTCCGGCATCATCAATCCAGCCCCGGGCTTTGAACCCTTTTCCCGCGTCATAGATGTCTATGACGCCAACCATCCACGAATATCCGGTACTCATGGCCGCTATTATACCCGGAACAGGGGATTATCCGCAATCCCCCGCTTGCCTCATCAGCAATTTTCATTCAATGTCAACAAGTTAAGGCCCCCGCATGGTCTGCGGGGTGGAAAGCGTGGAAGACATGGTCTTCTTCGGTAAAACTCATCTGACGGTCCCCCAGACCTACGAGTCATTACCGGTTTCAGGGCGGATCTTTCCCGTGGAACGCTTCGCT
>JAITJI010000007.1 GCA_031279015.1 Spirochaetaceae bacterium
CGCACATCAACGCCGGTTTCCCGTTTGAATTCCGCCGCAAGATATTCCGTTACGCAGGCGTCGAAATCATCCCCTCCGAGACGGTTATTCCCGGCGGTGGCGCATACTTCTATTACGCCGTCTTTTATATCAAGGATCGAAACATCAAAAGTACCGCCCCCCAGGTCGAACACCAGCGCTTTTTGACGTTCTTCTTTGTCAATGCCGTAGGCCAGCGCCGCCGCGGTCGGCTCGTTGATGATACGGCGCACCGTAAGCCCGGCAATTGTCCCCGCGTCTTTGGTAGCCTGCCGCTGGGCGTCGGTAAAATACGCCGGAACCGTAATAACCGCCTCCGGCACCGGTTCGCCAAGAAAAGCCTCGGCGTCCCGTTTCAGCTTTGCGAGAATCATGGCGGAAATTTCCTGCGGGGAAAACGCCCGGCCCCCCATGGTCACTTTATGTGGCGAACCCATTTCCCGCCCCCCAAGATTTCGCTTGAAAAGACGGAAACTTTCTTCGTTTTTCGGCCCGGGCATAGTTATCCTCCTGTGTTTGAACGCTTTGCGTTTCCGTAACACATTCTGGTAACATGCCTCCGGCGAAGCGGTGCGGGCCGTGCTCTTGTGTTGCTAATTCCTTATCCCATAAAGAAATGGCCCACCTGAAAAGGTGGGCCATCAAGCTCCCCCGCGCGGGTTCGAACCACGGACCCAGTGGTTAACAGCCACTTGCTCTGCCAGCTGAGCTACAGGGGAATACATATTACTATACCTTTTTCATTACTATAGTGTCAATATGTTTTTAATGAATTTGGAGAATTTGTCAAAAAATCCAATTTTTGGACGGATATTATGGAGTCGGTTTTAAGGGATTCCGGGGAAATTTCCGAATCCGCCTGCTGTTCTTCCGTCCTGGACTTGTCTAACTGAAAAGAAAAGTTGTATAGACGGGTCAGGATACTACGGATCTTGGTGGCATATTGCAGGTCCGTTGCCCAGGTGCCGGCCAGACCGTCGAGGGTTGGGGCTGCGCCCGGACGAACCCAGTGATAACGGGGGTCAACCAGTTCCTGACGCAGGGGAGCATCGGTGGCGTAGGCCTTGAGATGCTGGATGTGGGCCCGGACACCTATCCGGGGGGAGGAAAAATATGCTCCCCGCTGGTCGGCGCCAATGGCGCCCAGACCGCAGAAGTTGTTCATGTCCGGGGTAACAAGGCCTCCATAGCGAAGATACCCGGTTTCAAGGCACATCTGGGCAAAGGCCACATCGTGATTCACTCCTTCGGAGGCGGCTTCTTCGATATAAAAACGGGATAGATCTTCAATATATGATGGATCCATACCGGGGTTCGAGGCCAAAAGGAAGAATTTCAGGTCCGATAGCGGGATCCGTCCCTTGCCCAGGATATATTCCGGCGCCGGCGGAGGTTTTGGCCCTTCAGGGTATGAAGGGGCATATTCAGGGGGCAATGCTGTCTTTGTCCGCGGCGATTGCGGTCGTTCCGGATCTGCTTTCGGCAGTTCTCCGGCAAGCTGCGGTCCTTCGGGGAATTCGGGTTCGGGTGCTACGGCGGCTTCCGGTGGTGTAACGGATTCGGGTGACACGGCGGCTTCCGGTGCGGGTTCGGGCGCTGTGGTGACCGGGACCGGTGTTCCGGGCTGCGATTGTGGTCCGGGATGATGGACCGCAGATGTGGTAGTACAGGAATACAAAAACAAGCCCAGGGCAATGAAACAGAAGGTGCGCAATGAAATACCCATATTCTTCTATCGGATAATTTCTTCAGAAAATTGAAGCCTTAATTAAAGCAGGAATCCATTTCTTCCCGTTATGTGGGTATGAATGATAGGATATATTCAGAATTTTCAGAAGAGGCGGAGATCCTGTATGCAGGATTGGCCTCCCCGCATGTATCGGGTCCTCTGGCTTTACCGTTATCGCAGCGGCCCCGGGAACGGCTCAACACTTTTGGTCCTCAGGCTTTGTCGGACCAGGAGTTGTTGTCTATCCTCCTCAATTCCGGAATTCGAGGGAAAAATGTGTCCCTTATCGCGGCGGATCTGCTTGATCGGCTGGAACAGGACCGGGATATTCCTTCGATAAAGGAACTTGTCCGGTTGACCGGGCTTGGGATGTCCAAGGCCAGCGCTATTGTCGCTATGCTGGAGTACGGTAGAAGACGGTGGGGGATGGCGGGGACCCGGATCAGGCATCCTTCAGACGTCTACAAATTGATACGGCATTATGCGGATCGCAGGCAGGAACGGTTCATCTGTCTTTCCCTAAACGGGGCCCATGAGGTGCTGGCGATTCGGATTGTCACCATTGGTTTGGTAAACCGGACGATTGTGCACCCCCGGGAGGTGTTTGCGGATCCCATTCTGGATCGGGCCAGCGCCATAACGGTGGCCCATAATCACCCTTCAGGGCAGCTTAGCCCATCGATAGAGGATGATGATATCACTGTACGGCTTCTGGAGGCTGCCGAAGTATTGGGGATCCGTCTGCTCGATCATCTTATCTTTACGGAAGTCCATTTTTTCAGTTATTGTCAGGCGAAACGACTGATATGCTGATGGTCATTCGGGGAAGACGTGTAACAATCCACCGGATAATGTATAGTGGTACTATGAATCGGGGAAAATATTTTCTATGGATACTCTGGTTGGGTTTTTGTTGTCCCCTCCTCCCCGTGGCCGGTGATACCTATGAAGAAGTCGAAGGTTCAGGCCTGGTTCTCCGCAGTGAACCTACCGGGGCAAGGGTGTATATCAACGGGATTGAACGGGGATTGACTCCCCTTTTTCTTGAAAACATCAGTCCCGGTTTCTACAACATCCGTATAACCAAAGAGGGGTATGAGGATCGCCGGTTCAGGGTTACCGTTAAGGCATCCCACCGCCTGCTTGTCTCCGTTACCCTGGAAAAAGCCCGGGGTCTGGTACTGATACGGGTAGACCGGAGCGCCGGTAGTCCGCCGGAGGAAAAACTGCCCCTTATCCCGGTGATCACCGCAGATGGTGAAAAGGTGTCCGGGCCGGTGCTGAATCTGCCCGTAGGATGGCGTACCATCCGGGTCAGGGCCTTTGGCTGGGAGGAAGTGGTCAAAACGGTCTATGTTTCCCGGGGCTATATCCGGGAACTGCCGCTGGAATTGGTTCCGGCGTCCTTCCGTTTGAGCGGAGCCACCCTCAGCCGCCGGAGATTCAACCCCGCAAACGCCGGTTCCCTGGGCGCTACGGAGCTTGAATTTGAGGTTTCCGCAGCGGGGCACGGGATGGTAACCATAGAGGATGTCCGGGGGGATAGGGTTTTCTCGCGGGACCTGACGGTCTTTGATACCTGGTCCCGGAAACTCCTCTGGGACGGCCGCTCCTGGAATGGCCAGGCGCTCCCCGACGGCAGTTACCGGATCCTCATAGAAACATGGTCCGTCCCCTGGGACGATTCTGAACCGATCTATCAAAAGGCTGAACTTTCGGTCCTGATCGATTCCTCCATCAGCATCCATCCCCTTTCGGTCCTGAGCGGCCTTGGGGGGCTTCTCTTTGCGCCCGTTCCCGAAACAATCCCCCAGGGCTCCTTTCAGGCGGAGGGAGGGCTCCTCTTTGGCAGGGCTCCCGTCGGGGGCGATCCGTGGAATTCCCTGCCCTTTGCCGTCGCCTTCCGCCTTGCCCCCGTAGAGAACGTTGAATTGGCTGCCGCCATGAATGTTCTGCCGGTTTTTGGCTCCGATACGGTGGTATACGGGGCCCTGGGTTCCATAAAATGGCAGTTTTTCCGGTCCCAAGGAGGCTTCCCCCTGGACATGGCCGGAGGTTTGTCCTATGGCTGGACCCAGGAAGGGTCCCTGAGTCCCTTTGGCGCCGGCGCCGGGGTACAGTTGTTTTTCCCCATTGCCTATTGGCCGGATCCCCGTTTCTCCTGCACCCTCACTCCGGCGCTCATCTGGACCGGGGAGGGGGGGTATCCATCGGAGACCGCTCCCCGCATCCTCCTCTCCGCAGGGGGGCTCTTCATCTCAGGGTATTTTATGGCGGGCGTTTCCATCCGCTCGGAATACCGTTTCAGAGGCCCGGCTGCGGATCTCCCCTCTGCTGTAGATTCTCCGGCTGCCGCCGGGCTTTCCCCGGAATTTGCCTCCTGGTTTGGCCCGCTTCTGATCGGCGCCGAATTTCGGATATTTCCGCCCCCTTCAAACCTGGTCTTCAGCATCCTGGGGGGCGGCTGGCTTTTTAAGGGTGAAGCCGGAGCCTTTGGCGGTTTTGGGATTGGGTTGATATATTAGCGGCTTTCACGGACCCTTGCCCTACTGGCTTAGAACTTCTTCCCGGTCAGCCAGAGTTACCTCCGTTTTAATGGTTTTGCTCCCCCGCAGGATCTCCACCGTCACCTTTTCGCCCGGTTTGTTGTCCTCCAGGGCGGAGTAGAGATCCGCCAGGCTGTCAACCTCCATACCGTCCACCGCGATGATGATGTCTCCCCCCAGATAGATGACGCTGGATCCGTACCGTACCGGTTCACTGCCCTGGCGGATTCCGGCTTGCTCGGCAAAACCGTTTCGTTTGGTACGGGAAACCAGGAGCCCCGATGAAACCGGCAGTTTGGCGTACCGGACCAGGGCGGGGAAGATCTGAACCACCGCAGCATCTATCCATCCGCGCCTGACCCTTCCGTATTCGATAAGCTCCGCCACTACCCGCTTGGCGGTATTCACCGGTACTGCAAAGCCGATGCCTACGGACCCCCCCGATGGAGAGTAGATCATGGTGTTGATGCCTATCATTCGCCCCTGGGTGTCCAGCAGGGGTCCCCCGGAATTACCGGGATTGATGGACGCATCGGTCTGGATCATGTCCCGGATGATATTCTGCCGGGAGGTCTGGATGGGCCGTCCCAGCCCGGAGACGATCCCCACCGTCAGGGTTCGTTCCAGGGCAAAGGGATTCCCAATTGCCAGTACCTTTTGCCCCACCTTGAGGTTGCCGGAATCGCCAAAGGGTATGGTCCGTAGCTGCATCCCCCGGGGGGGATCAAATTTGAGAACCGCCAGATCGTTTTCCTTGTCCGTCCCAACCACGGTCCCCTCAATCTGGCTGCCGTCCGCCAGATTGATAAACACCTTATAGGCGTTTTCTATTACATGGTTATTGGTAAGCACATAACCCCGGGTATCGATGATCGACCCCGAACCGGAACTCCCCTCCTGGGGGACCGGCTCCAGGAACCAGTTTATTGCCACGGTTTCGGTGGTGATGTTTACCACCGCCTCGTTGAGCTTTTCATATACCGCTATGTTTTCCCGTTCATCTTCAGTAAAAGGAAGCAGATCCGCCGTATTCAGCAAAAGGGGACTGGTGGATTGCCGGAGTCCCAGGGCCTCAAGGGGATCCGCATCAGCGGTGCCGGCAGAATCCACCGGCCCGGCAGCATCGCCGATAGCAGCGCCGGCCGTTTCCGCCGCCTTCCCTTTACCTGAAGGGATCTTCAATAAACCTATCCCCACGGCAAACATGATCACCATAAGACCGCTCAGGACAGAAAAAAAGATCACCTGTCCTCTGCTGTATAGTTTCATTAAAGTCTCCTTTATCTAAAATACGAGGCTCAAAATGTCAGATTTTGAAAAAAACTCATCTCTCTTTTAGTATAGTATTTACAACATCCTTCGTACAACCGGTAATATGGTCCGGATGTTCCGGCGGGAGTCCGGCCTTGACGGATTTACTATCCCCTGGTTTTTTCCGATATTATACTATATGAATCACCGTTTCCTTCCGCCGGCCCTGTTGTTATTCCTCTTGCCTCTGGTATCCCCGGGGGCGCTGGATCTTCCCCTCCGGCAAATTGAGGATGATTCCTCCTTCCGCATATCCCTGGTCCAGGACTGGTTCACCGGGATGCCGGGCCGGGTCATAAACACCCCCTCCTTTATCCATACCCTCCCCGGCGGCGGTCGTGTGCAGGTTCGGGCCGAGGCCGGCCGTAACGAATTCGTTGTCATCCTGGCCCGGGAACGGGACAGAGCCTTTCCCTACTGGACCCAGGGTTCCTGGAATCTTTACCGGCGGCGGGATGACGGCAGCCCCGTCCGTCTTCAGATCTTCCTCAGAAGCGATCCCTATGTGTATGTGCAATTCCGGCCCCTGGATGAGCGGAAATCCCGGATGGATGTGGTGCTCTATGATGCCTATGTGGTCCGTGATCTGCCCATTCCCATAGCCTTTGAACGGCTCCTCGTTGTGCCGGTGGAGGAGATCCTGCGGGCTGCGGGAGCCGCCTTTCCCCTGCGGTATTTTGAGCCCCATCCGGATGACTACCAGGATGTCCGGAACTTTATCGCCCAGGTACGGCAGCGGCTTCCGGAACTCCGCTTCCGGGATGACGGGGCAATGGATGAGGAAGGCCGGTATGTGTTTATCGATACCCGGAAAGCCCAGGACGGACCCGGGGGGCTCAACTGTTCCGGTTTTGTCAAATGGGTGGTGGACGGAATTCTGCGGCCCCTCACCGGAAGCCGCCTTCCCATAGAGCCCCTCAAGGCCCCTTTCGGCAGCCGTGGTTCGTCCTTTACCGAACCTTATGAGAAAGTCCGGGACCCCTTTTTTGGGCTGGACTGGACCCGGAATCTGGCCTCCCGGGCAAATTCGATTCTCCGGGCTTCTGACTTTGGCGCGCTTCAGGAGATTGAAGTTCAAAAGGCGGTATTCTCTTCTATAAGAATACGCCGGGACGGAACCAGTTCTCTTAGAACGTACCCCGGTTTTCTCCCCAACACCGGTTTTGAGTTTGAAGGACTCCATCCGCTGCTCTACACCCTGGCCGTCGATAAGCCGGGATGGATCTACCTTGCATCGGTGAGTGATGAGATGGGCCCCGCCCCCCGGATGCGGCAGCACTTTCATGTGGCGGTGCTGGCGCCCTACTTTAATGAAAGGGGAGGCTTTCAGGTTGCGGTTTTTGAAAGCGCGGAAGAAACCTCCTTTGCCGGTTTCAAAGCCCGGTATCCCGGCCATTTTATCAATCTGGTCCGGATTCCCGTGGAAGCTGCCTTTGCTCCCTAAACATTGGGGGGAGAATCCGGTATTATTAGGTAAATGAAAACTGCCTTTGACGGGATCGCCTTCGATCTGGATGGGACCCTCTACCCCAATTATCGTCTCTATATCCGCCTTGTCCCCTTCCTGTTCACCGGCGCCCCGCTCCTTGTGGCGATGGGCAAGGCCCGGGATGCCCTGCGGCGGCAGTATGCCCAAAGGGAAAAGGCCGGGATTCCGGCGGATAGCGCCCTGATTCCGGGGGAGGATTTTTACGATCTCCAGGCCCGGCTTATGGCGGAGATCCTGGGGGATGATCCTGCGGCGGTGAAGGAGCGGGCCGAAAGGCTGATATACCGCGGCTGGGAGCCGCTTTTCCAAAAGGTTGCGCCCTTCAAATGGGTGCGGCAGACCCTGGAGGAACTGCGGGCCGGGGGATTAAAAATGGGGCTCCTCTCCGATTTTCCCCCGGAAAACAAACTTGCCGCCATGGGTCTGGACGGTTTTTGGGACGCCCGGATCTGTTCCGAATCCGTTGGTTGCCTCAAGCCTGCCCCGGCGCCCTTTCTCGCCCTGGCCCGGGAGATGTCTGTTGCGCCGGAACGGCTTTTGTACGTGGGAAACAGCGTTACCTATGACATCATCGGAGCAAAAAATGCCGGAATGGCGGCCGCCCTCATTATTTCTCCCTTTAAAAAAGGGCGCCGTCCTGATGGCGGCGCGGATTTTGTGTTTTCCGACTATCGCCAATTATCCGCTTATGTGCTAAATTAATAGAAATGAGTTTTTTCACGGTTGGGAACCTTTTAACCCTTGGCATTGTGGTCCTGGGTTTTATCCTCTACCACCAACTCACCCGGAAAAACCGTACCTTGGATAAGATTAGGGAGTACGGTAAGCGGCTTAAGGAGGATCTGGCCGCATTTGTGGAGGAAAAAGGCCAGGATATCCACGATTTTGCGGTATCCCTGGATGTGGAAAAACAATCCGCCCGGGAGCTCCTCAAGCGGCTGGTAATAACCGATCAGGAGCTGGCGGATAAGGCCGAGGCGGTTGCCAGGATCGACGAACGTCTCAATGGCTACGATGTTTCCCTGGAAGAACTGGTCCGCATGACCAACCGGGTTCAGGAGAATCTCAACCGCCTCCATGCGGAGTCCGGTTTTGTGGAAAGTGTGGCCAGGCGGGTAAGCGCCTCCGATGAACGGCTTAAAGGCGCCGAAGAGAAACTCAAAGCCGTGGAAAAGGATCTTGCGGATATTGAACTCTGTTTTGAGCGGGAAAACGCCGGTTCCCTGGAACGTACCGCGGAAGCGATAATCGCCTCGGTAAACTCTACCGTTTTGGACCTCCAGGCTGCGGCGGAACTTGTGGAACGCCAGGTGGAGGAGCACCGGGAAGAGATAAACAGGGTTGAGGAGCAGCGGTCCGCCAATATCAATCGGGATATTGAACGTATCAACACCACCCTTAGCGCCGCCTTAGAGGAGGCCGCCTCCCGGGCGGACACCTTGGAAGATACCGCCCTTGCTAAGTTCCGGGATCAGGCTCTGGAACGGGCCCAGCGTTACCAGACCGTCGTAGAGGATAAGCTCAAAGCCTGGCAGGACAGCGCCAAAGCCCGGGCAGAGGAGGTGCAGGAACTGGTAAAGACCTGCAAAGAGGAGTGGAAGGCTGATTACGCCGAAATGGAGGCTAAACGGCAGGCCGGCGTGGAGGCTTGGAAACAGGATTTGGACGAATTTGAACGGCTGGTCCGTACCCGGCGGGACGACTGGGATGCGGCGGTGGAGGCCGGGGCACGGGAGAACCGGGATCTTATTGCAGAGCTGGAAAACCGCGTCAGGGAACTACAGGATCGGATCGATGCCCGGACGGCAC